>CAZEML010000028.1:28416-32253 GCA_964513285.1 uncultured Candidatus Nemicrothrix sp.
GTCCTCGGTCTGGGGGTGCACCAGCGGGTCGCCGTAGACCTCCGAGGTCGACGCGATGAAGTAGGTCGCGCCCTTGTCGAGGGCGAGACCCAAGGTGTTGTGGGTGCCGAGCGACCCGACCTTGAGGGTCTGGATCGGCATCTCCAGATAGTCGATGGGCGAGGCCGGGCTGGCGAAGTGCAGGACCGCGTCGACCGCGCCAGGCACCCACACATAGTTCGACACGTCGTGCTGGACGAACGTGAACCCCTCGACCCCGAACAGGTGCTCGATGTTGGCCTTGTTGCCGGTGGACAGATTGTCGATGGCGACGACCTCGTCACCGCGGGCGAGGAGACGATCGGCCAGATGAGAGCCGAGGAATCCAGCGCCGCCCGTGATGACGATGCGAGCCACGGTCAGCTCCGTCCGACGCCCTGATAGGTGAAGCCGCGGCGCTTGAGCGCACCCCGGTCGAGCAGGTTTCGGGCATCGATCACGTTGCGTTCGGTGACGAGTTCGCCGACCTTGTCGAGGTCGAGCCACTTGAACTCGTCCCACTCGGTGGCGACGACGACCGCCGAAACGCCCTCGCAGGCGGCGTAGGCGTCGCCCACGACCTCGACACCGTCGATGTCGACCGAGTCGACCGCCGGATCATAGGCCCGGACCGTGGCTCCCTTGGCGACGAGCCGCTTCATGACCTCGATGGCGGGCGACTCGCGGGTGTCGTCGGTGCCGGCCTTGAACGCAATGCCGAGCACACCGATCGTCGCCCCGTCGAGCGAGGCGACCGACTCGACCTTGCGGACGATGCGGTCGAACTGTTCGACGTTGACCTCGACCACGCCGCGCATGAGCGCGAAGTCGTACCCGGCGTCTTCGGCGATCGAGATGATCGCCTTGGAGTCCTTGGGGAAGCACGAGCCGCCCCAGCCCGGGCCGGGCCGCAGGAACTCGTGACCGATGCGGTGGTCGTAACCCATGCCGAGCAGCACGTCGTTGACGTCGGCGCCCACGGCTTCACACACCGCGGCGATGGCGTTGGTGAACGAGAGCTTGGTGGCGAGGAAGGCGTTCGCCGCGTACTTGCAGGTCTCCGCCGATGCGGGGTCGGTGACCATGATCGGGGCGCGGACGCCGAGGTACAGCGAGGCGACGCGACCAGCCGCGGCCTGATCGTCAGAGCCGATCACGACGCGATCCGGGTTCAGGAAGTCGTCGACTGCGGTGCCTTCGCGCAGGAACTCCGGGTTGGAGACGACCGGGATGTCGGAGCGGCCGAGCGCACGCTCGACGAGGAGGGTCGAACCGACCGGCACGGTCGACTTGTTGACGACGACGGTGCCCGGCTGCAGGTGGGGGCTGATCTGCTCGGCGGCTGCGGTCAGGTAGCTGAGGTCGGCGGACCCGTCAGCGGACTGCGGGGTCGGCACGCAGAGGTACACGAACTCGGCGTCGCTGACGGCGTGTTCGGACCCGAGCACGAAGCTCAGCGTGCCGGCGTCCATGGCGTCGCGGACGATCTCCTCGAGACCCGCCTCGTGGATCGGAATCTCGCCCTGGTTGAGTCGGTCGACCTTGGACTGGTCGATGTCGGCGCAGATCACGCGGTGGCCGAGGTGGGCAAAGCAGGCGCCGGTCGTGAGACCGACGTAGCCGGTGCCGATGACGGCAATGGTGCTGGTCATAGAGAGGTTCTCCTCAACGCGGGGGATGGTCGCCGGTGTCCATGAAATCGGCCCGCGACCGGTTCCGCATGAGTCTATTGGCCTGGAAACCACGGCCAGCGGTCAGCCGCAGGTCTGCCCCTCCGGCGCTCGACCCGGCAACAGCGCGACCGTCGTGGTGGTCGTCGCCGGTGCGACGGTCGTCGTGGTGGTGGTCGTGGTCGTGGTGGTCGTCGTCGACGTGGTCGTGGTCGACGCGTCGTCACCGGTTCCGGTCGGGGCGAGGGTCGAGGCCGGGACGGTCGTCGACGTGCTCGAGGTGATCGTCGACAACGACGGGATCGCCACCTCACCGAGGGCCTCGATCGCGGCGAGCGTCTCGTCGGCCGGCTGGGGCAAAAAGAAGGCGATGCCGTCGTGTTCGGTCCCGAGCACGAGGGTCATCTCACTCGTCGAAGGGTCTTCGACCAGCGCCGGTACCGGGACGATGTACCGCGCGAGGGTTTCGGCGTTGCTCCGCTCCCCCGCCGGATGGACGATGACGTTGTCGGCCGCCACGCCGGCGACGATGCGTTCGGTGCCGACCGCGAAGCCCAGGTCGCGGAGCAGCTCGGTGCTGTCGACGACCGCGGCCTGATCGACGCCGGCCACGACGAAGCGGATCTCACCGAGCGAGACCGCGTCGGCGGTGCCTCGGAAGATCTGGAACATCTCCGCGTCGAGATCCTCGACCAGTCCGAGCGCCGTCCAGTTGCCCTCCTCGTCGAACAGGTCGATGACCGCGGGAGAGAAGGTCTCGAGGTTCTCACTGTCGAAGTTGGTGAAGGCTTCAGCGAGCTCGATCAGCTCCGCTGGAGTCAGCCCCTGGTCGAGGATGACACTGTCGGCCGCCGAGTCGATGAGTGCGGCGAGCGTGGTCGGGTTGCGTGCGCCGCGAGCGATCGCTCGATCGAGGGCGGAGATCACGAACTGCTGCTGGCGTTCGATGCGACCGAGATCAGAGGTCGGGTCCTCGTCCCAGTCGCCGTCGATGAACTCCTCGTAGTTCCGGGAGCGAACGAAGCCGAGCGCGTTGGCGCCGTCGAGGGTCGTGCAGCCCGCCTCGAAGGCGTTGAACCCCGTCGCGAGGTCGCGCGAGGGGTAGTGGAACCACATCGGCACGCCATCGAGCTCCTCGACCACGTCGCGAAACGCCAAGAAGTTGAGCTGGACGTAGTGGTTGATCGCGATGTCGAAATTCTCTTCGATCACCTGCACAAGGAGTTCGGGCCCTTCGACCTGCGAGGCGGAGTTGATCTTGCGCTGGCCCCGACCGGGCATCTCGACGAGCAGATCCCGCGGAATCGAAAGCGCCCACGCCTGCTCGCCGACGGGATCGACGCGGAGGATCGAAATGCTGTCGGCGTTGTAACGGCCGAGTGGATCCTCGTCTCGCCCGATGGTGATCGAGTCCTCAGGATCGATGCCTTCGGCGCTGTCCTCGCCGATGATCAAGAAATTGACCGGCTCGCCAGGCGACGTCTCGGTGTCGAGGAGGTCGCCGGAGAACTCGATACGGCCGATGTCGGCGACCTCGGAGTAGAAGCCCTCGACGACATAGGCGGCTCCGGCGGACGCCGCGATGAGGCCGACGCAGGCCAGGATCACGATGCGCTGCGGCCAGGTGCGCCGAAGCACCACGGCCTCACCTCGCTCGACGGCTTCGTCGTACACCACGGCGCCGGATCGTAGCGGTCGAGATGCCGCTGGCGAGATCAGCCCTTCGCCGGACGGAGGTGGATCACGTCGCCGACGGACACGACCTGCCGCGCACCGTCGACGTCGAGAACGAGTCGACCATCCGCGTCGACGTCGACCGCGTCGCCGATCACGTCACCACCGACACGCTCGACTCGGACCCGACGCCCGATGGTCGCGGAATGCGTCCGGAGCTCGTCCCTCACCCGTTCGGGGTCGGTGAGCCGTTCCGGGAGGGCGAGCAACACGGCGGCGAGCACCTCGTCGCGGGTCGCGTCGACCCCCGCCTCCTGGAGGGAGGCCGCGCCGGCGATGCCGGGCGGGCCGATGTTGAGGCCCATGCCGACGATCACGACGTCGGGCGGCCCGGCGACGAACTCGGCCAGAACTCCGGCCAGCTTGCCGGTCACGGCCTCGTGCTCGATCAGGAGATCGTTGGGCCACTTGAACC
>CAZEML010000029.1:0-11147 GCA_964513285.1 uncultured Candidatus Nemicrothrix sp.
ATGAGGTGCACGAGCCCGTCGTCCGGGGCCACGGGCGTACCCGCAGCCGGGGCGAGGACCTCGGGTGCGGCGGGACGATCGGCGAGGTCGCCCGCGTCGGGGGTCGACGCTCCATCTCCGGGGAGGGCGAGCACCCCGAGGGTGAGCACAGTGACGGCGCCGACAGCTACAGACTTGAACACCTGAGTGTCATCGGAGTTCTCGGCTCGTCACCGCATCCGCCGAACGGCGCTCTCGGCGATGACCTAGGTCACCGCAACGCATCGCCTTGGACCGACGACGGCCGGCCGTTCGCTCGCTCAGCTGCGGTCGAGTTCGCCGAGGATGGCGGCGAAGGCCTCGGCGTCGCCGGGCTCGTTGACCGGAACCGAGAATTCGATGCGGTCGAGCCGGTCGGCGAACCGGTCGTTGAGCTTTCCCGCGATCTCGTCGTAGGTCCCGATCGTGGCCACGGTGTGCAGCATCTCGTCATCGACGAGTGCGGGGAGCTCGTCCCAACGGCCAGCCCGGCTGTACTCGCTCGCCTTCCGGGCTCGGTCCTCCCAGCCGTGGATCGCGAACGCGCCCCGGTAGGACGGGGTCGACAGGTAGAACGCGCATCGGGCGCGCACGGTCTGGATGACTCGCTCGAGCCGCTCGGCGTCGGGGGCGGTGCCGATCAGAGGCTTGAGGCAGACCTCGACCTCGTCGACGTCGCGACCGGAGCGGGCCGCGCCACGAGCGAGGTTCGGCAGGATCTCTTCGTCGATGTACTTCGGTGTCACCACGGGATGGAGGCGGATCCCATCGGCGCACTCCCCCGCCATCGCCGTCATGTTCGGCCCGATGACGGCGACGTGGATCGGGATGTCGGGATGGTCGATCGGGCCGGGATCGAAGAGCGGCACCATCAAGTCCAGCGTGTAGTGCTCGCTCTGAAACTCGAGCGGCTGGCGTTCTTGCCAACAGCGCCACACGGCCCGCATCGCACCGATGTAGTCACGCATCCATGGCGCTGGAGCGTGCCAGCCCAGCCCGAACCGTCGTTGTACATGGGCGCGGACCTGGGTACCGAGACCGAGCATGAAGCGCCCGCCGGACAGCTTCGACAGCGACCACGCCGCCATCGCGGTCACCGTCGGGCTGCGCGGGAACGCCATCGCGACCGACGTGCCGAGTTGGATGTGCTCGGTCGCCGCCGCGCCGAGCGCCATCATCTGGAACGGGTCGTCCTTGGTCTCCTCGACGAGCACGGCGTCGAGACCCACCGATTCGGCGACCGCGGCAAGTCGTCCGAAGTCCCGGATGTCGAGCGGCGTATCGGGCTCGCGCAGGCCCGGGTCGAGCTTGCCGAGCGGGAGCAATGATTCGACCTTCATCGCCGCCACGGTAGTGGGGTCGCCGATGCCGGGCCGGACCTCACCGGGGCCACGGTTCCCTCGAACGCCATTGCTGCGAACGGTGCCGAGCGGCCGGGGTAGCGTCCGATCGTGACCTTGCGTGTCTTCCTCACCCACAACCCCGAGGATCTCGAGGCCTACTACGGCCGGGCGCTGCCCGAACTCCAGGCGCTCGACGTCGAGGTGGTCACCAACCCCCTCGCCCGGGACCTGACCACGTCCGAGCTGATCGACGCCGCTGCGGGCTGCCAGGTGATCGTCGCTCATCGCGCCACGCCCGGAGAGGCGGCACTGTTCGAGTCATCATCCGAACTCGTCGCGATGCTGCGCACGGCGGTCGACATCTCCACGATCGACGTCGACGCGGCGAGCCGGGCCGGGGTGGTGGTCGGCCATGCCGACAAGTCCTTCGTCGCGTCGACCGCCGAGCTGGCCTTCGGCCTCCTGCTCGACGCGGCTCGGAACATCGCGTCGTCGGTGGCCGACTATCGGGCCGGCGACCCGCCGCCTCAGCGGGCCGGCCGTCAGGTGCGGGGGATGACCGCCGCGGTGATCGGGTACGGCGCCATCGGGGCCTATCTGGCCGATCTCCTCGCTGCCGCCGGATTGCAGGTGGTCGTCGTCGACCCCCGCGCCGACGTGCCCGAGCGGTTCGACACGACCACGTTCGACGCGGCGCTCGCCACTGCCGATGTCGTCTTCCCGCTGGTCGACGCCAACCCCGAGACCGTCGGCTTGATCGGCGCGGAGGCGCTCGCCGCCATGCGTCCCGGAGCGATCCTCGTGAACGTGAGCCGGGGCGAGGTCGTCGACGAGGACGCGGTCGCCGAGGCGCTCGACCGGGTCCACCTCCGTGCGTTTGCGTGTGATGTCGGTACCGCTCCCGACCAGCGACCGGACCCGACGCTCGCCGCTCGTCCCGACGTGGTCGCCACTCCCCATCTCGGCGGGCTGACCCCCGAGAACGCCGACGCCCAGGCCCGCAGCTCGGTCGAGCAGATCGCGGCGATGCTGCGGGGGGAAGAGCCGCCCCGGCTCGCCAACCCCGAGGTGTGGCGGCCGTGACGACCGGCGTGTGCGACACCCACATGCACATCTACGACGCGAGCTACCCGACGGCCCCGGCCGCGGTGATCCGACCCTCGGATGCCTCGGTCGAGGAGTACCGCAGCGTGCAGACCGCGCTCGGCACCGATCGGGTCGTCGTCGTGCAGCCGACCACCTACGGCATGGACAACCGTTGCCAGCTCGCAGCGATGGCCGAGTTCGGCGACTCGGCCCGCGGGGTGATGGTCGTCGATTCGTCGACACCGCGTGCTGAACTGGAGCGCCTCACCGAACTCGGGGTCCGGGGCGCCCGATTCCACATGTTGCCCGGTGGCGCGGTCGGCTGGGACGAACTCGAACCGACGGCGGCCGCGATCGCCGAGTTCGGTTGGCACATCCAGCTCCAACTCGACGGGAACGCACTCCCGGACCTCGTCGACCGCCTCCTCGCCCTGCCCACCGACGTCGTGGTCGACCATGTCGGCCGCTTCATGCCGCCCCAGGGCCTCGACTCGCCAGGGGTCGTCGCGCTTCGCCACCTCCTCGACTCGGGTCGAGCGTGGATGAAGCTCTCAGCGCCGTACGAAGGCTCTGCGCTCCCCCGCCCCCACGAAGACGTCGCCGAGATCGCCCGTGCGCTCACCGCCGACGCGCCCGAACGCGTGCTGTGGGCGAGCAATTGGCCGCACCCCGCCCAGGCCGATCCGCCGTCGTTCGACGACCTGCTCGCGTGGCGCGACGACTGGATCCCGGCAGGGCAACGGCAGCGGATCCTCGTCGACAACCCCGCCGCGCTCTACGGCTTCTGAGTCGGGCTCACGATCCGCTGCTGGCGAAGCGTCGGATCGCCAGCGGTGCGAAGACCGCGATGATCGCCACCGAGACACCGAGGGTGTAGAGCTCGGGATTCTGCAACGGCCAGGCGTCGGGCTCCGGAGCGTTCGCCGGCAGGTTGCCGAAGCGTTCTCGCCCGACCTGGGTGACCGTTGAGACCGGGTTCCACTCGGCCACGACCTGCAACCCCGACGGCAGGTCGTCGGAGGGCACGAACGTGTTGGCGATGAAGGTCATCGGGAAGATGAAGATGAACGCCGCGTTCTGCACGACCTCCTGGCTCGGAACGACGAGGCCGACGAGCGCCATGATCCACGAGATGGCGTACGCGAAGAACAAGATCAGCGCGAAGGCGATCACCGCGTCGAGCAGCGATCCCCGCATTCGCCACCCGACGACCAGTCCGGCGATGGCCATGACGAGCAGTGACAAGACGTTGTAGACGACATCGCTCAACGTGCGCCCGACCAACACCGCCGATCGAGACATCGGGAGCGATCGGAAGCGATCCATGATCCCCTTCGTCATGTCCTCCGCGATGCCTGCACCGGTGAACGTGGCGCCGAACACGACGGTCTGGGCGAAGATGCCGGCGATCAGGAACTCGCGGTAGCTGACCCCAGGGACCTCGATCGAACCGCCAAACACATAGGCGAACAGCAGCACGAACAGGATCGGCTGGATCAGCACGAAGACCAAGACTTCGGGCACCCGCACGATCTTGATGACGTTGCGCCGAGCGACGACGAACGCGTCGGAGGCGGCGCCGGTGAGTGCGCTCACGAGTCGCTCCCTTCGTCGTCGGCCGATCGGCCGGTGAGGGTCAAGAACACGTCGTCGAGGGTCGGCCGGGCGAGCCCGACCTCGTCGATCGGGATGTCGGCCCCTTCGAGCGCCCGCAGCGCGGCCCGCAACGACACCGACCCGTCGGCGACCGGTGCCCGGAGGCGCCCCGACTCGCGGTCGACGTCGATCTCACCCTCGGCAATGTCGGCGATGAGCGCGACCGCCTCGTCGACCCGACCGTCGAGCACCGTCACCTCGACCCGCTGATTGCCGACGGACGCCTTCAGCTCGTCGGCGGTGCCGCGAGCGATCGCCTGACCTCGGTCGATGACGAGGATGTCGTCGGCCAGTTGGTCGGCCTCTTCGAGGTACTGGGTGGTGAGCAGCAAGGTGGTGCCGCCGTCGACCAGTTCGCGGATCACGTCCCACAGCTCCAACCGGCTCCGAGGATCGAGCCCGGTCGTCGGTTCGTCGAGGAACAACACCGGCGGCTCGGCCACCAACGAACAAGCGAGGTCGAGCCGGCGCCGCATTCCGCCGGAGTAGCCCTTGACCGGCCGACCGCCCGCCTCGGTGAGCGAGAAGCGTTCGAGGAGCTCGCCGGCTCGCTCGCGGGACCGCTTGGCGCCGAGGCGATAGAGGCGCCCGATCATGTCGAGATTCTCGAACCCGGTGAGGATCTCGTCGACCGCGGCGTACTGGCCCGACAGCCCGATCCGCCGGCGCACCTCGGCCGGGTCTCGCCGCACGTCGGCGCCGGCGACGGTGGCCTCGCCCTCGTCGGGCGCGGTGAGGGTGGTGAGGATCGACACCGCCGTCGTCTTGCCGGCGCCGTTGGGGCCGAGCACCCCGAGGACCTGACCCTCCTCGACGTCGAGGTCGAGCCCGACGAGCGCCTGGACCTCGCCGTATCGCTTGGTGAGACCTCTCGCCTGAACCGCTGCCGTCATGATGGTCACCCTAGGCACCCTGTGTGACACCGCATCGTGCAATTGCCCCGCCGGACACGGCAGGATCGGTGCCACACCCACTCGAGCGAGGCTCTCCCATGATCGACCCGACCGCCGCCCCTGACACCGAGTACGCCCGGTACCCGTCACTCGCCGACCGCACCTGCCTCGTCACCGGCGGCGCGGACGGCATCGGCGCTGGCATCGTCACCGAACTCGCCGCGCAGGGCGCCAAGGTCGCCTTCCTCGACCTCCAGGCCGACAAGGCGGCCGAGGTCGTCGCCGCGTGCGAGGCCGCCGGCGCCGCTCACACTCCGGTCTTCCGCATCGTCGACCTCCGCGACATCGAGGCGATGCAGACCGCCATCGCCGAACTCGCCGCCGAGGTCGGCGACTTCACCGTGCTGGTCAACAATGCGGCGAGCGACGACCGCCATGTGCTCGAGGACATGACGCCGGACTACTTCGACGACCGCATCGCGGTGAACCTGCGCCACTTCGTCTTCGCGATCCAGTCGGTCGTGCCGGCGATGGTCGAGGCCGAGAACGGTTCGATCGTCAACATCGGATCGAGCAGCTACATGATGCAGGAGGACTTCTTCCCGGGGTACGCCATCGCGAAGTCCGGCGTCGAGGGCATCACGCGCACGATGGCACGCACCTACGGCCAGCACGGGGTGCGGGTCAACACGGTGCTGCCCGGCTGGGTCGCGACCGAACGCCAGCTCACCAAGTGGTGGAGCCCCGAGGGCGAGGAGGGAACCCTGCGGGATCAGGCGATCAAGCGGCGCATCTACGCCAAGGAGTTCGCCCAGATGGTGCTCTTCCTGGCGGCCGACGACGGCGCCGCCTGCACCGCCCAGCAGTTCCTGGTCGACGGCGGCCGACGCTGATCGGGTTCTCACCGGCGGGGAGCCGACCGCTACGGTCCTCGCCATGATCGAGATCGTCGACGACGGCCGGGTCCGGACCATCACGTTCCGGCGGCCCGAGGCCAAGAACGCGATGAACACCGCGATGTGGGACGACACGACCGAGGCGTTCCTCGCCGCGGCCGACGATCCCGGCGTGGCCGTCGTCGTGTTGACCGGCAGCGAGGACTCGTTCTCCGCCGGTCAGGACCTGCTCGAGATGGCGGCGATCGCCACCGGCAACGGCCCCGAGCAGACCCACGGCTTCGCCGGTCTCTGCCGAACCCTGATCGACTTCCCGAAGCCCCTCATCCTCGGCGTGAACGGCCTGGGCCTCGGGTTCGGGGTGACGGTCCTCGGCCTCGCCGATCTCGTCTTCGCGTCGACCAACGCACGCTTCAAGTGCCCGTTCACCGGACTCGGCGTCGCGCCCGAACTCGCCTCGAGTGCGACGTTCCCGAGGCTCCTCGGTCGCCAGAACGCGAGCTGGGTGCTGATGAGCAGCGAGTGGATCTCCGCCGCCGAAGCCCACCAGATGGGACTCGTCTTCCGGGTCTGTGAGCCAGATGACCTGATGGCCGAGACCATGGCCGCCGCCCGGACCCTCGCGGCAAAGCCGATCAGCTCACTGGTCGAGACGAAGGCGACGATCATGGATCCCCTTCGAGCGGATCTCCACGCCGCACACCAGCGAGAGAACGAGGCGTTCGCGAAGCTGATGGGCACCCCGGCCAACATCGAGGCGATGACCGCCTTCGCGGAGAAGCGCGAGCCGAACTTCGACGGGATCGACGGCGGATGATCGACGAGCCCGAGCCGACCGCACTCCTCGAGGCGATGGCGAGCACGCTCACCGACCAGGTCGTCCCGGCGACCTCGGGCGGCGCGCAGCATGCAGCGCGAGTGGTCGCCAACCTCTGCCGAGTGCTCGCCCGCGACCGCGCCGCCGATGCCGAGGCGACGCTGCTCGCGCTGCGCGACCTCCTCGGGAACGACGGAACGGCACCGGACCTCGTCGCCGAACTCGATCAGATGATCGGGCGCGGCGAACGACTCGACGAGATCCTTCCGCTCCTGCTCGCCGACGCCACCCGCCGAGCCGAGGTCGCCAAACCCGGCTACACCGACCATGGCGCGACCTGACCCCGCGGCGATCGCCGCCGGCCTCGGCGAACTGCTCGGCCACCGCGTCGAGATCACCGGAGCCGCGTCGGTGGGTGCCCAGCGCAGCACGCTGTTCATCGACATCCACGACGGAGCGACGGCCACCCCGGCGGTCGCCCAGATCTCGTCGAGCGTCATCAATGCGGCGCCGGTCACCCAGGAGGCGACCCTGCTGGGGGCAGCCCACGGTGCCGGCGTCCCGGTCCCCCGGGTGCTCGCCGCGACCGAAGCCCTGGCGGGCGTCGGCGCCCCGGCGCTGGTCTCGGAACGGATCGAGGGCCGGACCATTCCGCGCCACATCCTGCGGGCGCTCGACGATGGCCTCGACGGCGACGCCCTCGCCTTCCAGTGCGGCGAGGCGATGGCTCGCATCCACGCCATCTCGCCGAGCGAGCTCCCGAGCGAGCTCGAAGCGATGCCCTGTGTGACGTTCGTCGAGCACTACACGGAGCTGCTCGAGCTGCTCCCGACGCCGCGGCCCGCGATCCGGTACGGCCTGCGCTGGTTGGCGGACCACCCGATCGACGCCAGCGAACTCACCCTCGTCCACGGCGACTTCCGCAACGGCAACATCATCGTCGACGACGGATTGGCGGCCGTGCTCGATTGGGAGCTGTGCCAACGGAGCGACCCGATGCAGGACCTCGCCTGGATGTGCACCCGCACGTGGCGGTTCGGCAACGACGACCGGCCCGTCGGCGGCTTCGGATCGTTCGCCGACCTTCGAGCCGGCTACGAGGCGGCCGGCGGGCACGTTCGGATGGACGCCTTGCACTGGTGGATGGTGGCGAGGGCGGTGTGGTGGGCGGTCGGCCTCGCGAATCAGGGGGTGGCGTTCACCAGTGGACTCACCGACTCGATCGTGCTGGCCGCGAGCGGTCGCCGAGTGCCAGAGCTGGAGTACGACCTCCTCCGGCTGATCAGCGACGGCCCCGAGTTCTGACGCTCGAGGCCGTCGCCGCACTCACGCCTTCGTGATCAGCATCGTGGGGCGATGGCGTCGTGACCGCGTGCGCGGCCGATGTTGCCGAGCCATGAGCTGTCCTCGTCGGTGCACAGGTGGTCGATGAGGAGGCGGCGATCCTCGGTGCTGAGTGTCACCAGTTGTTCGACGATCTCGGGGGTTGCGTCCGGCGACAGCTGCACGAGATAGCTCGCGTCGGTGTGTTCGGGTGTGGCGAGGTTCTCGCGAGCGACGAACGCTTCGGGGTTGAGGATGTTGAGTCCGAGCAGCCAGATCAGTCCGGTGACGGCGACGAAGACGGGGTACCAGGTGCGCAGCGTTGTCAGGCCAGCGAACCGGAACGCCAGGCCGACGAACAGCAGACCGATCCAGGCGGCGAAGAGCACCGTGTAGAGGCGCAGCATCGTCCAGCCGAAGTCGTCCACATAGGTGAGGAGCCGATCGATGCTGACCGCCACGACCAGCACCGTGAGCAGTGACGACACGACGGCGAAGGACCGGAACGTGCGGTCGTGGCCGGGCTGACGGACCCGGTCGAGGACGAGGAGCACAGCGAGGGTGAGCCCGGCGGCGTAGAGCAACTGGAAGAAGCCGCTTCGGGCGTACTCGGCTCGGGTGAGCCCCGCCGTCTCCAGCACCGGGTCGACACCGCCGAAGGTGGCGACGGCTTGGCTGATGGCGAACGCCGAGTAGAGCAGGGCGACCGAGCCGGCGATGATGCTGGCTTCGGTTGCGCCGAACTGTCGGGACGGCTCGGTCGGGCTCGACCAGGTGCGACTCGTGGCCAGCATCAGGGTGGTCGTGACGGTCATGCCGAGGGCCATGTAGAAGGCGGTCATGGCCGCGTTGTCGAAGACGTCGATCTGGGTGAGCGCAGCCGAGAACACGGCGTCCCCCGCCGCGAGGAGCGATCCGAGCACGAAGACGACCGGCACCGCGATGGCAAGGCCGATGCCGACGCTGCGCAGCCGGCTCCGATCCTGGGCGGCGATGAGGCGATCGACCGGACGCAGCACCCATTGGGCCGCCTCGACCAGGCGGAACAGGCCGATGTAGCGGCAGATCACCATCGCGGGCCGTTGCAGCACGGCTCGATCCGCCGGTATCACCGCGGCGAAGGCGATGAGGCCGAAGGTCGCCAGCAGGTTGAGGGGGATCAGCCAGCTCGACGCGCGCAGGGCGAGGTAGGTCGCGAATACACCGGCGGCGATGACGGCGAGCACCTGCAGACGATCCCGGGTGCGGGGCTGGGCGAGCACGAGGAGGCCGACGAGGCCCAGCCAGACGGCGGTGCCGATGGAGCCGAACCCGTGGCCCCACAGCACGCCGGCAGCGGCGCCGGCGACGACGACGGCTCGCAGCGCTCTGGTCGATGCCCGGGGGCCCTCTCGCCAGTTGGTCTTGAGCGGCTGTGGCTGCGAAGCGGACGACGGGTACGGGGCCCCGGACGGCGGCGGCGGTTGCGACGCCGACGGCGGGGGCGGGAGGTTTGATTGCCCATTCACGGGAGGTCAGGGTTGCACGGCCGCTCGGGAATGTCCGCGCGCCAGCCGTCGCAAGCGTCCACCGCCCTCTTCTCTCACTGGACAGTCGTTCAGTACGATGCCGACATGCCCGGCTCGATGACCGCCGACCAGACCGAGGCCTTCTGGCGTGACGGGTTCTTCTTCCCGACACCGGTTCTCGACCGGGAGGTCGCGCTCGACCACGCCGACCACTTCGAAGCACTGCGCCGCGAGTTCGACGGCCGCCTCCCCCGCCCGTTCGCCGACTACGCCCGCACGAACTTCCACATGGTGTCGACCCGAGCCGCCGAGCTCGCCCGGCATCCCGCCGTTCTCGACCGGGTCGAATCGATCCTGGGACCGGACCTCCTCGTGTGGATGGTGGAGCTGATCGTCAAGCAGCCTCACTCCGACAAGATCCTGACGATGCACCAGGACCTCAACTACTGGGGATTCGATCATGCGGACCGAGAGGTCACCGCGTGGATCGCACTCACCGACGTCACGGTCGCCAACGGTGCGATGAGCTTCGTGCGCGGCAGTCACCGGCTCGGTTCGGTCGACCATCACGACACCTACGGGGCCAACAACCTCCTGAGCCGCGGCCAGCAGGTGAGCGTCGATCACGACCCCGCCGACGAGGTCGCGGTGGAGCTCGCCGCCGGCGAGATCAGCCTGCACCACGGGCTGACCTTCCACGGCTCGGGGCCGAACACGACCGACGGGCCGCGGGTGGCGCTCGTCGTGCGCTACATCACCCCGGAGATGGGCAAGGTCGGCGGCAAACGCGACTACGCGATGCTCGTGCGCGGCGCCGACCGACACAATCAGCTGATCAAGGTCGCCGGCCCCGAGACCGACTTCGCCGACGCGCAGCTCGCCCTGCACACCGAGATGGACGACGCCCAGCTCGAAGCGCTGGGCGACGGAGCGACCGCCGAGTTCGGCTACACCCGCGGCACCTGATCGTCCTCAACACGCGACCCACGGTGACAAACCAACCGGGTGGGCCTGCGGCTGGGCGATAGCGTCGCCCCGATGGCCGACCCCTCCGAATCGACGACCGACGCGGCCGACCCGTCGCGTCCACTTGGCGCCAACTATCGCAAGCTCTTCAGCGCCTCGACCATCTCCAACCTCGGCGATGGCATCGGGGTCATCGCGTATCCCTGGTTGGCGACCGCGGTCACCCGCAACGCCTTCCTGATCGCCCTCGTCACCGTCGCCCAACGGTTGCCGTGGCTGGTCTTCAGCCTGCCGGCCGGCGTCATCACCGACCGCTACGACCGCCGAGTGCTCATGTTCTGGTCGAGCGTGGCCCGCACCGTCATCGCGGTCTTCATCGCCTTCGTGGTGCTCGCGGCCGACGACTCGCTTCCCAACGTCGAGGTGCTCAACGATGCCGAGGCGGTCATCGACACCAACGTCGGGCTGTACGTCACCCTCCTGCTCGTCACCCTCGCGTTCGGCATCGCCGAGGTCATCTACGACAATGCCGCCCAGACCTTCATGCCGAACCTGGTCGACGCCGACCAGCTCGAACGGGCCAATGGTCGACTCTGGAGTACCGAGCAGGTCGCCAACACCTTCGTCGGTCCCCCGCTGGG
>CAZEML010000029.1:11247-17380 GCA_964513285.1 uncultured Candidatus Nemicrothrix sp.
CTCGGCATGCTGACCGGCGCCATCCTGGTGCTCTACGCCCAGGAGGTGCTCGACACGTCGGCGACGGTCTTCGCCCTGCTGATGACGGGCGGAGCGATCGGCGGCATCATCGGCGGCTGGTCGGCGTCGTGGATCTCGCGCCGGATCGGGCCGGGGCCATCGCTGTGGGTCACCCTCCTCGGCGGCGCCGTGTCCAACGTGATCATCGGGTTCACCAGCTTCTGGCCGGTGGTGTGGGTGATGTTCGCGTTCTACTCCCTCATCGGGGTGCTCTGGAACGTCATCACCGTCAGCCTCCGCCAGACGATCATCCCCGACCAGCTGCTCGGTCGGGTCAACAGCGTCTACCGCTTCTTCGCCTGGGGGATGATGCCGATCGGCTCGATCGTCGGCGGGCTGTTGGTCGCCATCGCCGACGGCCCCCTCGACCGAGGCGATGCCCTACGTCTGCCGTGGGTCGTCGCCGGGGTGCTGCACGTCGTGCTCTTCGTGTTCGCCGCACCGAAGCTCACGACCGAGAGGATCGAAGCCGCGCGGGCGGCCGCCGAGTAGCGTCTCGCCCCGATGCGGACATCTCGGGCTTCCCTCGTCGTCGCGTTCGTCTTCGCACTCGTCGCCGTCGGCGTGGCGCCGGTCGCGGCCGACCCGGTCGACGATGCCGCCCGCGACCGTGAGCTCACCGCGGAAGAGCTGGTGCTGGCCTGGGAGGAGGCGATCCTTTTCAACCTCGCCCCGGTCGAGGAGCCACCGCCGATCACCGGCGATGCCGAGCTCGACGACCGCATTCGAGCGATCGCGGTCATGCGGGGTTATCAGCGTCAGGCCGAGCCGTCGGGTCCGTTGGCCACCGCCGACGGTCGATTGCTGCAGGCCGAGGCGGCGATCGCCTGGGAAGCGCTCCAGGCGTCGGCGGCGGCCGCCGGCCACAGCATCTCGCTGACCTCGGCTCATCGCAGCTCGGACCGTCAGGCCGAGATCTGGAACGAACGCAGCGTCGGCACGTCCGACAGTGACATCGACACCCTGCTCGAGATGGTCGCCGCTCCCGGCTACTCCAAGCACCACACGGGCTATGCGATCGACCTGCGGTCGGGGGCGGCGGTGCTCGGCGCCTTCGGCGACACCCCTGCCTACGCCTGGTTGAGTGCCGACAACTTCGCCAACGCCAAGGCCCACGGCTGGCTGCCCAGCTACCCCGACGGGGTCGAGAGCCAGGGTCCGAACCCCGAGCCATGGGAGTTCGTGTGGGTGGGCACCAAGAACATCGTGTGTCTCGGGTTCGAACCGAGCGCTGACACACCGTTCTGCGACACGGTGGGATCGGTCTTCACCGCCGACATCGCCTGGTTGGCGGCCGAAGAACTCACGACCGGCTGCACCGCGGTCTGGTACTGCCCGAACGAGAACGTCACCCGCGGCCAGGCCGCCACGTTCCTGTGGCGACTGTTCGGGTCTCCCGCCTCGACCTTCGAGCTTCCGTTCGAGGATGTCGCCGCCGGACGGTTCTTCGAGGTTCCGGTTCGGTGGATGCTCGAGAACGAGATCACCACCGGCACCAGCCCGACGACCTTCGCCCCCGACGAGCAACTCACACGCGCCCAGTTCGTCACCTTCTTGTGGCGAGCGGCGGGACGCCCGATGGCGACCACCCCGCATGCGTTCGCCGATGTCGATGAGGCATCGTTCGCCAACGATGCGGTGTCGTGGGCGGCCGAGGTCGGGATCACGGCCGGCACCTCCCCCACCGAGTTCTCGCCGAACGCCCCGGCCACCCGCGGGCAGATCGCCGCGTTCCTCCGTCGGTTCTCGGACCTCGACCTGATCTGACCCCGGCCGGCGGCAGCCTCAGGACGCGGCGCGAGATCCCGTGAAGCTGCGCAGTCGCAGACTGTTGGTGACGACGAAGATCGACGACATGCCCATCGCGGCCGCCGCGATCATCGGGTTCAACACGCCGGCGGCGGCGAGCGGGATCGCTGCAGCGTTGTACGCGAACGCCCAGAAGAGGTTGCCCTTGATCGTGGCGAGGGTGCGCCGGCTCAGCGAGATCGCGTCGCGCACCGCCCGCAGGTCTCCACTGACGATCGTGAGGTCGGACGCTTCGATCGCGACGTCGGTGCCCGTGCCGAGGGCGATGCCGAGATCGGCGGCGGCGAGGGCCGGTGCGTCGTTGATGCCGTCGCCGACCATCGCGACCCGGTGGCCGTCCGCGCGCAGCCGCTCGATCACGGCGGCCTTCTCGTCGGGCAGCACCTCGGCGATGACCTCGTCGATGCCGACACTGGCCGCGACCGACTCAGCGGTGACGGCGTTGTCGCCGGTCAGGAGCACCGTTCGCATCCCCGAACGATGCAGGCCACTGATGGCGGCGGCCGTGGTGGCCTTGAGTTCGTCGGTAACGACGAACGCGGCCGCGCCATGCCCGTCACGGCCGGCATAGACGACCGTCGTCCCGCCCGCCTCGGCCTGGTCGGCCTCTGCGGCCACGACCGGATCGATGTCGGTGAACAGCGAGCGCCGTCCCACCGTGATCGATCGGCCGTCGACGTTGCCGGTCACGCCCCGGCCGGCCAACACGCGGAAGTCGTCGACGGCGGGTCCGCCGGAGAGATCGTCGGTGAGGCTCGAACCGGCGATCGCCTGCGCGATCGGATGCTCGGACAACCCTTCGAGTCGAGCAGCGTCACTCGTCAGACCGGCGTCGGCGTCGGGGCCGACGATGACCCGGCTGAGGCTCATCGCCCCTTCGGTGAGCGTGCCCGTCTTGTCGAACACGATCGTCTCGACCTCGCGGGTGTCCTCGAGGACTTCGCCGCCCTTGATGATGATGCCGAGCTCGGCGCCTCGCCCGGTGCCGACCATGATCCCGAGGGGCGTGGCCAGCCCCAGCGCGCACGGGCAGGCGATGATCAGCACCGCGACGGCGGCGGTGAAGGCGGCGTCGGCATCGTCGCCGAACACCAGCCAGCCGATCAGCGTCAGCGCCGCGATCACGATCGCGGTCGGCACGAAGATGCCGGCGACCCGATCGGCGAGCCGTTGGACGGACGCGCGGCTGCCCTGGGCTTCGTCGACGAGGCGGATGATCTGTGCCAGCGCGGTCTGGGCCCCGACTCGCGTCGCCTCGATCGTGAGGGCGCCGTCGGTGGCGATCGTCGCGCCGATCACCTCATCGCCGATCGTCGTCTCGACGGGAACCGACTCTCCGGTGACCATCGAGGCGTCGACGGCGGCCCGGCCGTCGACCACGATGCCGTCGGTCGGGATCTTCTCGCCCGGGCGCACGATGAACCGGTCGCCGACGACGAGTTCGTCGACCTCGACCCGGCGTCCGTCGACCAATTCGGCGGTGACGGCCCCGAGGTCGGCGAGGGCGCGGATCGCCGCACCCGACCGACGCTTCGCTGCGGTCTCGATCCACTTGCCGAGAAGGATCAGCGTGATGATGACGCCGGCCGTCTCGAAGTAGACGTGGCCGTCATCGCCCCGGAACAGCTCGACCACCGACCAGGTCCACGCCGAGAGGGTGCCGATCGTGACGAGGGTGTCCATCGTGGTGGTGCGGTGCCGCAGGTTGGCCCACGTCGCCCGGTGGAAGATCGCGCCGGACCAGAACACGACCGGGGTCACCAAGCCGCCGACGACCCACTCCCAGCCATCGAATCGCAGCGGCCGGATCATCGAGATCAGCATCGCGGGGACGGTGAGGGCGGCAGCGATGAGGAACCGGCGGCGAAGATCGTCGCTCCGCGCCTGCTCGGCGGCTTCGAGGTCGGCGGCGTCGCGGACCGAGTAGCCGAGCCCTTCGATCACCGCGACGAATGCGGCGTCATCTCGCCCGTCGTGGCGGATCGTCGCCCGGGCGGTGGCGAAGTTGACCTGGGCATCGAGCACCCCGTCGGCACTCGACAGGGCGGACTGCACCTTGGCTGCACAGCCGCCGCAGGTCATGCCGACGACGGTCAGATCACTGCGTTGGGGGGTGGCGGTGGTCATGCCTTCAGGCTACAGATTCCACCCGACTGGAAGGTCAAGCGGGACCGATGACCTGGCAGCGATTCGGGTCGGTGCAGGCGGCCGGATCCAGACCTCGGGCTCGTTCCGCCAGCACGGCCAACTCGGCCCGGGCGGCCGTCAGCCGCTCGATCTGGGCGTCGACCTCGGCCAGGTGGTGCTCGAGCAGCGTCGTCGTGTGGGCACAGCTGCGGGCGCCCGCGGCCTTGAGCTCCAGCACCGACGCGATCTCTGCGAGCGTCAGGCCTGACGCCTGGGCGTCGCGCACGAACCGCAGTCGTTCGACCGCCTCCTCCCCGTAGGTCCGGTAGCCGCCGTCGGTCCGCGGCGGCTCGTCGAGGAGCCCGATCGACTCGTAGTAGCGGATCGTTTTCGTGGTGACGTCGCCCCGCTCGGCCAGTTCCCCGATGCGCATCGTGACCTCCGGACCGGCCCCGGCTCGCCCGGGATTGCCGCGCCCCCGAGCGTAGGCTGGATCCGTGGCCTCCCTCACCCTCGACGACCTCACGTTCGACAACCGCTTCACCGACGACCTCCCCGCCGATCCGGTCGATCTCAACCAACCTCGCCAGGTCCACCACGCCGCCTTCTCGCGCGTCGCGCCGAAGCCCACCGCGGCGCCGCGCCTGCTGATCCACTCCCCCGAGGTGCTCGCCGACCTGGGCCTGGCACCCGAGGTCGCCACCAGCGACGAGTTCGTCCGGGTGTTCTCGGGCAACGCGACCCTCGACGCGATGGACCCTTACGCCATGGCCTACGGCGGCCATCAGTTCGGCAACTGGGCCGGACAGCTCGGTGACGGCCGCGCCATCGGCTTGGGCGAGATCGTCACGCCCGAAGGGGCCCGCCACGCCCTCCAGCTCAAGGGCGCCGGCCCCACGCCGTACAGTCGTCGAGCCGACGGCCTCGCCGTGCTGCGCAGCTCGGTCCGCGAGTTCCTGTGCAGCGAAGCGATGCACCACCTCGGCGTCCCGACGACTCGGGCGCTGAGCCTCGCCACCACCGGTGATCAGGTGATGCGCGACATGTTCTACGACGGTCACCCCGAGTGGGAGACCGGTGCCGTCGTCTGCCGGGTTGCGCCGTCGTTCATCCGGTTCGGCACGTTCGAGCTGCCGATGTCACGCGAGGACACCGAGCTGCTCCGGGCCCTCGCCGACCACACCATCTCGCTGCACTTCCCCGAGATCGCCGACGGTCGCACCGAAGGATTCGAGGCAGCCGACTACGTCGCCTGGTTCGCCGAGGTCGCCCGCCGCACCGCCCAGATGATCGTGCACTGGCAGCGCGTCGGCTTCGTGCACGGCGTGATGAACACCGACAACATGTCGATCCACGGCCTCACCATCGATTACGGCCCCTACGGGTGGCTCGAGGACTACGACCCGGGCTGGACCCCGAACACGACCGACCGGGAGATGAAGCGCTACCGCTTCGGCGCCCAGCCCCACATCGGCCAGTGGAACGTCACCCAGCTCGCGAACGCCATCTACCCCCTCGTGGGCGACGTCGACCCGCTCCAGGACGCCCTCACCGGCTACGTCGACACCTTCAACCACGACTGGCCTCGCATGATGGCGGCCAAGCTCGGCCTGGCCGACTTCGACGAGGCCCGCGACCCCGAACTCATCCACGACCTGCTCGACTTCCTCCCCAAGGTCGAGACCGACATGACGCTCTTCTTCCGAGCGCTGGCCGAGGTGCCGAGCGACGCGGCCGTCAGCACGGCCGACGCGTTCGCGCCGCTCGAGGTCGCGTACTACGACCTCGAGAAGCTCACCGGCGACCGCCGCGACACCACCCTCGCCTGGCTCGACCGCTACCGAGCCCGCCTCAGCGAGACCGGACGCCCCGACGAGGCACGCGCCGAGGCGATGCACACGGTCAACCCGAAGTTCGTCCTGCGCAACTATCTGGCCCAGCTCGCGATCGACGATGCCGACAAGGGCGACACCGCCATGCTGCACGAACTCCTCGACGTGCTGCGACACCCCTACGACGACCAGCCCGGCAAGGAGCGGTTCGCCGAGAAGCGGCCCGAATGGGCTCGCGTCCGGCCCGGCTGCTCGATGCTCTCCTGCTCGAGCTGACCTCGAGCCTGCTCTCCTGCTCGAGCTGA
>CAZEML010000029.1:17480-24346 GCA_964513285.1 uncultured Candidatus Nemicrothrix sp.
TGCTCTCCTGCTCGAGCTGACCTCGAGCCTGCTCTCCTGCTCGAGCTGATCAGGCGCCGGCGTCGACCAGCCAACGCACGATCGGGTCCGCGCCACCCATCAACTCCGGGTGCCACTGCACCGCGACCGCAGGCTTGCCCTCGACCTGGATCGCCTCGACCAGGCCATCGTCGGGACCACCGACGGTGCGGCCGACGGCCACGACGCCGTCGCCCAGATCGGCCAACCCCTGATGGTGCAGGCTGTTGACCGCGAGCTGCTCGCCATAGACGGTGTGCGGGACCGAGCCGGCCTCGAACGCCACCTGGTGCAGCACGGCGTCGACGGGACCATCCCACCCGGTGTGTTCCGGGACGTGCTGGTGCAGCGTGCCGCCGAGATGGACGTTCATCAGCTGGAGCCCTCGGCAGATCCCCAAGGTCGGCAGCTCGATCTCCAGCGCCCGCTCGAGAAGGCGGCGTTCGTGAGCATCTCGGCCGTCGTTCACCCCGGCGACCGTCGGGTGGGGTTCCTGCCCGTACACCGCAGGTGAGATGTCGTCACCGCCGCTGAGCAGCAGACCATCGAGGCGGTCGAGCAGTTCGAGCGGCGCATCGAGCGGGATCCACACGGGGAGTCCCCCCGCCCGCATCACCGCTCGGGCGTAGTCGCCGAAGTAGATGTCGATGTCGAGCTGCTTGATGATCTCGACCGGGTCCTTGAGTGACTCGCCGGTCTTCTGCTCGCCTGTGATCCCGATGAGTGCGGCCATCGGGTCAGGTTACGAGCGGCTCGGACCGTTCACCGCAACTCCGGTCGCCTCCCGCCGATGGGAGATGCATGTGTCTCCCCTCACCGACCGCGCCCCAGAGGGCGATCCCCGGTTGGTACCCTCGGTCGCTTCTGGCCGGGGCGGGCCGGAGCACCCGACCATGACGACCTCGAAGACCGATCGGCCCGAGACGGGCGCTCGCGGCGGTGGCCGCCTCCGCTCCAGTGCGGCCGCGATCGGCGGCACCGCGATCGGCGCGGCCGCCAACTTCGCCGCCCTCGCGGTCGTCGCCGCGTTCTACGACGAGGTCACCTTCGGCACCCTCTCCGCGGTGACCGCGATCTTTCAGTTGACGTCGGTCTCGGTCCGGCTCGGCACCGACGTCGCGGCCACGTACTTCATCGGTCGGGAGACCAACGACCAGCGGGTCCCGCAGGCCCGTCGCATCCTGACGATCACCGTGATCCCGGTCGCGCTGGTGACCACGGCGTTGAGCACGATCGTCATCCTCCAGTCCGATCAGTTGGCTTCCTGGTTGGCCAAGCCGGCTGAGCAGGCCGAGTACGCCCAGATGCTGGAGATCATCGCCATCGCCCTTCCGCTCTCCGCGGTGGGCGAGGTCTTGCTGTCGGCCACGCGTGGGTTCGGCTCGATGCTCTCGACGGTGATCGGCGTGAACGTCGGCCGCCAGTGCGGCCAACTCGTGCTGATCGTCGCGGCGGCGATCTTCGCCGCCGAGGAGTCCGATGTGCTCGCCGCGGCCTGGGCCGCGCCGTTCCTCGCCACCCTCCTCGTTCCGGCCGGATGGCTGATGGTGAAGGGGATCCTCTCCGCCAAGCCCGCCACCCAACCCCAACCCGCCGGAGCGGTGTGGGCGTACGCCGTTCCCCAAGCGGCAGGCGCGGCGGTGCAGGGCGGCCTCGAGAAGGCCGACATCATGATGCTCAACACCATGGTCGGCGCCGAGGAAGCGGGTCAGTACAACCTCGCCAACCGGTTCGTCCACCTCTTCGTGCTCGTTCGCTATGCCCTGGGCACAGCCCATGCCGCGGCGCTCGCCCAGGACATCCGCACCAAGAACTTCACGGCGGTCCACCTCCGCCATTCCCAGGTCACCGCCTGGTCGCTCGTGCTGTGTGGCCCCGGGCTCGTGATCCTCGCCGCCTTCCCCGAGGCCGTGCTCGGACTCGTGGGCGAGGAGTACACCGCCGGCGCGACATCGCTGCAGATCCTCACCCTCGGCCTGCTCGGCTCGCTCCTCCTCGGCCACAGCCTCGCGGTCGTGTCGCTGAGCGGCGCGGCGGTGCGGGTGTTCGTCTACAACGCCGGAAGCCTGCTGATGAACGTGGCGGCCAACGTGGTCCTGATCCGCGAGTACGGCGCGGCAGGTGCGGCGTGGGCGTGGGCGGCGGCGACGATCGTGCCCCGGGCCGCAGCGCACCGGTACATCCGGCACCGCTACGACATCCGGATCTTCACCGAACCCGTCGTCGTGGCCGCGATCGCCACAGCGGTCGTCGCCGTGTTGGCGGTCGCCGGCCGACTCCTGCTGGGCGACGAACCCCTCGGTGTTTTCGTCACGATCCCGATCGCGGTGCTCGTGTGGGCCGGCATGGTCGCGACCTGGCGCCAGCGCCTGGCCCTGCAGCGCGACCCCGACGTCGACGAACGCCTGACCTACGACTACGCCCGCAGCGACCGCTGAGGGCCATCGGGGGCGAATCAGCCGCGAGTGGTCCGGACCTCCGCCCCCGCCGATCGGCTTCGCAGCGTCAGCCACCCGACCGCGACCAGGATGATCGCGCCACCGACCAAGGTGGCGTCAGTCGGCGTCTCGTCGTAGACGAGCCACGGCCACACCGGCCCGAGGACGATCTCCGACATCAGCAGCAGGGTCGCGTCGGGGGCCGGCACCGCCGTCTGGGCGTAGTTGAAGAACGGCAGCGGGACCCCGATCAGGAGGGCGCCCGCCAGCAGGCCGATCGCGAGGTCACGGCCCGACACCGCCAGCCCGTCACCCGCGAGCGAGACGACGATCCCGGCGACCATGGTGATCGTGCCGGCGATCACCACCGGCACGAGCGGATCGCCGTCGTCGCCCGCTCGGATCAACGCCGAGTACACCCCGAGCCCGAGCGGGATGTACGCGACCACGAGCAGCGCCCAGCCGATGCCGGAGTCGAGGCCCGAGGACACCATGATCGCCACGCCGACGATCGCGACGACGCACGCCAGCGCTGCGTCGCGTTCGAGCCGCTCGCGCAAGAGGAGCCAGCTGAAGATCGCGGCGGTGATCGGGGCGAGCGCCTGGAACAGCAACACGAACGCGGCGTCGGTCCGGCTCAACGCCAGGATGAACGAGATCATCAGGGTCCCGAGTACGACGCCGGCGAGCGCGTGCTGCCAGGGCAACCGGCGCTGGATCGCGCCGAGGTCGCTTCGGTTCCGCCAGATCAGCAGCGGCCCGACGACCCCCACCGCGCCCCCACCCCGAAACGCGAGGTACTGCCAGGCGTCGACGTCATCGGTCGCCCGGAAGAAGAGCGCGCCGAAGCTGAACACCACCCCGGTCGCCAAGACCAGGAGCGCACCGCTACGACGGGTCAGGACCAAACGTCAGATCTTGCGGATCGTGTCGCCCTGGCGGATCGTGCCGGGGGTGACGACGCGGGCGTTGATGCCGCGCAGGTGGAGTTCTTTGCCGAGCGGGCTGTTCACGAACCGGTGGGCCTCGACCCCGAAGCGACGGCTGAACTTCGCACACCCGTTGTGGGGCTGGTCGGTGACCTCGATCACGGCGTCACCGATCGCGAGCTTGGTCCACGGGGGCAGGTTCGCCTCGCTCAGGTCGAGGTCGACGATCAACTGATCGCCCGCCAGCGGCATCCGATCCGCCGAGCCGGCGATCTGCTCGAGGATGCGGACGTTCATGATGTTGAGCTGCATGTCGGGGTGCGGACCACCATCGTCGGTGCGGGTCGAGCTGCGCTGGTTCCAATTGTCGCCGGCCAGACCCTCATCGGCGTTGAGCTCAGCCTCGGCGAGCACCACCCGCATGTCCTCGTCGGGACGCTGCACGATGAGCTCGAGCGTGCCGTTGTCGGCCGGGGCGGCTCGTACGTGGTCGAGTCCCGCTTCGAGCTGCTCTTTGGACAGGTGCACGATGTCGACGGTCATGTCGCGAGCCTACGACACACCCCCGAGCCGGACGAGGAGAGTTTCGGGCTGCTCAGGTCGCGGCGAGCCAGGCCTCGACCTGATCGGTGGGTGCGAAGCTCTCGACGAGGGAGTTGGTCGCCAACTCGGCGAGCCCGTCTTCGTCGAGCCCTGCGAGTCGGGCCGCGTGCTCGTACTCGGTCAGCAGGTCGGTCGCGAACAACGGCGGGTCGTCGGACCCGAGCGTGACGGTGATCCCCGCCTCGAGCATCTGCGGTAGCGGGTGGACATCGAGCGACGGCACCGCGGCGAGCGCGAGATTGCTGCCCGGGCACACGTCGCACGCGATGCCCTCGTCGACGAGGAGCTGGACCACGGCGGGATCCTGCATCGCCCCGATGCCGTGCTGGATGCGTTCGGCACCGAACCGCTCGACGGCGTGGCGGACCTCCCACGCCGGGCCGTGCTCGCCCGCGTGGCTGATCGTGTGCAACCCCGCCGCCCGGGCTCGGTCGAACCCGCTCTCGAAGTCTTCGTCGGGCCAGTTGTCGGCGGGGCCGCCCATGCCGATCCCCACGATCCGGGGATGGAGGTTGGCCAACACGACGTCGAGGGCCTGATGGGCGGCGTCGCTTCCCAGATGGGGTGAGAGATCGGGCAACAACAGCGACGAGATGCCGAGATCGGCCTCGGCCTGCTCACAGCCGGCGACGATCCCACCGAGGATCTCGGTCCAGTCCGAGCCCTGCTCGACGATGTGGTAGCTCGACGACACGTGGAACTCGACGTGCACACAGCCCATCTCGTGGGCCTGGTGCAGATACGCCTCGGTGATGTGGCGGAAGTCGTCGCCGTCGCGGAGCAGGCCGCACACGAAGAAGTAGCGCTCGAGAAAGCTCGGGAAGCCGTCGAAGCGAAGCCAGTCGCGCACGCCTGCGGCGTCGGGTGCTGGTGGGGTCACCCCGTGGCGGTCGGCGAGGGCCAACAGGGTGTCGGGGTCGACACTTCCTTCGAGGTGCACGTGGAGCTCGGCCTTGGGAAGCGAGCGGGCGAAGCTACGGGCATCGATCATGGGCGCACCGTACCGGGTGCGCGGCGGGCGAGGATCTACCGTGGCGACCATGCCCATCACTCGCCGTCGCATCGCCGCCCTCGTGGTCGTCGCCGTCGTCTCCGCGATCACCGCCGGCGCCGCCGCCCTCGTCTCCCTCGGCGGCGATTTCGAACGGATCGACGGGTACTGGACCTCGGCCCGGCTCACCGACGACGGCCTCGTCGTGACCGAGGTGATCGACTACGACTTCGGTCCCAACGCCCGCCGCGGCATCTATCGCAACGTTCCGGGCATCGTGCCCGGCTCGGTCTCTGTCTCTTCTCCGACCGCGCCGGACGACTTCCTCGTGACCGAGAGCTTCTTCGACACCCAGATTCGGATCGGCGACCCGTCGATCACGATCAACGGCCGCCACCGCTACCGCATCGACTACACCCTCGAGCGATCGACCGTCGTCCAGGACGGCTTCCTGAGCTGGGATGGCGTCGGTCTCGACTGGACGGTCCCGATCAGCGACGTCGAGATCTGGCTCTCGGTCGACGGTGGGCTCGCGACGCCGGGATGCCAACAGGGGACCCCGTGGGACGCGTCACGGTGCGACCTGGTCTTGGCCGACGACGGCCTGTATCAGGTCGCGGTCGACGCCTTGTCGCTCGGCGAGGGCGTGACGGTTTCCGGGCCGGTCCTGCAACAGGGCGAATCAGCCGCTTCTGCCCCATCGGCTCCCTCGGGGCCGGCGGACGACCCGGGGAGCGGCGCACTGGTCCCGATGCTGCTCACCTTCGTCGCCGCGATCGCCGCCGGCCTCGTGGCGACCGTCGCCACCCGTCGAGCCGGCCGCGAGCGCGTGTGGTCCGGTGGTGCGGCCGACGCCGCGTTCGGCGAGGCGGTCGACGGCCTCGGCAGCCAGCGGCTCGACGAGAAGCAACTCGCGGCGCTCGCCACGATCGAGTTCGAACCGCCCCGCGAGACGAGCGCCGTCGAGGGTGGACTCCTGCTGCAGGAACGGGTTCGCGACGAACACCGGGCGGCGTGGCTGCTCGAGTCGGCGATCCGAGGCGAGGTCGTCATCGAAGGGGAGGATGATCCGACCCTTCGCTGGGGTCCGAACCCCGCGCACCCCAACGTGCACCAGATCCTCGACGCGATGTTCGACGGCCGATCCGAGATCACCCTCGACGAGTACGACAAGGATTTCACCACCGGCTGGAACCGGCTCGGCGACGAACTCACCGACTGGCTCCACGGCGCGCCGCACTGGGACACGGCGGGGCGCCGCCGCCGAACGATCACCCGGATCGCAGCCCTCGGCCTGGTCGTCGTGGGCGGCATCATCGGCACCGTCTCGACCTTCGGCGCCGCCCGCACCGGCGGCGCCGCGCTGGTCGGGGTCGGGATCGGGGCAGCGCTCGTCGGACTGGGGATCGGCGCGCTGGCGTCGTCGTACGAACTCCTCGTCCGGACCGAGGCGGGTTCGGCGATGTGGCTGCGGATCGAGTCGTTCCGGCGATTCCTGGAGAACTCCGAGGCTCGCCACGTCGACGACGCCGCCGAACGCGGCGTCTTGCGGCACTACACCGCCTGGGCGGTCGCCCTCGGTGAATCCGCGGCGTGGACCGACGCGGTCGAAGCCGCCGCCCGCGCGAACCCGGCGCTGCGCTCGGGTCTGGCGACCGACCTCGCGTTCGTGCACCTCGGCTCGTCGATCGTGTCGGCGTCCAGCGCCGCCTCGACCGCGCCGTCGTCGAGCAGCGGAGGCGGGTTCTCCGGAGGCGTCGGCGGTGGCGGGGGCGGCGGTGGCGGCGGGTCGTGGTGACCGCTCACCACCGGCACCGGCTCGCCGCCGGGTGATCACCAGCTGGTGATCATCATCCAGCCGACGTCCTCGGTGACGTGGTTGAGCTC
>CAZEML010000029.1:24446-32063 GCA_964513285.1 uncultured Candidatus Nemicrothrix sp.
ATCGAGGTACCCGACCCGTTGCGCATGCGGATGGTGGCCGCGGCGGCGTCGTTCTCCGAGGCGATCTGGGCGAAGACGACGGGCGTCTCACCGAACCCGAGTTCGACCGTCGACCACGTGTGGTCCAGCTCGACCGTGGTGGCGTAGGCGGTCATCCCCACGAAGTCGTGCCACCCCTCGCCGATCGCGAGCCACGACGCGGTCGCGGGCAGGTGATAGCCGTCGAGGTAGTCCCACTCCTCGAGCTGGTACTCGAAACCGGTGGTGGTGACGTTGCGAACCCGCATGAACGCCGGCTGACCCCCGTGCTCGCTGACGGGTCCCATCACGACGACGGGGGCCGACTCGTAGGGCTCGTCGAAGGTGACCGAGAACCAGGTCGTCGAGTTGGGCTGGGACACGGCGACCACGCCGGTCTGCACGGCCCCGGCATCACCGCCGGGGAAGCCCGGCTCGATCATCGCCGAGCCCGGGGTCGCCAACCCCAAGAGCCCGGCGATGATCCCAGCGATGACCAGGGTGCGGGGGAATCGAAGAGGCATACCGCTTCCGTCGACCGGCAGCGGCTCGGGTTCGATAGGGAAACCGACTCATTCTGAGCGCTGTTCAGTTGGGTCGAAGGGCCCAGCGACGGAACGTGGCACCCGCCACAGCCACTCCCCCGGTGCACAGCCGCGGACTACGGTCGGGATCCGGCGACAAGGAGTTGGTGAGGATGAATCGATCGTTTGTGGCGCTCCACGCCTCGATCAGCCTGGCCGAAGCCCGCAACGAGATGCTCGACCCGACCGTCGACCTCGTCCTCGTCCGGGCCGGAACCGGTTGGCAGGTCCTCCCGGCCGACGCGCTTCGTGCGCCCAGTCTCGATCCCGCTGCACTGCTCGCGAGTCTGCTTCCCACCGCCCAGGCCGCAACGGAGCTCGAGATCTCAGCCCTCGCGGGCATGGACCGTGTCGACGAGGCGACCGTCGTGATGGACGGGAGCCGCCCGATCGGCGTGCTCCGGCCCGACGACCCGATCCCCGAACGTCTCGCGAACCCGAGTCGAGGACTCGTCCACGACGGCATCGCTCGACGATCGTCGGGAGCCGCGACCGAGGAGACCGTGCAGTTCAACGCCGACGCGAAGGTGGACGCCCCGTCGAGCGTCCATCTCGGCGAGCCGTTCACGATGACGGTGTCGCTCGCCCCGCCGGCCGCGCTCGAGCAAGAAGGCCGGGTCAGCGTCAAGCTCGCTCCCGGCGTCACCACGTTCGACCTCGACATCCTCATCTTCGCCAGTGGGTTCGACGGACCGACCGACATGCGATCGCTCCTCCACGTCGACGCCACCGACCTCGCCTCGAGCACGGTCGACTTCGAGCTCACCCCGTCGATCGTCCCACCTCCGATCGCTCACTCGATCGAGACGGGCATGGCGAGCCACTGGCCGGCGACGATCACCCTGTTCTTCTCCCGCAACGGCCAATCGGCCGGGACGCTCGTCCACCGTCTCGATGTCCACGTGGACGCCGACGTTGCGGTCGAGCCGCAGGCGCACGTGCCGGCCCCGGCGCCGCACGCAGCGGCCGCCACGAGTCGACCGACGGAGTCCGCAGGTCTGCTCTTCCCCGACCTCCCCCAGCCGGATCTGACCATCATCATCAACGAGGACGACGCGGACGGCAGCTCGACTGGCCGCTACACCGCGCGGCTCGACTCACCGCACGGCACGGTGCCGGCGGGACCGTTCAGCTTGCTGCTCGACCGGTCGGCGGCCGCCTTCGGCGCCAACATCGCCCACACGATCACCAAGGCCGATCGCGGCCGGTTCGCGATCAAGACCCTGAACGGCATCGGGACCGACATCCGGGGACTACTCCCGGCGGCGTTCTGGCGCCATGTCAACGACTCGCTGGCCGCGGGCCGGGCCAAGAGTGGCCAGGCCCCGACCGTGCTGTTGATGACCAGCGACCCCCACATCCCCTGGGAGCTGACCGAACTCGGCGAACGTCCCGGCGATGAGAACGCCCCGTCCTTTCTCGCCGCCCAGGCCCGCGTCGGTCGCTGGATCCTCGGCGAGCCCGGCGACCCGCTGCTGTCGCCCTCGATCGACCTGCGGGTCAAGAATCTCGCCGCCGTCGTCGGCGAGTACCCCGACGGCGGACTGATGGACACCCTCGAAGAGGCGGAAGCCGAAGGCGACCTCCTCCGAAAGACGTATGGGGCGGAGTATCGATCTGCAACCGAAGAGGAGATCGTCAACCTGTTCGACCGCCTGGTCGCTCGCCAGCCGCAGCTGATGCACTTCGCCTGTCACGGCAAGTCCGACTCCAGTGGCAACGCCCTGGTCGCGAACGACGGCCGCGAGATTCCCGACTACGCGTTCCGCAACACCGAAGCGGGGCGGGTGGACCGCCCCTTCGTGTTCCTCAACGCGTGCCGGGTCGGACGGGCGTCTGAGGTGCTGAACCGCTACGGCGGCTTCGCGGCCACCTTCGTGCGATCGGGCTGCAGGGGCTTCATCGGCCCACTGTGGGAGGTGGACGACGTGGTGGCGCGCGAGCTCGCCACCCGTTTCTACGAAGGCGTCGCGAACGGTGTCGGCCCCGCCGAACTCCTCCGCCGGGAGCGGGCCCGGTTCATCCGTGAGGAAGGCCACTCCGGTATCGACCCGCCGACGACGCTCACCGCCTACGTCTACTACGGACACCCCGCCGCGACGATCAGCGGGATCCACCCCCCTGAGCTCCCCTGATGGCCGAGCAGCTTCACAGCGACGGCCGCATGGTCTCGATCGGGCGGTACAACATCAGCGCCGCGGGGTTCTCGGGCACCGTGTCGATGCACGAGAGCAGCGACGCCACCACCCGTTCGAGCAACCCGAGCCTGTACCCGGGTGAGCTGACCCGTGCGCTCGAGGACTCGTCGCTCACCGAGCTCAACACGCTGGAATTCAACCTCGACCCGCGCCTTCCCGACACGGGCACGACGCGCGGGCGCGGCGCAGGCCGTTCCACCATGCGCCTCGAGATGAAGCCCCGCCGAAACCGAGAGCAGGTCGTGCTCGCCGTCGACGAGTACGGCGTCGCGACCTGGCACTACCCGACCCTCAGCCCCGACGGCCGCACCAACCACTTCACGATCCGCAGCCCGGAGACCGTCCGGCGAGCCCCCGCCGACGAACCCCACCGTGGCGTGATCGGGACGGGCGCCCGCATCGTCAAGACGTTCATCTACCAGGCGACCGATCCGGTGGTCGGTGGCGCGCTCGACAAGCTCGCCGGCAACTGGGAGGCCGAGAATCGCAAGTACCGGCTTCGCCCCTTCGAACCGGGGGCGCAGGCCGACACCGACGTCGCACCGCTCGGCGACGCCGACCTCGAACGGCTGGGGTCAGGCCGAGCGCTGCTCTTCATCCACGGAACGTTCAGCACCGCAGCGCAGGGATTCGGCCAACTCCCCGACGAGACGCTGCAGAAGCTGCACGACGCCTATGGCGGCCGGGTCTTCGCCTTCGACCATCCGACGCTGTCCGAGGACCCGATCGACAACGTCCGCCATTTGCTCGCCGCGCTCCCCGACGGCGTGAAGCTCGACCTCGACGTGGTCGCCCACAGCCGCGGCGGGCTGGTCGCTCGGACGCTCGCCGGCGAACACGCCGACCTCGACATCGACGCGAACCAGGTGGCGGTTCGCCGCGTCGTGTTCGCGGGAAGCCCGAACCGCGGCAGCACCCTCCTCTCCCCCGATGGCTTGTCCGACCTGATCGACCGATACACGACCGGCCTCAACCTGCTCCCGATCGGGCCGGTCGGCGAGGTGCTCGATGCGCTCATCGTCGGGGTCAAGGTCCTCGCCCGCGGCGCGATCGGGCTCGAAGGCCTCACCGCCGGCGATCCCGACGGCGGCTTCATGCCCGGGTTCGCGGCGCAACCGCCCGCCGGCTGCACGTACTACGGGCTCGCCGCCGACTTCGAACCCGATGACCCGAGCGTCGGCGAGTTCTTCACCAACAAGATGATGGACGGCCTGATGAAGGCGGAGAACGACACCGTCGTCACCGCCGAGAGCGTCGCCCTCGATGACATGTCGATGCACGAGTTCGCCGTGTCAGACGGCGTGCACCACAGCGGCTACTTCCTCCACCAGCGAACGTCGGACCGACTCACCGAATGGCTGGTCGACTGACCCGTTCGGAGGTCAGTTCCAGGGGACGACGCACACCGAGGTGCGGATACCGTCCGCCCACAGCTCCTCGGTCGGATCGACCCGGAGCACCTCGCTCGGGAGGTAGCCGAGATCCTGGAGTTCGGCGTCGCCGGCCAGCGTCTCGTCGCAGGCGGCGACAACCACGTCGGCGAGGACGTCCGCACCCGGGAACGCGGAGAGATCGGTGCCCGCCAGGCTGGTGTCGGCTCCGATGTCGACCACGTCGAACACCCGGAGCACGAGATCGCGGTCGCAGCTGACCACCTGCTGCCAGAGGAAGCCTTCGTAGCCGGTCTCGTCGAGCAGGTTCTCGACGACGCACTCCCCTTCGAGCAGGTCGAACCACTTGCTCGCGTTCTCGAACGGCGGATCCTCGGGCTCGACGAAGCCGGGCGTGGCGTCGGCCGCGAGCGTCGACTCGTCGACGTCGAGGTCGTCAACCGCCGAGACGGGCTCGTCGTCGCCTGCAGCTTCGTCGGGCTCCGATGACGACGCCGACTCGGTGGTCGCCGGCGCCTCCGTCGTGGTCGCGACGTCAGCGTCGGCGCTGTCCGAGCTGGCCGAGTCGTCGCCTCCGCCGCGGCTGAGGAGGAAACCGACGACGGCGAGCACCACCACGAGGGCGACGACACCGATCAACATCGGGGTTCGACCACCCGGCCGGTCGGGCGTCGCCGGGAGATCCGGAGTCACCGCCGCTTGGACGGGTTCGGGGGCTGGTTCGGGTCGGGTGGCCGGCTCGGGTTCCGGGGTCGGCTGCGGATCGGGTGCGGGCGTCGGCTCGAGTTCGGGCTCGGATTCGGTGACCGAGGTGGTGTCGGCGAAGAACCGGCCGTCGGAACGCATGAACACGACCGGGGTCGCCCACTCCCGACCGTCGAGCAACTTGCGCGCTTCGGTGACCGCCTGTTCGACCGGCTGATGCTCGGCGAGACCGCCGTAGAGCAGCCGGGAGAACGTCAACGCCGCCGGGTCGGTCAACTCGTACTGCATCGCGATCACGACCTGGACGCCCCCGACGAACAGCTTCTGCGCCAGCCCGGACTGCGGATCGCTGACCGAGGTGCGCGCTCCTTCGCACGAATTCAACATCACGAGCCGCAAGGAGTCGTGATCGCTCAGGATGCGTGTCAACTGCTCGGCCGGCACCGGAATCGGCTGGCCCGCGTCGTCCTCCAGATAGAGGGCCGCGGCCTCGGCCTGGTCGTCGAAGCTGCCGTGGCCGATGAAGTGGAAGACGTGGTACTCCGCCCCCGGTTCGCGCAGCGCCGCTTGCAACGCTGCGATCGTGGGTGTGGCCAGTCGGGTCAGGGAGACGTTGGCGGCTGAGCCGAGTTCCTGTTCGAGCTGGACGAACTCCTCCTCGACACTCAGCTCGGCTCCGCCCCCGCCCGCGACCATCACCAACACGTTGAGCTCTCGGCTGGTGAGCTTCTCGGCGACCGACGTACCAGTCACGAAGGTGCGAACGACCGGCGAGTCGCTGCGAAGCGCGAGGTAGCGCCCCTTCGAGCGGTCGTAGAGGTACTCCCACGGCACGTCGGCGAGGTCGGCGGCGTCGACGCGGAGCCGGATGCGCACGGGACCACGACTCTGCGCTTCGCGCAGCACGTCGCGTACCGGGCCCTTGAACACCGCCTCGAACAGCTGGCTGCCGAACGACTCGACGTTCACGCCAGATCGGCCTGCGTCTCCCTCGCGGCGCAGCCCCATCGCCTCGCGCTTGAGGAGCTCGACCCGCGTCTCGAGCTCTCCCCTGGTGTACGGGAAAGCGAGCTTCTGCAGGCCCGACCCGACCGACGGTCCGTAGTTCGCCTCGACCTCGAACCCCTGGGGGTCGTCGAACGACCCGCGGATCGTCAGTTCGAGCGCCTCGTAGTTCGTCGCCACCCTTGTTCTCCCGCTGATCGCCGAGTCGGCGTGAGTGTAGTTCGGCCGTCGTGAGCGGCGAACCGGGCGTGACCTAGGGTCCGGTCGTGCCGTTCATCGACCTCGCCGATCTGACCGTCCACTACCTGCGCTTCGGCGACGGTGAGCCGCTGCTCATGATCTCCGGGAGCGGCGGCGACCTGCGGGAAACGTTCCCCGAGACCCACCCGCTCAACCGGCACTTCGACACGGTCCACTACGACCAACGCGGGCTCGGCCAGACCACCGAAGGCGACCACGCTCCGACGATGGCCGACTTCGCGGACGATGCCGCCCGACTCTGCGAGGCGCTCGGCTGAAGCCGCTGCCGCGTGGTCGGCACCTCGTTCGGCGGGATGGTCGCCCAACATCTCGCCATCCGTCACCCGAACCTGGTCGAACGGCTCGTACTCAACTGCACGTCACCCGGAGGCGAACTCGCCTCCTACCCGCTCGACCGCGTCTATGAGCTCCCCGACGACGAGGCCGCCGAGCTCCGACTCCGCCTCACCGACACGCGCTACGAGTCCGAAGGAACCCTCCCCGGCCTCGAGGTGCTGGGCGACCGCTATCGCCAGCCGGTCCGGCCGTCGCCGGGGTTCCGGGCGCAGCTCGCGGCCCGTGCCGACCACGACACGACCGCCGATCTCGCCTCGATCCAGGCTCCGACCCTCGTCTGCGCCGGCCGGTACGACGGCATCGCCCCCGTCGCCAACAGCGAACACCTCGCCGAGCGCATCCCCGAGGCCGATCTCGACGTCTTCGAGGGCGGCCATCTGTTCATGCTGCAGGACCGGCGATCGAGGGAGCGGACCCGAGACTTCCTGCTCGCCTGATCAGAGGTTCTTGAGCGCCTCGCGAACCGAGAGCGGACTGAGCCGGTCGCGGCGCGACTCGACGTAGGACCGGATCGGGTCCGGATCGGTGTGGGCGTACTGACGAAGCGCCCAGCCGATCGCCTTGCGGTAGAAGAAGTCGGTCTCGTCGGCCCGCAGGTCGCAGTAGGCGAAGAGCCGCTCGACGTCGGTCGTCGCCTTGTATCCGAGCTGGTGGAGGATCGCGACCCGGGCCACCCACATGTCGTCGCTGCGGACCCATTCGTCCATCACGGCGACCTGGCTCGGGTCGTTCTTCACGATGCGTCCGGCGACGTGTTTGGCGAGCTCGTCGATCGTGTCCCACCAGGCGTGGGTCGTGGCGATCCGATGCACCGCCGGCCATGACTCGGCGGTGAGCTTGCGGCCATGGCGGCGCAGCACGGCGACGGCGGTGTAGTGCCACTCTCGCTGCGGGCGAGCGAGGCAGGCATCGACGAGGGCGGCGAGTTCGGCCGCCTCGGCCGGGAGGGGCCGGTCGGCGAACACGGCCTTGTGGATGTCGCTGCGATCCTTCGCACCGATGCCGTAGAACGGGAACTGGTCCCGCATGTAGTTCGCCATCGGTTCGGCCCGCTCCGGATCCGCGGAGGCCTGGAAGTAGCGCTCGAGGCTGTCGAGAATCCCGTCGATCTCGGTCACC
>CAZEML010000030.1:0-29735 GCA_964513285.1 uncultured Candidatus Nemicrothrix sp.
GATGGTCTCGACCGACATCGGCAACATCAACTCCGTCGCCAACAGCTACCTGCGGTTCGAAGAGCCTCGTTCGTTCTTCGCCCCGATGAGCTGGGGCAACTGTGGCTACGCCCTCCCGACGATCATCGGTGCCAAGAAGGCCGCCCCGGATCGTCCCGCCATCTCCTACGCCGGCGATGGCGCGTGGGCGATGAGCATGAGCGAGCTGATGACCGCCGTGCGTCACGACATCCCCGTCACCTCGATCGTGTTCCACAACCGCCAGTGGGGCGCCGAGAAGAAGAACCAGGTCGACTTCTACGGCCGCCGGTTCGTCGCCGGCGAGCTCGAGGGCGGCGAGAACTACAGCGACATCGCCAAGGCGATGGGTGCTGAGGGTGTGCGGATCGATCAGCTCGACCAGGTCGGCCCGGCGCTCACCGCCGCGATCGATGCCCAGATGAACGAAGGCAAGACCACCGTCATCGAGATCATGTGCACCAAGGAGCTTGGCGACCCGTTCCGCAAGGACGCGCTGAAGACCCCGACCCGCCATCTCGACAAGTACAAGGACTTCGTCTGATCCATGAGTGAGCAGCCGGACGTCCCCGTCGACGTCGCGGAGACGTTCGGTTTCACCACTGATCTCAAGGTGCTCCGCTTCGCGGAGCCGACCGAGCACGTCCCCGAGATCGACCCGGCCTACCGCTTTGACCCGACGGTCACCCGGGCGATCTTGGCCGGGTTCGTTCACGACCGCCGCGTGCTCGTTCAGGGCGCGCACGGAACCGGCAAGTCGACCCACCTCGAACAGATCGCGGCGCGGCTCAACTGGCCGATGGTGAGGGTCAACCTCGACGGCCACATCACCCGTCTCGACCTCGTGGGACGTGACGCCGTCGTCGTGCGCGACGGGGTGCAGGTCACCGAGTTCCGTGAGGGCATCCTGCCGTGGTCGCTGGAACGCCCGGTCGCCTTGGTGTTCGACGAACTCGACGCCGGCCGACCCGACGTGATGTTCGTGATCCAGCGGGTGCTCGAGCGCGGCGGAAAGTTCACCCTGCTCGATCAGAATCGGGTGCTCACCGCCCACCCGGGGTTCCGGATCTTCGCCACCGCGAACACGGTCGGTCTCGGCAACCTCACCGGCCTGTACCACGGCACCCAGCTCCTGAATCAGGCCCAGGTCGACCGGTGGGACATCGTGGCCCGCCTCGACTATCTCGACCCCGAGTCCGAAGGCGACATCGTGTCGGGCCGGGTGCCGGGAGCGGAACGGTCGGCGATCGACGGCATGGTCGCCGTCGCCGGCATGACCCGCGTCGGCTTCGCCGCCGGCGACGTCTCGACGGTGATGTCGCCTCGGACCGTGATCAGCTGGGCGGAGAACGTCGAGATCTTCGGCGACGTCGTCGAGGCGTTCGAGCTCGCCTTCGGCAACACCTGTGACCCGGCCGAGCGCCCGATCGTCGCCGAGTACCTGCAGCGGGCGATGGGGCTCGAACTCCCCGAACGCGCCTGACGGGAGCACCGGCGCGATGAGCACCACGGTCCATCGCCGCCGAGCGGAGCGCCGGGGCGCGGCGATCGTCCGCGCGGTCGGGGAGCGGCCGTCCGCCGACTTCCGTGGTGGCTCGCTGCTGATCGGCGGCCGGCGCGTCGGCTTGGCATCGCCGCATCTGGCGGCCGATCTCGGCGAGGTCACCGACGCCCACGCTCGCGGGATCGCCGATTCGCTCGGTCTCCTCGTGCGCTTCAGCGATCTCGCCTTGCATCGGGAGCTGGCGCCCTCGGAGCCGCTCGAGCGCGTGGTGTTCGACCTCCTCGAGCAGATTCGGTGTGAGTCGTTGCGCCCGGAGGCGTGGTCGGGGATGAGCGACAACCTGGATGCCGCCTTCTCGGGCTGGTCCGACGCGTGTGTCGGCGAGCGGATCGACGAGTCCGGCGTGGGCCTGCTGGTCTTCACCGTCGCCCACATGGCCCGGGCACGACTGATCCGCTCGCTCACGACCGAGGTGATCGACGAGATGACCGAGGGGCAGCGGTTCGCCCTCGCCCCGCTCATCGGGGAAGACCTCGTCGCGCTCAAGACCCATCGAGCCGACCAGCGGGCGTTCGCGTTCCACGCGCGAGCGATCGCCGAGGCGGTGGGACTCGTCGCCGGCGATGCCCGACTCGCCGCCGGCTCGGACGCCGAAGGGCGCTCGAAGCTGCTGTTGTCGGGGTGGGACGACGATGATGACGGCACCGGCATCGTGGCGGTCGGCGGTGGCGGTGGTGGCCGATTCACCGATCTGGACCGAATCGGTGGCTACGACGTCTTCACCCGGGCCTTCGACCGTGAGGTCGACGGTGACCGCCTCGTCGCCGGACGGCGCCTGGCCGGCTTGCGCAGTGACCTCGATCGTCACCGGCAGGCGCAGGCGGTCAGTCCGTCACGGGTCGCGCAGCGCCTCACCCGCCTGCTCGCCCGGCCCGCCGCGGACGGCTGGACCATCGCGGAGGAGGACGGCGAGATCGATCCCGCCCGTCTCGCCATGATCGTCACCGATCCGGTCGAACATCGGGTGTTCCGCCAGCCCCGATTGCGGCCGTTGGCCGACGTGGCCGTGACGTTCCTCGTCGATACCTCGGGTTCGATGAAACAGCAGCGCTACGAGGCCGCTGCGGTGCTGGTCGACACCTTCGCGCAGGCGCTCGACCTGGCCGGCGCGTCGGTCGAGGTGCTCGGCTTCACGACGCGGAGCTGGGCGGGTGGCAAGGCGGTGAAGGCGTGGAAGGCAGCCGGCTCGCCGGTCGATCCCGGACGCCTCGCCGAGGTCGAACACATCGTCTACAAGGAGGCGGGCACGACCTGGCGTCGGTCGCGCCGGTCGCTCGCCGCCATGCTCGACGTGCACCACTACCGCGAAGGGGTCGACGGGGAAGCGTTGGTCTGGGCGTACCGGCGCCTCGCCGCGCAAGACGCTAGTCGGCGCCTCCTCGTGCTCGTCAGCGACGGCGCGCCGATGGAGACGGCGACCGCGGCGGCGAACCGCGACGGCTTCCTCGACGACCATCTGGCCAACGTGGCCGCGGTCCTCGACGCACGACCCGACGTGGAGGTCGGTGCGCTGACGCTCGAAGCCGACCTGTCGGGGGTCTTCTCCAACTCGCAGTTGATCGACCTCAGCGGCACGCTGAGCATCAGCCACTACGAGGCCCTCGCCGAGTTGTTCGGCTGAACAAGCCGCGCATCCAGCGACACGTGTCTCCATGCAGCGGGGCCCACGATCGCTCATGATGGGACGATGCGGGCCGAACCTTCCCGTATGGCGAAAGCGGCGATCGTCTTGGCCGCGGCGTTCCTGTTTTCGATGACGTCGTCCGCGTGGGGCGACGACATCGGCGGGACTGTCGTCTGGCACACCGTCAACGTCGTCGCCGCGCTCGTGATGTGGTTCGGCGTCGCTCGCCGACCCGGCGCCCGTCGAGGCTGGGTGCTGATCGCGCTCGGATTGTCGGCGTGGGTCGCCGGCGACATCACGTGGGACGTCCTGGCCTGGAACGAGGAGCTGCCCGACGTCTCGCTCGTCGACGCCTGGTATCACGTCGGCTACCTGGGGTTCTTCGCCGGCCTCGTCGTCTTGTTGCTCGGGGCGACGCAATCGGTGAATCGGGAGGCGCTGATCGACGGTTCGGTGCTGGCGCTCGCCACCGCGATGGTGCTCTGGATCTCGATCATCGAGCCATCGACCGAACCGGGCTCGGCGTTCAGTCAGATCGTCGCCGTCGGGTATCCGACGTGGGCTGCGATCTTGTTGGCGACCATCGCCTGGATGCGCTTCCACCCGCGGCGGACCCGCCTCGACGCCGGGGTGAATCTGCTCACCGCGGCGGTGTTCATCCTGGTCGTGCTCGAGCCGCTGTCGGCTTGGTACTACTACTACGAGCCCGCGATCGAGTTCGAGAACGCCATGGACCGCGCCTTCCAGTTCGCGTTCTGCCTGATGGCGCTCGCCGCCTACCAGACCGACGAACAGGCTCATCGACCCGACGTGCACCGGCTGCATCCGTTGCGGGTCGCAATGCTGGGTGTGTCGCTCACCGCCGGCCCCGCCGTCCTGGTGATCGCCTACGACGCGCAGGCCGTCGCCGCGATCGGGTCGATCCTGATCTCGCTCCTCGTGCTCGTCCGGTTCGTGATGTTGACCCGCGAACGCGAACGTTCCCAGGCCGAGCTCGCCCACTTGGCCACCCACGACGCGATGACCGGCCTCGCCAACCGCGGCCTGCTTCTGGGTGCATTGGAAGAGGCGATGAGTGCCTCGGCCCAGCGCGGCGACCGCGCCGTAGGTGTTCTGTACATCGACGTCGACAAGTTCAAGGCGGTCAACGACACCTACGGCCACGACGCTGGCGACGCGCTGCTCATCGAGATCTCCGAACGGATCCGCAAGAGCATCCGTCCCGGCGACATCGCCGCGCGGTTCGGCGGTGACGAGTTCGTCGTGCTGTGTCGTCGGCTGCCCCGGACCGCCGACGCCGTTGCCGTCGCCCAGCGAATTCGTGGGTTGCTCGACGATCCGATCGGCGTCGGGCCGACCGAGGTGAGCGTCCAGGTCAGCATCGGCGTTGCGGTCGTGTCCCCCGGCACGATCGACGCCCAGGCGTTGCTCGGCCGGGCCGATGCGGCGATGTACGGCGCCAAGCGTGAGGGCAGCACCGGCATCGTCGTGCACAGCGACTCGCCATCCGGCGAACCGGCCGCTGCGCCGGTGTGACGCTCAGGAACGTGCTCGGTCGCGGGCGGATCGAAAGCGCCGTCGCCCGTCAGCGGTGAGGGTGGGCAACAGTACGGCGAAGTGGTGGTCGATGCCACGCTGCACATCGTGGTCATCGAGCGTCTCGCGTTGCTCCATCTCGCGCAGGTGCTCCATCCAGCTGCGGCTCAGGACCCAGAGGGATCGGGCGAGGACATCGACCTCGACGTCGGCATCGGCGCGGAAGAGCCCTTCGTCGCTGATGCGCTCGATCAGCGCGCGTCGCTCGGCGAACGAGGCGACGAGGATCGGGCTGGGCGGCACGACGGCGGCTGCGGGCTCGAAGATGCCCTGGTCTCGCATCAAGAACCCGTAGTGGCCGCTCATCTCGAGCGCGAACGTCAGGCTCTCGACATAGTCGTCGGCGATGTCCCCGGGCATGAGGGCGGCACGGCGCGCTTCGGTCCGACGCTTCACCACGTCGCTCAGGTGGAGTGCGAGATCGAGTTTGGTGGGGAAGTGGTAGGTGAGGTTGCCCTGCGAGATACCCACGTCGGCGGCGATCTCGGTGAGGGTCGTCGAGGGATAGCCCTTCTGGTTGAAGAGCCGCAGGGCGGCCTCGGCGATGCGATCGGCAGTACTCACGGATCTCCAGCTTCGTTCGTGATGGATGTCACGTTGTGGCTCTAGGTAGCAGAACCTAATCTCTAGGTAACGATACCTAATCAAGGAGCTTGTGATGCACGCCCCCGTCGTCGAACTCGACACCCACACCCGTCCGAATTGGAGCCCCGACGAGCGGGCCAACGCCTCGCTCGTCGCCGGCTTCGTGCAGGCGCTGATGAACGACCACGACTTCGACACCCTCCGTCGGGTCTACGGAAACGACGCCTACGTCCAGCACAACCACGGCATCGCCGATGGCATCGAGGGGGTCATCGCCACCGTCAGCGACCTCGTGAAGCGGTTCCCCGAGTACAGCTACGACGTGAAGCACGTGCACGTCGACGGCGACACCGTGATCTTCCACTCCCACGCCACGCTCAAGGCCAAGCACCGGGGCGACGACCGGAAGGGCTTCAACATCATCGACCGATGGCGCATCGCCGACGGCCAGGTCGTCGAGCACTGGGACGCCATCCAGCCGATCGACCGATTCGGGCGGATCTACGCACTGATGACCGGCGGCAAGGTCCGCAACGCCAACGGCACGTACTGAGTCAGTGGGCGAGCCAGGCCCGATACGCCGCGCCATCCGCCTCGATCGCCGCAGCCCGATCGGCTGGCGTCGGGTCGTCGGGTAGCTGCATGTAGCGCGGGTACTCGGCGGCGGAGAGCACGTCCCGCCAGTCGGCCAGTCCCATCGCCACGGCCGAACGGAGCTCCTCCAGGTCGCCACCCGAGAGTTTGATGGCAGCCGCGCTCACACGGGCGACCGCACCCGGATGGGTGCCCGACAGCGCACCGAGGATCGCCCGGGCGTCGTCGGCGGATGCACCGAAGTCTCGGATGAGCAGGCGGGAGACGTCGTCTGGCCCGATGTTCGGGACCGGCTGGCTCATCGTGGCGCTCCATCGACGTTGGCCTCGTAGTCGATCGCCCAGAGGTTCCGGCTCGTCTGCACCGCCATCACGAGGAACGCCAGGGCGTTCAGCGCGACGATCACGGGCACGCCCCAGCTGAAGATCTCGGTGCCGACGAGCCACACGAAGGTGTTCAGTGCGATGTAGCCGATGCGGATCTCGGTGGGCCCGATGCCGTAGTACGCGATCTGGAACTGATTCGTCGCCGCGAACGACAGGAACGACACCGCCATGGTGGCGCAGGTGATGAGCAGGAGAAGCAGGAAGAGGAACTCCAGCCACTCCGCCGTCACGAGGAACGAGTAGGCGATCACGATCGCACCGGCGAAGACCAGGTCGAGGAGGTGGTCCATGTAGAAGCCCCACTTCACCAGCCCCTGCTTGCGGTACTTGCCGAGCGAGCCGTCGAGGCTGTCGGTCAGCCACTGCCCGAACACCATCGCCGAGATGCCGTGGAGCCAGATCAGGTCGTCGGTGGCGAGCCAGCCGAAGAGCACGGTTCCCGCCGACCAGGCCACGGTCAGGGCGGTGAGGTGATGGCTCTTGATCGGCGCCGGCACCTTGGGCACCGCCCAGTCGATGAACCGGCGCTCGATGGGGCCGAGGATCGACTGACCGGTCTTCTCGTCACCGGCGAACGCGTCGGGCATCGGTCCAGTGTCGCGGCCACGCCATCGTCGTGGTCGGACCCGAGCAGGGGCGACCGAGGCGCCGCCGATTAGCCTCGGGCCCATGTTCATCAACGGGCAGTGGGTCGACGCCATCGACGGAGGCACGTTCTCCGTCACGAATCCGGCAACGGGAGCGGTCATCGGAGAGGTGCCCGACGGTGGCGCAGCCGATGCGACGGCAGCGATCGACGCGGCGCACGCCGCCCAGAAGGACTGGGGCGCCACCACCGCCTACAGCCGTGCTGACCTGCTCATGGGCGCCTGGCGCCTGATGGGGGAGCGAGCCGCCGACCTCGCCGCCCTGATGACCGAGGAACAGGGCAAGCCGCTCAAGGCGAGCCGGGCCGAGGTCACCTACGGCGCCGACTTCTTGCGTTGGTTCGCCGAGGAAGCCCGCCGCATCACCGGTGAGTGGTTGCCGTCGGGGCGTCCCGACCAGCGGTTCCTGTCGGTCAAGACACCGGTCGGCGTGGTCGCGGCCGTCACGCCGTGGAACTACCCCATGTCGATGCTGACCCGGAAGATGGGTCCGGCCCTGGCGGCGGGTTGCACGCTCGTGCTCAAGCCCGCCGAAGCGACCCCGCTGTGTGCCAAGGCGATCTTCGACTGCTTCATCGACGCGGGGGTGCCCGACGGGGTCATCAACATGGTGACCGCCGCTGACCCGGTCCCGATCGGCGACGTCTTCACCAGCGATCCGCGGGTCAAGAAGCTCACGTTCACCGGCTCCACCGCGGTGGGTCGGGTGCTGGCCGCCAAAGCCGGCGCCAATCTGCAGCGCGTCTCGGTCGAGCTCGGCGGGCACGCCCCGTTCATCGTCTACCCCGACGCCGACCCGGTCCACGCGGCCAAGGGCGCGGCCGCGCTGAAGTTCCTCAACTCCGGGCAGGCCTGCATCAGCCCGAACCGGCTCTACGTGCACCGTGATCACGCCGATGCCTTCATCGACACGATCGTGCCGCGCGTCGCCAAGGTGAAGGCCGGCATCGGTACGGCCGAGGGGGTCGGCGTGGGCCCGCTCGTCAACGAGGCCGCGGTCGCCAAGGTCGCGGCGCAGGTCGACGATGCCCGAGCCAAGGGTGCCGACGTTCCGGTCGGTGGCGTGCGGCTCACCGACGACGGTCTCGACGCCGGACACTTCTACGCACCGACGGTCGTCACGGGGGTCACCGACGACATGACGATCTATCGCGAAGAGACGTTCGGGCCGGTCGCGCCGATCATCGTCTACGACGACGTCGACGAGGTCATCGATCTGGCGAACGACACCAACTACGGACTCGCCGCCTACGTGTACACCAAGGATCTCTCGACCGCGATCCGGGCGATGGAGGGCCTTCGCTTCGGCATCATCGGGATCAACGACGTGAACCCGACCTCGGCCGCCGCGCCGTTCGGCGGGATGAACGACTCCGGTCTCGGCCGCGAGGGCGGCACCGAGGGCATCGCGGAGTACCTCGAGACCAAGCTCGCCGGCATCGCCCTCTAGGGGCTCCTGGGGACCCAGAGGCCCGGAAATCCGGGCGAAACGGGGGATCCCCCAGGCCGGTTTGGGGGGTTCTCAGGACAGACGCGGGGCCGGTGATGCGGCTCACTGGGATGCATGGACACCACCACCGCATCCACCCCCACCGACTCGGCCCAGCTCTCGGTCGCCGATCTGGCGGCCCAGACCCGCTCCGACCGCAATCGGGCGGTCGACTGCTACCGGGCGATCGCCATGATCGTGGTCGCCCTCGGCCACTGGGCGGCCATCGCCGCCTTCGTCGACGACGGTGAACTCGTCGCCGGCAACGCCCTCGAGTACGCCCCGTCGATGGCGTGGGTCACGTGGGCGCTGCAGGTCATGCCGCTCTTCTTCGTGGTCGGCGGCTACGCCTCGGCCGTCTCCCTCGACTCCTTCACTGCGAAGGGCAGGGGCACGAACGCCGACTGGGTGGCCGGGCGCCTGCGGCGAATGCTGGCCCCGACCGGCGTACTCGCCGGCTTCTGGGCCGCCCTCTTCGCCATGGGTGTGGTCGCGGGCGTCACGGGGTTGATCGGCATGGCCGCCGCGGCCGCCGCGATCCCGTTGTGGTTCCTCGCCAACTACACGATCGACACCGGTATCGCCCCGATCGTGCGTCCCCGGTACCGAGCCCACCCGGTGGCGACCGCGCTGATGTTGGTCGGCACCTTCACCGCCGTGCAGATCGCCCACCTCGCCGGGGTCCCCCACATCGGGCACGTCAACTGGGTCGTCGGCTGGCTGATGTTCCAGGTCGCCGGGTTCGCGTGGCGTGACGGGCATCTGCCGACCGGTCGTCGTCTCGTCGCCGTCGCGGCGGGCGCGTGGACGACGCTGATCGCGATGACCGTCTTCGGACCGTTCCCGGTCTCGATGATCCACATCCCCGGCATGGAGCTCTCGCCCACCCACCCGCCGTCGGTCGCGCTCGTGGTCTTCGGTATCGCCCACAGCGCCACCGCGCTCGCCGCGGCGCCGGCCATCACTCGCTTCCTCGAGCGCAACACCAAGGCCTGGGCCGCCGTCGTCGCCGCCAACTCGATGGCGATGACCATCTACCTCTGGCACATGACCGCCGCGATCGGTGCCGTCGCGATCATCTGGCAGCTCGGGCTGCTCCCGACCGCTTCGATCGGCACCGCGGCCTGGTGGGTGCAGAAGCTCCCGATCCTCGGCCTGTCGACGCTGTTCCTCGCCGTGATCGTCGCCGCCGTCAGCGGCGTCGAGCGTCGGTCGCTGCTGGCCCCGGCTCGCAGTTGGGTCGGCGGGTGGCCGTCGATGACCCTGGCCGTGATCGCCGTGTCGTCGCTGCTCAAGCTCTGGACGGCCGGGTCCGGCTCGGCGGCGATGGTCGGCTCGATCGCCGTCTTCGTGGTCGGTCGCATGGTGCTGAGCGCCCCCGCCCGTGAGGAGGTCGGCCGATGACAGCGACGACCCGTCCCGCCGATCTCGGCGCCCGCCTGCTCGGTGGCGTCGGGGCCGCGCTCTTGTTGGCCGCGGCGATCAGTGTCGTCAGCGCTCGATGGGAGTTCTTCGGCCCCGGCGCCCGCTTGGGCTCGCTGCTCGTGGCCTCCGGCGTGCTGGTCGTGCTGACCGGGCAGATCCGGCGGCTGGCTCCGTCGACCGCCCAGATGCTCGACGTGCTCGTCGCGGCGATGGTGCCGATCGACACCGCAGCTGCCGTGATCGTCACCGGTGGGAGTTGGCGCACCGCGCTGGTCGCCGCCGGGCCGGTGACGGCGGCGGTGGGCGCGGTGCTGCGGCAACGGCTCCCGTCAGCTGCCGGCGATCTCGCGATCGGGATCGGTGGCGTGCTCACTGCGGCGGGTGTCGCCGCGGAGTTCGAGGTGCATGGCCCGCTGCTGCTGGCCGGGCTCGCCCTCATCACCGGCGGCGTGGTCACCGACCGTCGGGACCGGCGGGTCGCTGTGGCCTGGGCGGTCGTCGCGGGACTCGCCCCGGCCGGTCGGGTGTTCGACGAAGTCGTGTTCACCGGGATGGGCACCCTCCGCGAGATCGGCCTGATCACGCCGGCACCGTTGTCGGTCGCCCTTGGTACCGGCGTGCTCGCCGTCGGTGCGCTGGTGGTCGTCGCGGTTCGGGATCGCGCTCCGCGGATCGGTGTGGCCGCCGTCGGAGTGGCCCTGACGACGGGTCTCGAGGTGTGGGCGACCGCCGATCCGCCGAGCCACGTGGGCCTGCTGGCCGTCGCCGTCCTGATCGGACTGGTGGAGCTGGTCGATGTTCGGCGACTCCGACTCGCCCCGGCGGTCGGCGAAACGATCGAGCGCGTCAACGAAGCCGCGCTGGTCGTGATGACCGCCGTCGTGGCAGGGGGCTCATGGATGCTGCTCATCGAGCAACCCGGCTTGGTGGCCGAAACCCCGATCACCGCCGGCGTGGTCGCTGCGGCCTGGGTCGTGGGTCAGGTCCGGCGCGGCGCGCAGGCCTGGCTGCCTGCCCTCCCCGGGTTCGTCGTGGCCGGGGCGGCGACCGTTCATCTCGCCTCCGATGATCCCCGGCTCTTGGGGGCTGGAGTGTTGATCGGCGCATTGCTCGCGGTCGCCACTCCTCGCCGAGGGGCGACCGCGACCGCACTCACCGCGGCCGCACTGGCGCCGCTGCTGGTGCTTCCGTCGGATGACTGGGCAGCGGTCGCCGTGGCCGCGTGGGCGGCGATCGTGCTCGTCGTCGGCGCCGTCCGGCGGGCATCGACCGCCGAGGAGCCACTCGTCGCGATCGGCCTGCTGACGGTCCTGGTCCATGGCGCGCTGGCGGTCGGTGCCGGCAGCACCGCCTGGAGTGACGCCCCCGCCGTGGCAGTCGTCTCGGTCCTCTGGTGGTCCGCAGGTCTGATGTTCGGCCGAGTGCAGCCGGCTGCCGGGTTCGTCTTGCGCACCCTGGCCCTGATGGGGCCACTCGCCCTGTCGGCGACCTCGCCCGTGGTGGCGTTCGCGCTCGGGCTGGCGCTCTCGGTCGCGGCCGGGCTCGAACTCGCCTGGGTGCACCGCTCCTCGGGAGCGACGTCGGTGCAGCCGTACCTCGCCCTCGTCGGGGCGGCGGTCGCGACGACCTGGGTGGCCGGTCTCCGCGCTGCGGAGATCGAACTCGTCGACCTCTACGTCGTGCCCCTGTTGTGGCTGGCCGTCGCCGGCGCGGTCCATGTCGGCGTCGCTCGGACCGCAGCGAACCTCACCGGCCTCGCGGCGACCGCGGCGATCGCGATCGGCGGGCGGGTCGACGACGGTCTCTCCGCCCACACCGCCATCCTCGGGGCCGTCGCGGTGGCGGTCGCCGTGGTGGCCGGCCGGGCCGGCGACCGATCGACCCTGGTCGTCGCCGGTCCGGTCGCGGTAGCCGCGGCCACGTTCGACCTGCTTGACCGCTCGGTCGGCGTCGAGAGTTGGGGCTGGCTGCTCGTCGGTGGCGCCGCCGCGGTGTCGGCCGCGATCGTGCTCGAACGCCGGGATGCCGACGCCATGGCCGAGACCTCCATAGGGTGACGGCGATGGCCAGTGCCCCCGAGACCCTCGACCATGGGCTCGCTCGAGGTCTGGTCGCGTTCCGGTGGTTGGCGCTCGGATGGGCGGCGATCGGCGTGGTGCTCCAGCGCGATGAGGTCACCCGCTGGTGGCTCGCAGCAGTGCTCCTCGGCGCGGCCCTGCTGGTCACCGCGCTCACCACCGTCCAGGCGCGGACCCGACCGTTGTCGGCGGGTTCGCCACTGCTGCTGGCCGAGATCGCCGTCGCCGCCGGCCTTCTGCTGTTCGAGACCCATGTGTTCGAGGCGACGCGGGACCAGTCGCTCGGGTGGGCGTGGCCGTCGGCGAGCATCATCGCCGTCGCGGTCGCGGCCGGCGTGGTCTGGGGCACCATCACCGCCGTCGGACTCGCCGCGGCGAGCACCATCGGCGAGTCGTGGCTGAAGGGGGCGCAGCAGTGGGGGACGACGTCGAGCTACTCCAAGGCCGCCCTGATGGTGTTGGCCGCGCTTGCCGCGGCATCGGTCGCCTCCGTGATGCGTCAGGCCGCCCGCGAGATCTCGATCGCCCGGGCCCGAGCGGAGATGGCTCGGGTCCTCCACGACGGCGTGCTCCAGACGCTCGCCGTGATTCAACGGCGAAGCGATGATGAGCAGCTGATCGCCCTCGCCCGGGATCAGGAGCGAGATCTGCGAGCGCACCTGTTCGACCCGGCGCCGACCGACGAGTCGTTGACGGTCCAACTCCGGCAGGCGGTCGACACCGTCGCTCGACGGCACGAGATCGAAATCGGCGCGGTCCTGGCCGCCGATCTCCCCGAACGCGACCCCGTGGTCAGCTCGGCGCTGGCCGGCGCCGCGATGGAGGCGCTCACGAACGCAGCGAAACACGCGGCGGCGACCCGGGTGTCGCTGTATGCCGAGCCCGACGACGAGCGCGGGGGAGTGGTGTGTTCGGTGCACGACAACGGTGTCGGCTTCGACGTCGACGCGCCCCGAACCGGCGCGGGCATCGACGGCTCGATCGAGGCTCGGCTGGCCGAGGTGGGCGGCAGCTCGACCGTGCGGAGTTCGCCTGGCAAGGGCACCGACGTGCAACTCTGGGTGCCATGAGCGAACCGATCCGGGTGGTGATCGCCGACGATCACCCGATCTGGGTGTCGGGCCTGAAGGCCGACCTGGGCGACGAGTTCGAGGTCGTCGGATCGGCCGCGGATGCGGCCGAGGCCATCGAGCGCATCGACGAGTTGGCTCCCGATCTGTGTCTCTGCGATCTGCAGATGCCCGAGGGTGGTGGGCTCCGGGTCGCCCAACAGCGGGGCGACGCGACCAATGTGGTGATCCTCACGGTCTCGGAGGCCGAGCGCGACGTGCTCGATGCGGTGGCGGCGGGGGCGCTCGGCTATCTGACGAAGTCGACGAGTTCGGACGAGCTGCGGGACGCGCTCCGGCGGGCCGCCGGGGGCGAGCCGGTGTTCTCGCCGTCGTTGGCATCGCTGGTGCTGGTGGAGTTCCGGCGTTTGAAGCGTTCCGATGCGCCGACGGGTGGTCTGACCGAGCGCGAGCGTGAGGTGTTGCAGTACGTCGCCCGGGGCCTGACGTATCGCGAGATCGGTGAGGAACTGTTCATCTCGGCCAAGACGGTCGAAAACCACACCCGGAACATTCTCGACAAGCTCCATCTCAACAAGAAGCAGGAGTTGATGCGCTACGCCCTCGAGCACGGCATCGAGTGAGCGGAGCGAGCTCGCGAGTGGTCGAGTGAGCGGAGCGAGCTCGCGAGTGGTCGAGTGAGCCCGCTCTGACAATGCGGGCAGGCGAACCATCATTGTCACTGGGGTTCAGCGTCAATCTGCGAGTTGTCCGTGCCACCCGTGCTGTCCACCATCGGGGCGTACTGAGGCGGCGTGTGCCGTCCCGGGAAGTGGGGGAACTCGATGGCAGCGGTACCTGAGCCCAATCTGGGGTGGAACACCTACGGCGTCGGCATCGAAGCCGTGGGCCGAGATGGTGCCCCGGAACCGATCGCGGTGCCGGCGATGGCTGCGGACCAGATGCTGGTGCGAGTCGATGCGGTCGGTCTGTGCTTCTCGGACGTGAAGCTGATCCGCCTCGGCGGCGATCACCCGAAGCTGTACGGCCGCGACCTGTCGGTCGAGCCGACCCGCTTGGGTCACGAAGCTTCGGTCACCGTGATCGCGGTGGGCGATGAGCTCGCCGACCAGTACTCGCCCGGTCAACGGCTCGCGATCCAGCCCGACATCCACGTCGACGGGGTCAGCACGGCCTACGGCTACACGATTCCGGGCGGCTTGATTCAGTACCACCTGATCGGATCAGAAGTGCTCGAGGGCGACGAGGGGGCGTACGTGATCCCCGTGACCGACGAGATCGGGTATGCGTCCGCCGCGCTGAGCGAACCGTGGGCCTGTGTGGAGGCGGCCTACACCCAGCGCCGCCGACTCGACCCGCTCGATGGCGGTACCCGTTGGGTGATCGCCGACCCCGCAGACGAAACCACCTACGACTTCGGGGGGTCCCTGTCCGCCGCCGGGTCGATCGTGGTGACCGGCGCCTCGGCGGATCTGCAGTCGCAGATCGCCGCGGCCGCCGGTGAGATCGCCGTGACGTTCGAGGACCAGGTCACGCCGGCCGAGGTCGCGGCGTTCGGCGCCCGACACACCGGTGACACCGGGTTCGACGACATCATCATGCTCGCCCCGAGCGCCGCGGACCTCGTGACCGAGGCGGCGAAGCTGATCGCCTTCCGCGGCACGATGAACCTGGTGGGTACCGAACCCCTCGATGGCGATCCCGACATCGACTTCGGTCGCCTGCACTATCACTACACCGCCTATGTGGGCACCGACTCGACCACGATCGAGACGGCCTACGGCGAAGACCGCAACCGAGCCGACCTCCGCACTGGTGGCGTCGCCGCATTCGTCGGCGCGGCCGGTCCGATGGGGCAGATGCACATCCAGCGGTCGATCGAGATGGCCGACGGGCCCGACACGCTCGTGTGCATCGACCCGGACAAGGATCGCATGGCGGTCCTCGTCGCGACGCTGCAGCCGTTGGCCGATGCCAAGGGCAAGCAGATGGTCGTCGTCGACCCGACGACCGACGACGCCCGGTCGGTCATCGACGAACTCACCGATGGCCGCGGCGCCGATGACGTGGTGGTCTCGGTTCCGGTTGCGCCGGTCATGGCCGACGCCGGTCGCCTGATGGCCGACGACGGCATGCTCGTGTTCTTCGCCGGCATCGCGAACGGCACCTACGGTCCGCTCGACATGAGCCAGGTCTATCTGTCGAACGCACAGTTCACCGGCACGTCGGGCTCATCGGTCGCCGATCAGGCTTCGGTCCTGGCGAAGGCGCTCGATGGATCGCTGACCCCGTCGCTGAACCTCGCGGCGATCGGTGGCATCGAGGCGGGACGAGACGGGATCCAGGCCGTCATGGAAGGCCGGTTCGCCGGCAAGGTGTTGATCTTCCCCCAGGTCACGGGTGTGCCGCTCACCGGTCTCGGTGAGCTCGCCGACGTCGCTCCCGACGTCGCGGCGGAACTCGGTCCGAACGGGGAATGGACCGAAGCCGCCGAGCGAGTGCTGCACGCCGAGTACGGCGTGGCGGCGGAGTGATCCGGACCCTCACCCCGAACCCGAGCTTCGATCACACCTACGCGGTCGAAGCCTTCGACGTCGGCGCGGTCAACCGCGCGCACACGGTCACGACCGCAGCGGCCGGGAAGGGCGTCAACGTCGCTCGCAACGCCGTCGCGAACGGGTTCGCCGCCACCGCGGTCGTTCCCGCCAACCCGGCCGACGCCGCGGTCTTCACCGCGGAGCTCGGCGCCGTCGGTGTCCCGATCGAGGTCGTCGAGCGCACCGACCCCATCCGACGCAACATCACGGTGCTCGATCACGCCGGCACCACCACGAAGATCAACGAGGCCGGTGCGACCCTGCCGGTCGAGCTGCTCGGTTCGATGCTGCGAGCCGCCGCGAGCGATCGCACCGCGACCGTCGCCGCGTGCGGAAGCCTGCCGCCCGGCGTCGACCTCGCCTTCTTCGCTCGGCTCGCCGCGGAGCTGGAGCGGCCGGAACAACGTCTGGCGCTCGACACGAGCGGGCCGGCGCTTCGGGCCTGTCTCGACGTTCCGTGCCTCGTCGTGAAACCGAACCGCGAAGAGCTCGAGGAACTCGTCGAGGACCAGCTGGAGACCTACGGCGACCTCGTCGACGTCGCCGGCGACCTCGTTCGCCGAGGGTGGCGCAATGTACTGGTGAGCCTCGGTGCCGCCGGTGCCGTTCTGGTCAACGCCCAAGGTGCGTGGGTGGGGCGGGCTCCCGTCGATCGGGTCGTCAACACGGTGGGGGCCGGCGATGCGCTGCTCACCGGGTTCCTGTGTGGGGGGCCGGCCGCCGAGCCCGCCCTTCGCAGCGCGTTGGCGTTCGGACGAGCGACCGTCGGCTCGGCCATGACGGCTGGTGCGGTCGTGAGCGATGCTGATCGGGCGGCCGTTGAACTCAGACCTGTCGTGACAACCGAATCCTTGGGGGAGGACACAGGATGACGAAGTCGAACAAGGGGTCGCGGAAGCAGCCGCCGCCTCCGAAGCCGAAGCGAGCGCTCGACGCCGGGAAACCCGCGGTCGAGCCGTTCCCGTTGAAGCCGTCGCAGATGATCGTGAACGGGATCGAAGGGTTCCGACGGGCGCCGGTCGCGCTGATGCTCGGCACCCTGTTGCCGTTCCTGCTGTCGTCGCCGTTCGTGTTCGTCGGTCAGTCGCGTATCGCCGACGCGGAGCAGATCTCGCTCGGCAACAGCGATGTGGTGGGCGGTCTGGCGCTGAACTTGGTCGGGCTCGTCCTGGCCGGCGCGGCGGCGTATCCGGCATGCGTCTATGCCCTCCGGGCGGCCCGCGACGAACCGATCGTGCTCGGCGAGCCGTTCGCCGATCTGGGTCGATTCCGGGCGATGTTCGTCGGCACCTTCTGGTTCTGGGCGGGGATCCTGCTCGGCCTGAACTTCTTCGTCTTGCCCGCGATCTTCGTGTTCGTCTTCTACGCCTTCTACGGCTTCGTCCTCGTGGACCGTCCCGACCTCGGCGGGCTCAAGGCGCTCGGCACCAGCGTGCGCATCGGCGACAAACGGCGCATCGCCATGTTCGCGCTCACGGCGCTCTTCGGCTTCTTGCTCTTCTTGTGCATCCTGCCGATCGGGTTCGCGCTGAACGCGGGGACGATCGCCCTGATGTACGTCCTGTTGCTCGCGGGAACCGCCGTGTCGCTCGTGTCGTGGGCATCGCTCTACGACACCCTTCGAAAGGACCTGCCCGATGCCTGGTGAAACCACGGTCAACGGCCTCGGCGTCTCGGCGGGAGCCGTCCACGGTCCCGTCGTGTCGGTGACCCTCGCGGTCCCGACGCTGCCCGAGCTCGACGATCCCCACGCCGCCGTCCGATCGGCGGCCGAGACGGCCGAGGCCGACCTCAGCGCGCTGGCGGCGCAGCTTCGATCCGCCGGCCGCGACGAGGCCGCCGAGGTCGTCGGCGCTCAGGCGTTGATGGCCGGCGACCCGATGCTCGTCGACGGGATCCTCGAACGACTCGACGCCGGCTCGTCGCTCGACGCGGCGGTGACCGATGCCGCCGACACCCTCATGGCGATGCTGAGCGGGCTCGACGACCCCTACCTCGCCCAACGAGCCGACGACATCGGGGAGGTCGCCGCTCGCGTCCGTCGCCTGCTCGCCGGCGTCGAGAGTGCCGACCTCACGCACTTCACCGAGCCGGTCGTGTTGCTCGCCGACTCCTTGACGGCGGCCGAAACCGCCCAACTCGACCCCGCGGTCGTGCTGGGCTTCGCGACCGAAACCGGTGGCCCGACCAGCCACGTCGTGATCATCGCCCGCGCCCTCGGCGTCCCGGCGGTGGTCGGCGCGGAGGGCCTGATGGCGGCGATCGACGGTGCGAGTTCGGTGGCGCTCGACGGTGCCACCGGCGAGATCGTGCTCGAGCCAGGCGCCGACATCGTCGCCGATTTCGAGGCCCGAGCCGAGGCCCATCAGGCGGCGGTCGCGCTCGCGGCGGAGTACCGCGGCCGAGCCGTGCGGTTCGGCGGCCGGGCGATGCACGTCGCCGCCAATGCGGCGAGCGAAGGCGATGTCGAGCGGGCCATCGAGGAAGCGGCTGACGGCATCGGACTGTTGCGGACGGAGTTCCTCTACTTCGACCGCTCCGACGCGCCCTCCGAGGAGGAGCAGTACGCCCTGTACGCCAAGGCGGCTGCGGCGTTCGAGCATCCGGTCACGGTGCGAACCTTCGACATCGGTGGCGACAAGCCCGCCGACTGTGTCGATGTCCCCGAAGAGGAGAATCCGTTCCTCGGCCTGCGGGGTGCTCGCATCTATCGCTCGCACCCGGCGTTGTTCGAGACCCAGGTTCGTGCTGCGCTGCGGGCGGCCGCGGTGGGGCCGATCAACCTGATGTTGCCGATGATCTCGACCGTGGCCGAGATCATCGACCTGCGGGGCTGGATCGAGGAGATCGCCGCGGGGTTGGTGGCCGAGGGCGTCGACCACGCCGTGCCGCCGATCGGGATCATGGTCGAGGTCCCCGCGATCGCCCTGGTCGCCGACGCGGTCATGCCCCACGTCGACTTCGTCAGCATCGGATCCAACGATCTCACCCAGTACACCCTCGCCGCGGATCGCATGAACGGGCCGTTGAGCCATCTGCAGGATCCGATGCATCCGTCGGTGCTCGCGCTGTGCATGTTCACGGCGACGGCGGCCCGGTCTGCAGGTGTGTCGTCGTCGGTGTGTGGGCTCGCCGCCGCCGACCCGCTCGCGGCCGCCGCGTTCGCGGCGATGGGGATCGACAAGCTCTCGGTCTCCGCGCCGCTGGTCAACGCACGGAAGTCGGGGGTCGACCATCTCGACCCCGCCGGAGGCCATGAGGCCTTGGAGGCGGCGTTGGCCGCCGCCGACGCCGAGGAGGCACGACGGGCGATCGATCAGTGGGTCGCCAGCTCGTGAGTGCGCCGCTCGACAGTCGCATCATCCGTATCGTTCGCTGGCTGCTCGACCAAGCCGAACCGAGGCGGACCGCCGACCTCGCCGCCGATCTGGGGCTCAGCCAACGGATCGTCCGGTACCGGCTCAACGCTGTCGAGAACTATCTCCGGGGCTGGGGCGCCGTCCTGGAGAAGCGCCGCGGGTCCGGCATCGTGATCGTCGCCGAACCCGACATTCGCGCCGCCATCGTCGACGACCTCCGGTCTCGCTCCGAAGCGCCTCGGGTCTATGCGCCCGAGGAGCGCGCCCGGTTGCTCATCGCGGACCTGCTGTGGGCGTTCCCGGATCTGGTGTCGCTCGATCAGCTACACGACGACCTGGGCGTGTCGAAGACGTCAGCCCGCCGCGACCTCCAGTTGTGTGAGCCCTGGCTCGAACGCAACGGCCTGGCGGTCGTCCGCCGCCCGGGCAAGGGGGTGGGTGCGCTCGGGACGGAGCGGCGCGTGCGTCAAGTGATGGTGCAGCTGCTGCTCGAAGCGCTCCCTGCTGGGCTCCTCCAGGCCTGCGTCCGAGACGACGGCGACGACCTCGAGAGCCTGAGCGCCCGCGTACCGATCGGGCTCCGAGAGCGCCTCGACGACCTTCCCCTTCGGGAGGTCGGGCGGGTCATCCGAGACACCCCCTTGGCGCAGCGGTTGGCTGCGGGGTCAGGGGAGTCGGTGTTCTCGCTCTTCGTCGCGGTCACGTTGATGCGCGCCGAGGGCGGTCACAGCGTCGAGTTGGAGGCCGGGCTGCAGCGGTCGGTGCTCGAGCATCCGGCCGCCGACACGGTGATGGCGGTCATGCCCGACCTCGACGCGCTCACGCCGGACCCACTCGCGCCCGCGGACGTCGCCGGCATCGCCGAGTACTGGCTCGGTCTCGACACGGTGCAGCGCAGCACGCCGATCGTCACCCTCGACGAGGAGCTGGTCGATCAGCTGCTGGCTGAGGCCGCTGACCAGCTGCACGCGGCCCTCGGCGACGACGCCGAGCTCCGCGCCGGCCTCGCCGCCCATCTCGAGCGGCTGGCGATCCGTCTGCGACACGGTCTGCCCGTGCACAACCCGCTCCTCGCCGAGGTTCGGGCCCGCTATCCCGACGTCCACGTGGTCGCCCAGGACCTCGGCCGCTTGATCGGCGACGCGATGGGCGAGCCGATCGCCGAGGACGAGGTCGGCTTCTTGACGATGTATCTCAGCGGCGCGATGGAACGCGCCCGGCTCCGGCCGAGGCGTCGCGTCTGTGTCGTGTGCCCGAGCGGCATGGCGACCGCATGGGTGTTGGTCTCGCGTGTGCAGGCCGAGTTTCCCGAGTTCGACCTCGTCGAGGTGTTGTCGGAGTCGGGCTACGACGCCCTCGACCACAGCGACTTCGATCTCGTGATCACGACCGTGCCGGTCAAGGAGACCGTCGCGCCGGTCGTGGTGGTCAGTCCGCTGATGTCGGCGAGCGACGTCCGAGCGGTCGGCGCCCACGCATGACAGGCGTGCCACGCCGCGTGGCTTTTGTCACAAGCGGCCACCGCCGTTCTGGGAGTGGTCCTGGGAAGGAATCGCGCCGAAGCTGGCGCTGCGTTTAACAAGGGGGGGAGGACCCGCGCATGCTTGCACGTATCCAACGTCTGGGCGGCTTTTTGTCCAGCATGGTGATCCCGAACATCGGGGCGTTTATCGCCTGGGGTTTGATCACCGCACTCTTCATCCCAACGGGATGGCTCCGAGAGCTGGGTGTCGGCGACACCGAGACGTCTGACTGGGTGTCGGACTTCTCCGACATGGTCGGACCGATGATCGTCTACCTGCTGCCGACCCTGGTGGCCTACACCGGTGGCAAGCTGATCCACGGTCATCGTGGTGGCGTTCTCGCCGCCATCGCCGTGTTCGGCATCATCACCTCACAGGGTGAGCTCACCGCTGATGACGGCACGGTGCTGACGATTCAGCCGCCGCAGTTCATGGGCGCCATGGCCATCGGCCCGCTCGCTGGCTGGGTGATGAAGAAGATCGACGAGAAGCTGGAGGACCGCACACCGGCGGGCTTCGAGATGCTCGTCAACAACTTCTCACAGGGCATCGCCGGCCTGGTGCTGGCCTGCCTCGGCTACCTGATCGTCGGTCCGGTCTTCGCGGAGATCGCCAACGCCTTCGGCAACGCCGTGGAGGGCATCGACGATGCCGGCCTGCTTCCGCTCGCCGACATCCCGATCGAGGTCGCCAAGGTGTTGTTCTTGAACAACGCCATCAACCACGGTGTGCTCACGCCGCTCGGCACCGCCGACGTCGCCGAGTCCGGCCGTTCGGTGTACTACATGCTCGAGTCGAACCCTGGCCCCGGCCTCGGTCTGCTCCTCAGCTACTGGGCTGCGGGTAGCGGTCTCGCCAAGCTGTCGGCTCCCGGCTCGATCGTCATCCACTTCTTCGGTGGCATCCACGAGGTCTACTTCCCGTACGTCCTCATGAACCCCGTCATGATCGGTGCGATGTGGGCCGGCGGTATCTCCGCCGACATCATCTTCACGATCTTCGATGCGGGTCTGACCGGTCCGCCGTCGCCAGGCTCGATCTTCGCCTACATCAGCTTCACACCGTCTGAAGCTGGTCCGGCGATCGGCGTCTACCTCGGCATGGCCGTGGGTGCGGCGGCTGCGTTCTTCGTCGGAACGATCCTCTTGAGGCTCTTCCCGGTGAGGGACATGACCGACACCGACGACGACGTGTCACTCGGCGATGCCATGGCCGGCATGCCGGATGTCCCCGGCACCGAAGCCTGAGTGACCCCCCGAGGCCCGGCAACTCTCGGCCGGGCCTCCGGGGCCTCTGGCGGGTCCGTTGTCCGACCCGCCAGAGGCCCTTCGGGGACAGGGGTGAACCCTGTCCGGAGCCTCGTTCTGCGAGGCTCTGACGTCTGAGTAGATCTCGAAGGAGTGCTGTGAGCGACCGTGTGTCGAAGTCGGCTGAGGACGTGAAGCTGATCGTCTTTGCGTGTGAGGCCGGCATGGGGAGTTCCCTGATGGGGGCGAACCAGCTGAAGAAGATGGTGAAGAAGGCGAAGCTCGACATGAACGTCGTGCACTGTCCCGTCGGTCAGCTGACCGATGAGGCCGACATCGTCGTCGTTCACAAAGGACTGGCCGGTCAGGCCGCCGAGAAGGTTCCGGGTGCGGCGATCGTGCCGTTCACGTTGTTCATGAACGACCCGGCCGTGAAACAGCTCGTCGAGACGCTCAAGTCGGGCGGCTCGGTCGAGTCGGCGTTCTGATGTCTGGCAACGTGCTCGACGTCCTCGGTGTCGAGGACGTCATGATCGGCTGTGTGGCTGCCTCGATGGAGGAAGCCATCCGGGTCGTCGGTGGTCGCCTGGTCGAACGAGGTTCGGTCGGGGAGGACTACATCGACGGCATGCTCGAGCGAGAAGCGACCGTGTCGACCTATCTCGGCAATGGCGTCGCCTTGCCGCACGGCGTGCTCGCCAGCAAGGAGCACATCCGCTCGACCGGCATCGTCGTCGGGCAGTTCCCCGGCGGCGTCGACTGGGGCGCGGGCACCGCGTATCTCGTGGTCGGCCTCGCAGCGACCGGCGAAGAACACGTCGAAGTGCTTTCGCAGCTCGCCGAGGTGCTCCAGGACGAGGAGAAGTGCGAGGAGCTGGCCCAGACCGGCGACGCCGACCTCATCTTGACCACCCTGACCGAACCGGTCGACCACGACGATGACGAGGAAGAGGAATGAGCAAGGTCACGACCACGGTGGTGATCACCAGCTCCCAGGGTCTGCACGCGCGTCCTGCGGCTGAACTGGTCGAGGCGATGAAGGGCTTCGACTCGAGCGTCAAGATCCAGGTCGGTGAGAAGACCGCCGACACCAAGAGCATCATGAGCGTGCTCGCACTCGGCGCCAAGACCGGGAGCGAAGCGACGGTCGAGGCCGATGGGCCTCAGGCCGATGAGGCGATGGCGGCCGCGGTCGCCATCCTGACTGCGGAGGAGTGACGATGGCTCGACTCGATCGTGAAGGCCTCACGGCTGCGGCCACGGCCAACCTGGAGGCGACCCCCGACCCGTCGGGCGACGCCGACCTGGTGTGTGAGCGAGGCGCGGTGATCATCGCCGCGGAGCAGGGCGACCTGAAGCCGGCGTTCAAGCGGGCCAAGAAGCTTCCCGGCTACAAGTGGGTCGTCATCAACCGGGAGGACCTCTTCGCGGCGAACCCGTTGTCGCTGGGTTCCAAGGCGGGCATCTTCGACGCCGACGGCAACATGTTGAAGAACGCCGACGTTCCTCGCAAGAAGGTCTGATCGAGCGTCGCCGGCGCCTGGCGCTGCGCGATCTATGCAAATCGTTGCATAACCATACGATCGCCCGTAGGGTGGCACCATGCACAAGGTCGCCATCATCGGCGCGTCCGGCTTCACCGGCGCAGAACTGTTGCGCATCTGCGCGACCCACCCCGAACTCGAGGTCGTCGCCGCCACCGGCGACACCCAGGCGGGCAACCGAGTCGCCGACCTCTACCCGTCGCTCGCGGCCGCCTACGGCGATCTGAGCTACGCCGCCTACGACGACGAGCTGATCGCCGACGCCGACCTCGTCTTCCTCGGTCTGCCCCACGGGGCGAGCCAGCCGGTCGTGCCGGGCCTGCGGGGCCAGGTCAAGCACATCGTCGACCTGGCGTCGGACTTCCGGCTCGACGACCCCGCGCTCTACCCGCAGTGGTATGGCGACGAGCATTCCGCGCCCGAGCTGCTCGACGACTTCGCGTACGGTCTCCCCGAGCTTTACCGGGCCGAGCTGTCCGGTGCCGAACTCGTCGCCGTGCCGGGGTGCTACCCGACGACCGCGGTCCTCGGCCTCGCGCCGCTGTTGAAGGCGGGGCTGATCGAGCCGAGCGGCATCATCGTCGACGCCGCGACCGGTCTCAGCGGTGCGGGGCGGCCGCCGAAGCCCCACACCACGTTCTGTGCCGTCGACGAGGACTTCAGCGCCTACGGACTGCTCAACCATCGCCACACCCCCGAGATGGAGATGGTGCTGCGGCAGACCGCCGGCGTCGACGCCCAGCTGATCTTCACCCCGCACCTCGCGCCGATGAACCGGGGCATCCTGGCCACCTGTTACGCCCGCCCGACCGGTGATCTGACCACCGACGACGTCATGGCGTGTCTGCACGACGCGTACGATCCCGAGCCGTTCATGGTCGTGAGCGACCGGTCGCCGTCGACCAAGGCGACGCTCGGGTCGAACACGTGCCACATGACGGCCCGGGTCGACCCCCGCACCGGGTGGGTGATGGTGCTCGCCGCCCTCGACAATCTCGTCAAGGGCGCGTCGGGTCAGGCGGTCCAGTGCGCCAACCTCGCACTCGGGTTGCCGGAGGAGACCGGCCTCGCCATCGCGGGCATGTACCCGTAGGGAGCTCTCGTGACCGACGCCGTCTCGCCTCTCGCCCCCGCCGCGTTCCCGCAGCTTCCGCCGCTCGCCGGCGTCGCGCTCGGCACCCATGCCGGTTCGCTGCGGTACGCCGATCGGGACGACCTCTTCGTCGCGGAGCTGGCCGAGGGCACGACGGTGGCTGGTGTGTTCACCACGAGCCTGTGCCCGTCGGCGCCGGTCGACTGGTGCAAGCAGCTGCTCGCCGACGGTCCCCGCACCGCCCGGGCTGTCGTCTGCAACGCCGGGAATGCCAACGCCTTCACCGGGTCGGCGGGGGCGGCGAGTGTGCAGTTGACCGCCGACGCCGTCGCTGACGGCTTCGGGGTGCTTCCCGACGAGGTCTACATCGCGTCGACCGGCGTGATCGGCGAACCCATGCCCGACGAGGCCCTTTCCGTCGAGCTCCCCAAGCTCACCGCGGCCATCGATGCGAGCGGTGCGGACCGGTGGGAGGCGGCGGCCGGTGCCATCCGCACCACCGACACGTTCAGCAAGGGTTCGGCCCGACGGATCGAAGGCGCGGTGAGCCATGTCGTCGGCGTCGCCAAGGGGAGCGGAATGATCGCTCCCGACATGGCGACCATGCTGGCGTTCGTGTTCACCGACCTGCCGGTCGAACCCACGCTGCTGCAGTCGTGCCTCGAGGCCGGCGTGAAGCGCAGTTTCAACCGGATCACCGTCGACTCCGACACCTCCACGAGCGACACGGTGTTGCTCTTCGCGACGGGCGAGCAGATCGACGACGATCTCCATGACGCGGACGATCCCCGGCTCCCGGCGTTCCAGGAAGCGCTCGATGCGGTACTGCTCGATCTGGCTCACCAGATCGTCAAGGACGGCGAAGGAGCGACCAAGTTCGTGTCGGTCACGGTCTCGGGAGCGGCTGACGACGCCGCGGCGGAGACCATCGCTCGGTCGATCGCCGACTCGCCGTTGGTGAAGACGGCCGTCGCCGCCGAGGACGCCAACTGGGGTCGCATCGTCATGGCGGTCGGCAAGGCCGGACAAGCCGCCGACCGCGACAAGCTCGAGATCTGGATCGGGCCCGAGCAGGTCACCGCCGAGGGAGCGGTGCTGACGGGTTACTCCGAGGAGCGGGCGACCGAGCACTTGCTCGAGGCCGAGATCGAGCTGCGGGTCGACGTCGGGGTCGGTGACGGCTCGGCCACGGTCTGGACCTGTGATCTGACCCACGGCTACATCGAGATCAACGCGGGGTACCGGTCATGACCGATCAGGTGGACGACACGCTCCCGGACCGGGGCTTCTCGCCCGAACGCCGGGCCGGCGCGCTGGTCGAGGCGCTGCCGTACATCCAGCGGTTCCGCGACGCCGTCGTGGTCGTGAAGTTCGGCGGGAACGCGATGGTCGACCCGGCGCTCTCCCAGACCTTCGCGGAAGACGTCGTGCTCTTGCGTTCGGTCGGTCTGCGGCCGGTCGTCGTCCACGGCGGAGGACCCCAGATCGGCGATCTCCTCGGCCGGCTCGGCAAGGAGACCGAGTTCGTCGACGGGTTGCGGGTCACCGACGCGGAGACGCTCGACGTCGCTCGCATGGTGCTGGTCGGCAAGGTCGGGCGCGACATCGTCGGCTCGATCAACGTGCACGGCGCCTATGCCGTCGGGCTCTCGGGCGAGGACGGCGGGCTGATCACCGCCGCGCCGCGCAACGAGGCGCTGGGTTTCGTGGGCGATGTCGTGAGCGTGCAGCCCAACATCGTCGAACGGCTCCTGAGCGAGAACATGATTCCGGTCGTGTCGACGATCGGCGCTGATGCCTCGGGTCAGGCCTACAACATCAACGCCGACACGGTCGCCGGCGCACTGGCGGGCGCGCTGGGCGCGGAGAAGGCGATCTATCTCACCGACGTGCCGGGCTTGTTGACCGACGTCGATGACCCCGGCTCGATCGTGGCTCGGGCGACCGTCGACGAGATCCGCGGCTATATCGACGACGGCACGATCTCGGGCGGGATGATCCCCAAGGTCGAGGCGTGCGTGCATGCGGTCGAGTCGGGCGCCACGTCGGCGCACATGCTCGACGGCCGGATCCCGCACGTGCTGTTGCTCGAACTCTTCACCGATGCCGGCATCGGAACCATGATCACCGGAACGGTGATCGATGAACCAGTCACCGGTTCGCCCTCCTCGGGCGACGAGACAGTCACCGGAGGCCCCTCGTGACGATGGCCGAACATGCAGCCGCCTATGGCGCGGCGGGCGACCACAGCCCGCTCATCAACAACTACGGTCCGCCGCCTCGCCGCTTCGTGCGCGGCAGCGGTGCGGAGCTGTGGGACGTCGATGGCAACCGCCATCTCGACTTCCTCTGCGGGCTGGCCGTCACCGGGCTGGGGCATGCCCATCCGGCGGTGACCGAAGCGATCGCCGCGCAGGCGGCGACGCTCACCCACACGTCGAACCTGTTCGCCAACGAGCATCAGGCGCCGGTGGCGGAGACGCTCGGTCGGTTGATCGACAGCGGCCCGGGCCGAGTGTTGTTCCAGAACTCCGGGGCGGAGGCCAACGAGGCGGCGCTCAAGATCGTGCGCAAGTACCAGGGGCGGGGCCGCCATGCGGTGGTGAGCACCCTGCGGAGCTTCCACGGCCGCACCCTGATGACCCTTGCGGCGACGGGTCAGCCCGAGAAGCACGAGCCGTTCCAGCCGTTGCCCGAGGGGTTCCGCCACGTGGTCTGGAACGATCTCGACGAGTTCGAACGGAGCCTGACCCCTGAGGTCGGCGGGGTGATCCTCGAGCCGATCCAGGCCGAAGGCGGGGTGAACGACGCGGACGACGACTACCTGCGCGGCGTGCGGCGCATCTGTGACGAGCGCGGCATCCTGCTGATCTTCGACGAGATCCAGGCCGGGATGGCCCGGACGGGGGAGTGGTTCGGTTTCCAGCATTCGGGCGTGCAGCCCGATGTGGTGACGATGGCGAAGGGCATCGCCAACGGGATGCCGGTGGGTGCGATCTGGGCGCGCGACGAGGTCGCCGAGGCGTTCGGTCCCGGCGACCACGGCTCGACCTACGCCGGGCAACCCCTCGCCCTCTCCGCGGCGCGGGCGACCCTCACCGAGCTCGAACGGATCGATGCGCCGGCCCTCGCCCGGTCCCAGGGAGCTGCGCTCCGGTCCGCGCTCGAGGCCCTCCCTGGCGTGGCGCATGTGCGTGGTCGTGGCCTGTTGCTCGGCGCGGAACTCACGCCCGAGGCCCTCGGCGGTCGCACGGGCGGCGAAGTCGCCCGGGCCTGTCTCGACCGGGGCCTCGTCGTCAACGGTGTGACCCCGACCGCGCTGCGGTTGACGCCGCCGTTCATCATCACCGACGAGCAGATCGCGGAGGCGATCGCCATCATCAGCGCCGTGTTGGAGGAAGCCTGATGCGCCACCTGTTGGAGATCGACGATCTGTCCGCGGCCGAACTCGGCCGCATCCTCGACCTGGCGACGTCCGCGGAGACCCCGCGGGTCCTGGCCGGCAAGGGCGCGGCGCTGATCTTCGAGAAGCCGTCGGCTCGTACCCGCAACTCGATGGAGATGGCGGTCGTCCAGCTCGGCGGTCATCCGGTCTACATCCAGGGCCACGAGGTCGGCTTTGACACGCGTGAGACCGTCGAGGACGTCACTCGCACGATGGCCTGCTTCCATGAGGTCGTTGGCGCTCGTGTGTTCGCCCACTCGATCGTCGAACGCATGGCGGCGCTCGACATCGTGCCGATCGTCAACATGCTGAGCGATGCCGCCCACCCGCTGCAGGCGCTGGCCGATCTGTTGACCATGCGCCGTGAGTTCGGCGAGCTCGAGGGCCGGTCGGTGGCCTACGTGGGCGATGCCAACAATGTGGCGCGGTCGTTGGCCTTGGCGGCGGGCCTCGCCGGTATGTCGTTCCGGATCGCGTCGCCGGGCGGCTACGGCTTCAGCGAGGTCGATGCCGAACGCATCGCGACGGCCGGGGTGTCGATCGCGGTCCACGACCGCCCTGAGGACGCCGTCGCCGGCGCCGACGCGATCTACGCCGACACCTGGACCTCGATGGGGCAAGAGGAGGAGGCCGAGCAGCGGCGGCGCGATTTCGAGGGCTTCCAGGTCGACGAGCGGCTGATGGCGCTGGGTTCGTCCGGCGCGATCTTCCTGCATTGTCTGCCCGCCCATCGCAACGAAGAGGTCACCGACGCGGTGCTCGACGGCGCCCGGTCGAGGATCTGGGTCCAGGCCGCCAACCGGATGCACGCAGCCCGCGGCGCCCTCGCCTGGCTCGCCCAGGAGAACGCCTGATGAGCGCCCGGCGTGCCGGAGTTGAGCCATGAGCAGACGAGCCGGAGGCGAGCCATGAGTAAGGCGCAGCGTCAGCATCGGATCTCGTCCTTGCTCGAGGAGCACGCGGTGACCAGCCAAGGGCAGTTGACCGACCTGCTCGAGGCGGAAGGACTCGCCGCGACGCAGGCGACCGTGTCACGCGATCTCGACGAACTCGGCGCGATCAAGGTGCGGGTGCCGGGCGGCGAGACCGTCTACGCCATCCCCGAGCATCCGGTCGATCGCATCGCGCCCGAGGATCATCTCCGGCGCGTGATGTCGGACTGGGTGGCCGACGTCAACCACTCGGCGAACCTCGTCGTGCTGCGCACGCCGCCGGGCTCCGCCCATGTCGTCGCATCGGCGCTCGACCGTGCCGGGATGGCCGAGATCCTCGGTACCGTCGCCGGCGACGACACCCTGATCATCGTCGCGGCCGAATCGACCGGCGGCGCCGAACTGGCCGAGCAGCTCCGCTCGCTCGCCGGACTCACCTGACCCACCGAAGAAAACGGAAGAAGACAACAACCATGAAGGTCGTACTCGCGTACAGCGGTGGTCTCGACACCTCCATCATCCTGCGGTGGCTGCAGGAGACCTACGACGCCGAGGTCATCACGTTCACCGCCGATCTCGGCCAGGGCGAAGAGGTCGAGCCGGCCCGGGCCAAGGCGCTCGAGATGGGCGTCCCGGCGGAGAACATCCACATCGAGGACGTGCGCGAGGAGTTCGTGCGCGACTTCGTGTACCCGATGTTCCGGGCCAACACGATCTACGAAGGCGAGTATCTGCTCGGGACCTCGATCGCCCGTCCGCTCATCGCCAAGCGGCTCGTCGAGATCGCGGCCGAGCACGGCGCCGACGCGATCAGCCACGGCGCGACGGGCAAGGGCAACGACCAGGTCCGCTTCGAACTCGGCGCCTACGCCCTGTCGCCGGAGATCAAGGTGATCGCCCCGTGGCGGGAATGGGAGCT
>CAZEML010000031.1:0-23992 GCA_964513285.1 uncultured Candidatus Nemicrothrix sp.
CCCGCGCCGCCGACGACCACGACCGCGGCCTGGACGACGACGACCGCCGCCCCCACGACGACGAACACGGCGGCACAACCCGAGGCCGACGAGGGAAGCGGTGAGGGCGACGGGTCGACCGACCCCACCACGACGACCACCGAGGCGCCGGCCGGTGGGCCGACCCCCGAGCAGTGGGAGGCGCTGCGCCAGTGTGAGTCGGGCGGGCGCTACGACGCCCTCAGCCCCGGCGGGCGGTACCGCGGTGCGTATCAGTTCTCCCAGGCGACCTGGGACTGGGTCGCGGGGTGGGCCAACCCCGCCCTCGTCGGGGTCGACCCCGCTGCGGCCTCGGTGGCGGATCAGGACGCCCAGGCCCAGGCGCTGTACGACCGGCAGGGGAGCGGCCCGTGGCCGACCTGTGGCCGGTACCTTCCGTGACCGCGTGACCCACTCACCGACCGAACTGCGCGCCCTGCTCGACCGCCATGGTCTCGAAGCGCGCCGCGCCCTCGGGCAGAACTTCGTCGTCGACCCGAACACGGTCCGTCGCATCGCCGAGCTGAGTGGCGCGGGGGCCGGCGACCCCGTCGTGGAGATCGGGCCCGGGCTGGGGTCGCTGACCCTGGCGCTTCTCGAGGTCGGTGCATCGGTGACCGCCGTCGAGATGGACACCGAGCTGGTGCCGGTCCTCCGGGAAGTCGTCGGCGACGCCGACGTGCGCATCGTCGAGGGTGACGCCCAGCAGGTCGAGTGGGCGGAGGTCCTCGCCGCGCATCCTCGCTGGCGGTTGGTCGCCAATCTCCCGTACAACGTCGCGACGCCCCTGATCCTCGACCTCCTCCGCGACGTCCCTCAGATCTCTGAGATGTTGGTGATGGTGCAGCTCGAGGTCGCCGAACGGCTGGCTGCGACCGTCCCCGACCCCGCCATCGGCATCCCTTCCGTGCTGGTCGCCTATCACGGCACCGCGACGATCCCGGCGAGGATCCCGCCGACCGTGTTCCACCCCCGCCCCCGGGTCGACAGCGCTCTGGTGCGGATCGTTCGCCACGACGAGCCTCCGGTCGCGGCGCCGCTCGACCGCATCGAACCCCTCGTGCGGGCGGCGTACGGCCAACGCCGAAAGATGATCCGGAAGTCGCTCGGAGGATTGCGGACGGTCGAGCAGATCGAAGCGGCGGGTGTCGACCCGCAGGCCCGGCCCGAGACGCTCGATGTGGCGGCGTGGGGTCGGCTCGCCGAGGCCTGAGTCAGCCTCGCGCCGCGTCCCAGCGAGCCGCCATCAGCGCGAAGAGCTCCGCCATCGGAGTCGCCTCGGTCCGGCCATCGAACTCGCGGTAGCAGGTGTCGAGGAGGGTGACGATGCGCTCGGGCTCACCCCAGTTCGCCCACCGGTCGAGGGAGATGTCGTCGGCCGCCGTCATGAGATCCATGCCGGCGTCGAAACAGCGACGGGCTTCGGCATGGCAGTACTCGTAGTAGCTGCGGATCTCGCGGAGGCCGTCGAGATCGGTGACGGGCCCGTGGCCGGGGACGATGGTCTCGGGCTCCCACGCTTCGATCTGGTCCAGCGCGGCGAGGAGGTCGGGAATGGTGCCCGCCCACAGGATCGGATGCCCTTCGACGAACAAGATGTCGCCGGTGAACACCGTGCGCCGGTCCGCGACATGGACCAGCACGTCGCCGCCGGTGTGGGCCGGACCGACCTCGACGAGATCGACGACCGTGTCGCCGATGGTTCGCGTGGTCTGGCCCGAGAAGGTGGCGGTCGGGTCGGGACGGTTCACCCCGGCGAAGTCGAAGCCGCCGAAACAGTGGACGAAGAACTCGCCGACGACACCCATCTCCGGGGCGTTCTGCAGCAGCCCGACCATCATCGCCGGGTTCTCCCGGGTCATCTCCTCCGCTGCGATCACCGAGGTCAGTACCTCGGCGCCCGTCAACAGTTCGTTGCCGTTGCAGTGGTCGCCGTTGCTGTGGGTGTTGACCAGCGTCGAGATCGACACGCCGGGGAGCGCGGCGACGAACCCGTCGAGCATCGCCTGCGTGAGCGGGACGTCGTAGAGCGTGTCGATCAGCAGGGCCTCGTCGCCGTCGACGATCAATCCGGCATTGGACCACCCCCATCCGCCGTCGGGCTGCAGCCAGGCGTAGCTGCCGGCACCGACGTCGCACAGTCCGGGCTCGAATGGATGTGTCCCCAGTCCCATCGCGAGGACCGTAGCCTGCCCGGGTGGACGCCTTCCCGCCCGAGACCCTGATCGCCCCGGCGAAGCTCACGCTGTCGCTGCGGATGACGGGCCTGCGCGATGACGGCTACCACCTGATCGACGCCGAGATGGTGTCGCTCGACTTCCACGACACCCTCGAGGTCGTGCCCGGTGACTCGCTCACCGTGGTCGGCCCCCAAGGCACCGAGACGGTCGGGCCCGACGACGACAATCTGGTGCGGCGGGCGCTTCAGCTGGTCGGCCGCACCGCCGCCGTCACCCTCCACAAGGAGATCCCGGCCGGTGCCGGGCTCGGTGGGGGATCGTCGGATGCTGCCGCGATGCTGCGATGGGCGGGGTTCGACGACCTCGATGCGGCGGCGGCGATCGGCGCCGATGTCGCCTACTGCCTCGTCGGCGGTCGCGCCCGGGTCCGCGGCATCGGCGAGCAGGTCGAACCCTTGCCGTTCGAGCCGCTCACGCTCACCCTGGTCACCCCGCCGGTCTTCTGTTCGACCCCCGCGGTGTACCGGGCGTGGGACGAACTCGGCGGACCGACCGGCGACCACGGCAACGATCTCGAGCCGGCCGCGCTCGTCGTAGCGCCCGAACTCGCCCGATGGCGCGACGAACTCGGCGACGCGACGGGCGCGCAGCCGAGGTTGGCCGGGAGCGGGAGCACGTGGTTCGTCGAGGGGGCGTTCCCCGACGCGGGGCGCGTGGTCAGCACGGTGCCGGCCGTCTGAGGACGGCCGCCGAGCTGAGCGTCAGCGATTCACCAGCAGGAGGGCGGCGCGAGCGCGCCGACCGTCACTTGCGCTGGTGACGCGTCCTCCGGAGCATCTTCTTGTGCTTCTTCTTGCGCATGCGCTTGCGGCGCTTCTTGATGAGTGAACCCACGGCAGGCGACGCTACCGGGTCCTCGGCGGTGTGCCACGCGCCAGCCGCCGATGAGAAAATTCCGACCGCGGTGTAATCCGGGCGGGGGTTCGTCGTTCAACCGAGTACCGGGCGGTTGACGGCACGAAAGGACCCCCATGTCAGTCTCACGAATCCGACGCCAGGCCCTGCTGATCGCAGGCCTCGCGCTCGCCCTGATCGTCGGCCTCACCGGCCCCGCTGCGGCCGGCACCGGGCCGGGCAGTGCTCCCTACCTGGCCGAGACCGACGAGGCCTACGAGCAGCTCGGCTTCGACGAACTCGCCACCGATCTCGACCCGATCAAGCTCCACTGTCGAGGAACGGTGACCGACAGTGGCCCGGTGGCCGGCTGTCACTGGCGGACCGAGTCGACCGCCATCTCGACCTTCCAGCTGTGGCGCCTCGAGCTCCGGGTCGACGACGCGCAGCGGGTGCTCGTCACCGAGGTCGGCGCGGATGTCTCGAGCGCGACCGACACGGGCGTGTCGGCCCCCGGGGCGTATCTGTACGCCGTGCTCGGCCTCGACGACAGCGGCGAGGTCGTGGCCCGCAGCCGTGTCGATCGCGTGCGGTTCCGCGACCCGTCGATCGAACACCTCCGTCTCGACTGCGACAAGGTGGCCGACGAGGTCGCCGCGACCGACGCCGCCCCGGCGATCGCGCCGTCGATCGGCTGCAGCTGGTCGGGTGCCGAGGACGTCGACGTGCGCGCCTACAACCTCTACCGCAGCGTGCACGGCCAGGAGCGGGTCCTGGTCGCGACCGTCGGTCCCGACGTCACCGGTTTCGTCGACACCGGCGTGGAAGCCGGCGTGCGGTACCTCTACCGAGTCGAAGGCGTCGACGAGTCAGGCGCGGTCGTGGCCCGCTCCCGCCTCGACGGCGCAGGCTGTGCCAAGCGAGATCGCGACGGCATCGAACGGAGTGCCGAGCGCTCCGCTCGCAAGCACGACGCCGACTCCTCCGACGACGACACCTCGGATTCGGTCGGCGAGTCCGACGCCGTGACGGTCGTCGACCCGATCGCGACCGCGGAAGCCGACGCCGAACGTGACGATCCCCAGACCCGCCCTGTCCGGGACGATCGCGATCGGCGAGGGCGGGGACGCTGACCCCGTGGACGACCGGATCACCATCGCCGTCACCACCACGATCGCCCCGTGGGGCACCATCGGTGGTGGTGATCCGGTCGTCGCACCCACCCGACGATGAGCGCGAGCTCATCCAACGGGCCGCGACGGATCCCGACGCCTTCGCCGAGCTGTACCGCCGGCATGTCGACGGGATCCATCGCTTCGCGCTGCGTCGAAGCGGCACCCGCGAGGTCGCGGAGGACGTCACCGCGATCACCTTCGAGCGGGCGCTCGCCCGGATCGCGGGGTTTCGGCCCGGGCCGAACGGCATCCGGCCCTGGCTCTACCGGATCGCGGCGAACGAACTCGCCGACCGTCACCGTCGAACCGCTCGGCGGCGCGGCGACCCGACCCAGCGAGCGGCGGACCGAAGCGGCGACCGGGTCGACCATGGTGACTTCGACCGGGTCGACGACGGCATCGAAGCCGCCGCGGTGCGCGAGGCGATGGACCGGCTGTCGAGCCGCTATCAGGAGGCGCTCACCCTCCGATACCTCGCCAACCTCGAGCCGGCGGAGGCGGCGGCCGTGATGGGAATCCCGCGACCGCTGTTCTCGGTGGTGCTGAACCGCGCCACCAACGCCCTCCGCGCCGCGGTGCGCGATCTCGATCCGCCGGGAGGTGACGAGTGACCGACGAAACGAATCCCCTCGACGCCCTCCGGCGTTCGGTCCCCGACGACGACCGTCTCGAATCGGCCATCGCGGATCGGATCGAGAGCCGGCTTCGTGTCGCCCACGCCGAGGCCAACCGGTCGCGCCCCGTCCGCTGGTGGCGCCCCGCGCTCGCCGCGCCGGTCGCGGTCCTGCTGGTGGTGGCGCTCTCGCTCGCCGTCGTGCTCCGAGGGTCGGACCCGGCCGCGGCGTTGGTCGTCACCGACGCCGAGAACGTGACCGTGCGGCTGCCCGACGGCAGCCTCGTCATCGACCCCGAGGACGGCTACGAGCTGCCCGACGGGGCGGTGCTCGAGATCGGGCTCGGCGGGATGGTCACCGTCGACGACGTCGTGCTCGACAGCGCTGGGGTGCTCGCCGTTCGCGACGGGCGACTCGTCGCCGACGTCGTCGCCACGACCACGACACCCGATCGCCCCGACCACCTCACGCCCGACCCGACGACCACCGTGGCCCCGGTCGACGTCGTCACGACCACGACCACCACGGCGCCGACGACGACGGTCCCGGCGGATCCCGAGCCGACCGAGCCGGAGCCGACGGACCGCACGACGACCACGGTGCGCGCCGACCGCGACGAACGTGAACCGACGGATGACCGAGACGGCCGAGACGTCGACCGCGGCGATGAGGACGCCGACCGGACCGCCGACGAGCCCCTCGACGCTCCCATCACCGTCAGCATCGCCCTCGAACTCGACCGGGTCGAAAGCGGGGTCCAGGTCAGCTGGGCGGTCGACGGGCTCCAACCCGGCTGGTCCGTCGTCATCCTCCGCACGATTGGCGACAACGAACCATCGGTCATCGTCAGCACCACCGATCCCACCGGCCAGGTGATCGACCAACCCACCCGCGCCGACGGCCGCCCGGCCGAACGGCGCGCCGGGTACCGCGTCGTCGTCCTCGACGAAGCCGACGGGGAGGTCGCGAGCGGCCCCAAACAGTCGCTACGGTGAGCGCCTCGGTGGCCCGTAGTTCAACTGGTTAGAACGTCGGACTTTGACTCCGGATGTTGCAGGTTCGAGTCCTGCCGGGCCAGCCAGTTTTCCCCAGTGCTCGCGCACGTGTCGCGCGGGTAGGGTCAGGGCGGGGACCGACCAGGGGCTGACTCGAGAATGCAACTTCTCAACCACAAGAAACTGCACATCGTCGCGGGCCGAGCGACCCAAGGGCTCGCCGGCGAGATCTGCAACGAACTCGACGTTCGGATGGGAACGCCGAACATCGCCGAGTTCGCCAACGGCGAGATTCACGTGAAGTACGGCGAGTCGATCCGTGGCTCCGACGTCTTCATCGTGCAGACCCACACCGAATGGGACGGCCGCTCGATCAACGACCAGATCATGGAACACCTGATCATGGTCGACGCCGCCAAGCGGGCATCGGCCAAGCGGATCACCGCCGTCGCTCCCTTCTACGGCTACTCCCGCCAGGACCGCAAGGCGTCGGGCCGGGAGCCCATCACCGCCCGACTCATCGCCGACCTGTTCCAGGTCGCGGGTGCCGACCGGCTGATCTCGGTCGATCTCCACAGCGGCCAGATCCAGGGCTTCTTCGACGGTCCGGTCGATCACCTCACCGCCATGCCCGTGCTCGTCGACTACCTCGCCGACCTCAAGGGCGACGACGACATGGTGATCGTGTCGCCCGACGCCGGTCGCATGAAGGTCGCCGAGCGCTACACCAACCTCCTCGACGCCGACCTCGCCTACGTGCACAAGCGCCGGTCCACCGAGGAGAAGAACACCGTCGAAGCCAAGGAGATCATCGGCGACGTCGCCGGCCGTTGCTGTGTGCTGATCGACGACATGATCGACACCGGCGGCACGATCTGCGCGGCCGCCGAGCTCCTCCACGAGTACAAGGCGTCACGGATCATCATCGCCACCACCCACGGCGTGTTCTCGGGCCCCGCGATCGACCGGCTCAAGAACGCCCCGGTCGAGACGGTGTTGATCACCGACACCCTCCCGCTGCCCAGCGAGAAGCAGGCCGACAAGATCACCGTCCTGTCCGTCGCCCCGATCATCGCCCAGGCGATCTCCGCCGTCTTCGAAGACACCTCCGTCAGCGAGATCTTCCACGGCAACCACCTTGCGTAATCGTCGCTGACATCCGTCAGGACGCCCAACGTCGTTGCTCGGCGCCAGCCCGACCGGGCTGGCCTGTCGCACCGGTGGTTCTCCCTACTCGGCCCGCTAGCCTTGACCCTCGGCCCGTACTCGGGCCTCGTTCTTTTCGCCGTGCCCCTTCAGGAGCCGAATTCCCATGTCTGACCTGCTGTTGAGCGCCGAAACCGGGCGCAAGGAAGGCACCCGCCCGTCTCGTCGACTTCGTCGCGAAGGCAAGGTCCCCGCCGTCGTCTACGGCCTCGACGCCGACCCGGTCGCCGTCTCGGTCGAGTGGCCCGAGCTGCGTCGCTGCCTCACCACCGACGCCGGTCTCAACGCCCTCATCACCCTCGACATCGACGGCACCAACCACCTCTCGGTCGTCAAGGACATCCAGCGTCACCCGACCCGGCGCGACGTGCTCCACGTCGACTTCCTGCGGGTCACCGAGGATCAGCTCATCGACGTCAACGTCCCGGTCGTGCTGATCGGCGAAGCCCGCAACGTCACGATGTACGACGGCATGGTCGACCAGTCGATGTACGAGATGACCATCTCGGTCAAGCCGACCGCCGTGCCGCAGCAGATCGAGGTCGACATCAGCGAGCTCGAGCTCGGCGCGACCGTCAAGGTCGAAGACGTCGATCTGCCCGACGGCGCCACCAGCCCGATGGACCCCAACGAAACCGTGGCCATCGCCCTCATCACCCGCTCCACCCGTGAAGCCATCCGCCGCGCCGAGCAGGGCGAAGCCGCGGAAGGCGAAGAGGGTGGCGAAGCCGCAGCCGACGACGCCGCCGGCGGCGACGAGGACTGAGCCCCGGACTGACCGGCCATGGTCCGGCGGTCACGTTCATCACGATCCGAATCCGGTCACTCCGGCACGCCCGCCGACCTGTTGGTCGTGGGCCTCGGCAACCCCGGTGACGACTACGCAGAGACCCGACACAACGCCGGGTTCTGGGTCGTCGACGAGCTCGTCCGCCGTCACGGCGGCAAATTGCGTCGCGGCCGCCGCGACCACGCCGAGAGCGATCTGTTGCGCGTCGGTGAGTTCCGGGTCGTCGTCGCCCAACCGACCACCTTCTACAACGAAGCGGGTCGCGCGGTCGGGGCCCTGCTCAAGAAGCACAACATCACCGACCACAGCCGGCTGGTCATGGTCCACGACGAGCTCGACCTGCCGGTCGGCCGTCTGAAGTTGAAGTTCGGCGGTGGCCTCGCCGGCAACAACGGGCTCAAGTCGGTGCGAGCCCACCTCCACACCGACGAGTTCGCCCGGCTCCGCATCGGGGTCGGCAAGCCAGCGCAAGGCACGGTGACCGGCCGAGACTGGGTCCTCAAGCGACCGGCCCGCGCCGAGCGGCCGATCCTCGAGGAGATCGTCGCCGACGCCGCCGACGCCCTCGAACACCTCGCCGGGTCCGACATCGAAGCGACCATGAACCGCTACAACCGGTCCTGACCCGCGCCGTCGTCTCCTCCGTGACCGAACCCCGAACCGCCCCCGCACCCCTCAGCGACCTCCTCGACCTCCTGAGCGAGGAACCGTCGGTCGACGCCGCCCTCGGTCGGCGCGAACCCGTCATCGCGGTCGCCGATCCCGGTCGTGCCCTCGTCCTCGCCGGCCTGGTCGCCGCGTCGGATCGTCGACCCGTCCTCGTCGGCACCCCGACCCAGGCCGAAGCCGAACGCCTCGCCGCCGACGTCGCCGCGATCCTCGGCGCGGATCGGGTGCTGCACTTCCCCGCCTGGGAGACCCTGCCCTTCGAGCGGGTTTCGCCCGGCGTCGAGACGATGGGCCAGCGGCTCGAAGTCCTTCACCGGCTTCGGAGCGACCGGCCGCCTTCGCTGGTCGTCGCGTCCGCTCGCGCCCTGATCCAGCGCATCGATCCCGAAGCCGGTCGCCCTCCGGTGGTGGTCCGCCCCGGCGATCAGATCGATCCCGTCGAGCTCGTCGAAGAGCTCGTGATGCTCGGCTATCGCCGAGAGGGACAGGTCGAGCACCGGGGCGAGGTCGCGGTGCGAGGCTCGATCGTCGACGTCTACCCCAGCACCGCGGACGCCCCCGTCCGCATCGATCTCTGGGGCGACGAGGTCGACCGCCTCACCGAGTTCGCCGTCGCCGACCAGCGCTCGACCCAGCCGGTCGAGTCGGTCCGCATCTTCCCGTGCCGTGAGTTCCGGCCCACCGAGTCCCGCCAGGTCCGAGCCGAGGCCCTCGTCGCCGAGGAGCCCTGGGGCCGTGAGCAGTGGGACCGGTTCGCCGACGGTGTGCTCTTCGACGGGATGGAGTCGTGGCTGCCGTGGCTGGTCGAAGGTGAGCATCTGATCACCGACCTGATCGACGACGACGGCCTGATCGCGTTCGTCGAGCCCCGTCGAGTGCGCGACCGAGCCGCAGAGATTCTGGCGGAGGAAGCCGACCTCGCATCGACCCTCGCCAAGACGTGGGACGTCGCCGCCGACGACGTCCACCGCCTCCACCTCGACTTCGACCGACTCCTCGCCCGTACCGCGGCCCCGTCGTGGTCGGTGCTCGCCACCCCCGACAAGCCGTCGACCCCGGTCGTCGCGGCGTCGGGCTGGGAGCCGGTGGTCGGCGACCTCACACCCACGATCAACCAGATCCGCAACCTCCTCGCCGAGGGCTACCGCGTGATCGTCGCAGCCGACGGCGAGGCCAGCGCCAACCGTCTCTCCAGCCTGCTCGCGGAACACGACGTCGTGATGCCGGTGCGGTCCGGCCCGACTCCCGTCGGCGAGACGCCGCCGCCCGGCAGCATCGTCGTCGCCCCCATCGATCGCGGCGCGGTGCTCGCCGACATCAAGCTCGCCGTCATCGCCGAGTCCGATCTCACCGGCCGACGTCGCACGCACCGCCAGGCCCGTCGCCGCAAGCGCGACACCCAGCGCTTCTTCGAGGACCTCCGCGAGGGCTCCTACGTCGTGCACCACCAGCACGGCGTCGCCCAGTTCGGCGGCATGGTCACTCGGGCGATCGGCGGCAACGAACGCGACTACCTCCTGCTCGAATATCGCGGCGGCGACAAGCTCTACGTGCCGTCCGATCAGATCGAGTCGGTGCGGCACTACACGGGTGGCGACACGCCGACCCTGTCCAAGATGGGCGGCGCCGACTGGAACCAGACCAAGGCCAAGGTCCGTTCCGCCGTCCAGGAGATCGCCCAGGAACTCGTGGTGCTCTACCAGAAGCGGGTCACGAGCCCGGGCCACGCCTTCGCCGTCGACACCCCGTGGCAGGGCGAGTTCGAAGCGTCGTTCCCGTTCCAGGAGACGACCGATCAGCTCAACGCGATCATCGACGTCAAGAACGACATGGAACTCGAGTCGCCGATGGACCGCCTTGTCGTCGGCGACGTCGGCTTCGGCAAGACCGAGGTCGCCATGCGGGCCGCGTTCAAGGCGATCCAGGACGGCAAGCAGGTCGCGGTGCTCGTCCCCACGACGTTGCTCGCCCAGCAGCACTTCACGACCTTCACCGAACGCATGGCGCCCTATCCGATCCGGGTCGAGGTGTTGAGCCGGTTCCTCACCGCCAAGCAGGCGAAGGAGGTCACCGACGGGCTCAAGGACGGCGAGGTCGATCTCGTGATCGGCACCCACCGGTTGCTCGGTGGCGAGATCGGGTTCAAGAACCTGGGTCTGCTGATCGTCGACGAGGAGCAGCGCTTCGGCGTGAGTCACAAGGAGGCCATCAAGGAGCTGCGCACCGACGTCGACGTCTTGACCCTCACGGCGACGCCGATCCCGCGCACGATGGAGATGAGCCTCACGGGCATCCGTGACATGTCGCTGCTCAACACCCCGCCGGCGGACCGTCAACCGATCCTCACCTATGTCGGCGAGTACGAAGAGCGGGCGGTCGCGGAGGCGATCCGTCGCGAGCTCTTGCGCGAAGGACAGGTGTTCTTCGTGCACAACCGGGTGCGCGACATCGAGCACGTCGCCGAGCGGTTGCGGGGGCTCGTGCCCGAGGCCCGGGTCGCCGTCGCTCATGGCCAGATGGACGAGGGCACGCTCGAACGGGTCGTCATCGACTTCTGGGAGGGCAACTACGACGTCCTCGTGTGCACCACGATCATCGAGTCCGGCATCGACATGCCGACCGTCAACACCCTCGTCGTCGATCGGGCCGACCGGCTCGGCCTCGGTCAGCTCCATCAGCTGCGCGGGCGCGTCGGTCGCGCCGGTCAGCGCGCCTACGCCTACCTCTTCCATCCGGTCGATCAGGTGCTGAGCGAAGAGGCCTACGAACGGCTGAAGACGATCGGCGAGGCCACCGAGCTCGGCTCGGGCTTCCGCATCGCCATGCGCGACCTCGAGATCCGTGGAGCCGGCAACCTGCTCGGCACCGGCCAGTCCGGCCACATCGCCGCGGTCGGCTACGACCTCTACTGCCAGATGGTGACCGAGGCGGTCGGTGAGCTGAAGGGCGAAACGCCCAAGGAGCCGGTCGAGATCGCCATCGAGGTGCCCGGCGACGCCCATCTGCCCGACGACTATGTCCTCAAAGAGACCAACCGGCTCGAGGCGTACCGGCGGCTGGCATCGATCGAATCGCTCGAAGCGCTCGATGATGTCCGCAACGAATGGCTCGACCGGTTCGGGCCCATCCCCAAACCGGCCGAGGCCCTCCTGCAGGTCGGCCGCCTCCGCGTCGAGTGCGTCCGTACGGGTGTGCGCGAGATCACCGTCACCAAGGGGCCCGGCTTCGGAGGCCCGGACTGGATCGCTCGACTCTCGCCCGTCCACCTGCCCGACAGCCGCCAGGTGCGCATGGAACGCCTCTACTCCGGCAAGGGGAGCGGCAACGCGGCGGTCTACAAGGACGCGATCGGCGAGCTGCAGTTGCCCCTCCAGAAGAAGAAGGGCCAGGTCGTCGACCAGCTGGTCGACATCATGGCGGACCTGATCCCCGACAGTGCCGAGTGGGCCGGTAGCCTTTCGTCTTCGTGAGCACCGAATCCCGTTCCCAGTCGCCGATCCGGCTCGGCCTCCTCGCCGTCCTCGCCATCGCCATCGTCGGCGCAGGGGTGTGGGCCGTGCTGAACGAGCGCATCGACGACGACGTCGCCGCCTCCCTCAACGGTGAGGAGCTGACCGTCGCGGAGCTCAACGACATCCTCCGCACCAACCCCGCCAACCAGACCCCGGTCGGCGAACTCGTCGCGGGCGAACAGCCCGAGCTCGAAGAGCCGACGCTCGGCAGCGCGTTCGAAGCGGCCGACGAACTCACCGGCTGGTTGATCACCCAGGCGGTCATCGACGAGCTCGAGAACCGAGGTGCGCCCGTCAACGACGCCCACATCGGCGAAGCGACCCAGCTCGCCGGTCAGGGCGGGCTCGACGCCGACTCCGCCTACGGGCAGCGCACCGTTCGCTTGCAGTCGGTGCTCCTCGCGTTGCAGGAGTACACCGACACCGCCGCTCGGGCCGAGTCGGTCGAGGCCGCGCCGCCCGAGTGGATCTGCTCGAGCCACATCCTGCTCGAGACCGAAGACGACGCCCTCGCCGTCATCGCCGAGATCGAGGGCGGCATGGCCTTCGCCACCGCGGCGATGGAGTTCAGCACCGGCCCGTCGGGTCCCGACGGTGGCGACCTCGGCTGCAGCAGCGTCGAGCGGCTCGTCGTGGAGTTCGTCGACGGTGCTCGAGCGTCCGGCGCCGGCACCGTTTCCCCTCCCGTGCAGAGCCAGTTCGGATGGCACGTCATCGACGTGCGGGCGATCGGTGAGTTGACCGTCGAGGACTTCCCCGAGGTCGATGTGCAGACCATCGAGACCGAGCGATTCAACGCCGAAGCTGCCGTCCGCCAGACGATCGCCGACGACCTGTTCACCGAGGTGCTCGAGGTCGCTCGGGCCGACGTGTCCGACGGAGGGTTCGTCGACCCCCGCTTCGGTACCTGGATCGCCGACCAGGCGTTCGTGCAGCCGCCGGCCGGCGTCTCGAGCGGCGTCACCGGCTGAGCCCGATGGGCCGGCTGACGATCGTCGGACTCGGCCCCGCCGGTCCCGAACTCATCACCCCACAGACCCAGGCGATCCTCGACGGCGACGCGCCCGTGTGGCTGCGGACCGCCCGGCATCCGGCCGCCGAAGCGGTCGATGCGCCTTCGTTCGATGAGGTCTACGAAGCGGGGGAGCGGTTCAGCGACGTCTACGCCACGATCGCCGACCGGCTCGTCGGCGAGGTCGAGCAGCACGGCCACGTCGTCTACGCCGTTCCCGGCTCGCCGTTGGTGTTGGAGCGCACGGTCGCGTTGCTTCGCGCCCGCGACGACCTCGACGTCGAGCTCGTGCCGGCGGTGTCGTTCCTCGACGCGGTGTGGGCCCGGCTCGGTGTCGACCCGGTCGAGGCGGCGGTTCGTCTCATCGATGGTCACGTCTTCGCCACCGCGGCCGCCGGCCACCCGGGGCCGCTGCTCGTCGCCCACACCCACGCCAACCACGTACTGTCGGATCTCAAGCTCGCGTTCGAGGAACCTCCGCCCGGCGCCGTCCTGCTGCACCACGTGGGGTTGCCCGACGAGCGGATCGTCGAGGTCGAATGGGCCGACATCGACCGCACCCTCGACGCCGATCACCTCACCTCGCTCTATGTCCCGGTGGTCGCCGAACCGGTCGCCCACGAGTTCGCTCGGTTCGACGAACTCGTGCGGGTCTTGCGCGACGAGTGTCCCTGGGATCGCAAGCAGACCCATGCGTCGCTGCGCCAGCACCTGCTCGAAGAGACCCACGAGGTCCTGGAGGCGCTCGACGCTCGGGCTGAGGTCGACGACGGGGAGTTCGACCCAGACCTCGACGATCATCTCGCCGAGGAGCTCGGCGACCTGCTCTACCAGATCTTCTTCCACGCCCGGTTGGCGGCCGAGCGGGGCTCCTTCACGGTGAGCGACGTCGCCCGTGGGGTTCACGACAAGCTCGTCAGCCGGCACCCCCACGTCTTCGGCGATGTGGTCGCCGACGACGCGACGGCCGTCGAGTCGAACTGGGACGCGATCAAGGCCACCGAGAAGCAACGCTCGTCCGCCGTCGACGGCATCCCGCCGTCGTTGCCCGGACTGGCGCTCGCCGCGAAGTACCAGAGCCGAGCGGCGAAGGCCGGGTTCGACTGGGACGGCGGGGTCGAGGTGGCCTACGCCGACGTGGAAGCCGAACTGGCCGAGGTTCGTGACGATCCGTCCGAGCACGAGGTCGGCGACCTCCTGTTCGCCGGTGTGCAGGTCGCCCGTCGGCTCAAGGTCGATCCGGAGTCGGCCCTGCGCGGCGCGGTGCACCGCTATGCGACACGGTTCCGGGCGGTCGAGGAGCTGGCCGGGTCCCCCGAGGTACTGGCCGCCGCCGACGAGGCGCAGCTCACCGAATGGTGGGCGATGGCGAAGTCGCGAGAAACCCTGGCAGACTGACCGCCGGCGGGTGGAGTGTTGGTGGTGACGCGGCGCGTCCGTGTGGCGCACCACCCGAGGGATCGCGCGAGCCGCGCGAAGTCCCTCACCCTTCGCGCGAGGGCCACTAGCCTTGCGCTCGCGTCCGCCCGTTTCACCAGCCCGAAGGGGCTGAACACCGACAACTCTCCGCCTGAAGGGGCGGGAGCGACAAACTCTCCGCCTGAAGGGGCGGGAGCGACAAACTCTCCGCCTGAAGGGGCGGGAGCGACAAACTCTCCGCCCGAAGGGGCGGGAGCGACAATGAGGTCCCCCCAGTGAGCACGATCGAGAACGTCCATGGCCGGCAGGTCTTCGATTCCCGCGGCAACCCCACCGTCGAGGTGGAGATCGGCCTCGACAGCGGCGCGACGGGCCGAGCGATCGTGCCGAGCGGTGCGTCGACCGGCGCGTTCGAAGCGGTCGAACTCCGTGACGGGGGCGACCGGCTCAACGGCAAGGGGGTGCTGACCGCGGTCGGCTTCGTCAACGGCGAACTCGCCGACACCGTCGTCGGGCTCGATGCGGTCGATCAGCGCCTCGTCGACGCCGAACTGATCTCGACCGACGGCACCGACAACAAGGGCCGGGTCGGCGCCAACGCCATCCTCGGCGTGTCGCTCGCCGTTGCCCAGGCGGCGGCCAACGAGCTCGAGATCCCGCTGTGGCGTCACGTCGGCGGCTCCAACGCTCACGTCCTGCCGGTGCCGATGATGAACGTCCTCAACGGTGGCGAGCACGCCGACAACTCCGTCGACTACCAGGAGTTCATGTTCATGCCGGTGGGCGCGGCGTCGTTCACCGAGGCGATGGTGTGGGGCGTCGAGGCGTACCACGTCCTGAAGAAGGTGCTCGGCGACAAGGGCCTGTCGACCGGCATCGGCGACGAGGGCGGCTTCGCCCCCGACCTGGGCAGCAACGAGGAAGCGATCCAGCTGCTGATCCAGGCGATCGAGATGTCGGGTCGGACCCCCGGCGACGACATCGCGATCGCGATGGATGTCGCCTCCACCGAGTTCTACGACGCCGACACCGGCCTCTACACCCTCGCCGCGGAAGGCCGCAGCCTGAACTCCGCGGACATGGCCGGCGAACTCGCCGCCCTCTGCGACAAGTACCCGGTCGTCTCGATCGAAGACGGCATGGCCGAAGACGACTGGGACGGCTGGAAGGCGCTCAACGACCTGGTCGGCGATCGCTGTCAGCTGGTGGGCGACGACCTGTTCGTCACCAACACCGAGCGCCTCAGCCGCGGTATCGAGGGCGGCTACGCCAACTCGATCCTGATCAAGGTCAACCAGATCGGGTCGCTCACCGAGACCCTCGAAGCGGTCGACATGGCGACCCGTAACGGCTGGACCTCGGTCATGTCGCACCGGTCCGGCGAGACCGAGGACACCTTCATCGCCGACCTGGCGGTCGCCACCAACTGTGGCCAGATCAAGACCGGTGCGCCGGCTCGGTCGGACCGCGTCGCCAAGTACAACCAGCTCCTGCGCATCGAGGAGCAGCTCGGTGAGTCGGCTGCGTTCCGTGGAAAGGATGCCCTCGCCGGCGGCTGACCATGGCCTCGCGTTCTCGTTCGGCGGCGGGATCGGCCCGCAAGACCAGCCGTGGCCCCGCGTCACGGCCGACCAAACGCGCCCCGAAAGCGGTCGAGACACCCGAGCGCAAGCTGCGGTTCCGGTCCGGCAACACGGTCCGGGCCGCGCTCGTCGCCGCGACCTTGGTCGCCGGTGGTGCGCTGGCATACATCCCGGTGAGCGACTTCATCGACCTGCGCGGTGAGCTGAGTGAGCTCGAAGAGGAAGGCGACCGTCTGCAACGGGACCTGGTGGAGGCCGAGCAGACGATTCGCCTCGCCGAGAGCCGCAACGCCGAGCGGGCACGGTGCTACGCCAACTATGTGACCCCGGGATCGGAGAGCTACTCGATTCCCGGCAGCTCGGGGTGCGTGCAGTAGACCTGAGGGCATGACCTCTCGATCCCCCGTGGTCGCCCGCGGCCTCGTCCGTCGCTTCGGCGACCTCACCGCCGTCGCCGGCATCGACCTCGAGGTGGGGGAGGGAGAGATCTTCGGCTTCCTCGGTCCCAACGGTGCGGGCAAGTCCACCACCGTCCGGATGCTCGTGACGCTGCTCGCCCCGACCGCGGGCTCCGCGACGGTCGCCGGGTTCGACGTCGCCACCCAACAGAACGAGGTGCGCCGCCGGATCGGCGTCGCGCTCCAGGACGCCGCGATCGACCCGCTGATGTCGGGCACCGAGTTGCTGAAGCTCCAGGCGGTGATGCACGGACTCGGCACCAAGGAAGCGCAGCGGCGCTGTGACGAGCTGCTCGAGCGGGTCGGGCTCACGGCGGCAGCCGGCCGTCGGGTCGGGACCTACTCGGGCGGCATGCGGCGCCGGCTCGATCTCGCCCTCGCGCTCGTGCATCGTCCCGAGGTGTTGTTCCTCGACGAACCGACCACCGGGCTGGACCCGACGAGCCGCCAGGCGGTGTGGGAGGAGGTGCGCTCGCTCAACGACGACGGCACGACGGTCTTCTTGACCACCCAGTACCTCGAAGAGGCCGATCAGTTGGCCGGACGCATCGCGATCATCGACCACGGCGAGATCGTGCGGGAGGGCGATCCCGGCGCGCTGAAGGAGGCGGTCGGCGATCCGACCCTGCGCCTCGAGGTGGCCGATCCCGCTCGCTTCGACGACGCCAAGCGGGTGCTGGCCGGGTTCGGGTCCGAACGTCCGGCTCGGGTCGGGCGGGTCGCGATCGGCTTGCGGGGTGGCACCGGTTCACTCGCCGAGGTCATTCGGGCGCTCGACGACGCCGGCGTCGAGGTCGGCCACGTCGAGGTCGACTCGCCGAGCCTCGACGACGTGTTCGCCGATGCGACCGGCCGACGGCTCGAGGGTGCGGGATCGTGACCGCGTTGACGGTGGGTCGACCCAGCTGGGTCATCGGATTCGAACAGACCCGGGCGCTCGCCGTTCGGTCGGTACGCAACACCGCCCGTGACCCGGCCGCCTGGGTGCCGCCGATGGTGTTCCCGCTGCTGCTCGCCGCGATCTACGGCGCCCAGTTCAGCCGGGCCACCGAGCTGCCGGGCTTTCCCGAGGTGGATTCGTTCCTGCAGTTCGTCCTTCCTGCGTCGGTGTTGCAGGGCGTGTCGTTCTTCGCCGGCGACGCTGGGGTCGGGATGGCGACCGACATCCAGACCGGCTTCTTCGATCGCTTGGTGACCTCGCCGTCCGGGCGGCTGTCGATCTTCCTCGGTCGGCTCGCCGGATCGATGGTGTTCTCCGCGGGGTTGGCGACCGTGCTGATCCTGGTGTTCGCCCTGTTCGGCGCACCCGTCCAGGGCGGGGTCGCCGCCGCGGTCGGCGTGATCGTGATCGGGGCGCTGCTCGCCGTCGCGATCGGCGGCTTCAGTCTCGCGGTCGCCATCCGTACCGGCTCGACCGAGGCGACCCAGGCGATGTTCCCGCTGACCTTCGTCTTCATCTTCATCTCGTCGGCGTTCTTCCCGACCGAGCTGATGGACGGCTGGTACCAGCAGGTCGCGGAGGTCAATCCCGTCACCTTGATCGTCGACCCGACCCGGCGCATCGCCCTCACCGGCTTCGACGTCGGGGACTTCGCGCAAGCGATCTTCTGGACGGGCGTCGTCGGCGCGGTGTCGCTCGGACTCGCGTTCCGGGCCTACCGAGGGAGGCTGCGGCAGTCGTGACGACCGTGCACACCCCACCATCGGGCTCGGTCCCGTCGCTTCCCGTCGTTCGGTCGCTGGTGCAGCGGGCCATGCTCCGGTTGGTGCGCATCCCGTCGGTCATCATGCCGGTGGTGATCATGCCGGCGTTCTTCGTGATCGCCTTCACGGGCAGTTTCGACGGCATCTCACGCGTCGAGGGGTACCCGACCGACAACATCATCAACTGGGTGGCGGCGTTCGCGATGTTGCAGTCGTGCTCCTTCGCCGGGATCGGTGCCGCCGCGGCGATGGCGGTCGACATCGAGAACCACTTCATCGATCGACTGCTCGTCTCGCCCGTTCGGCGCTCCCTGTTGATCATCGCGCCGCTGGGTCAGGCCGCGATCCGCTCGCTCATCCCCAGCACCGTGGTGCTGCTCATCGCGTGGACCCAGGGCGCCTCGATGCCCGGCGGGGCCGCTGGGGTGGCGATCGCCTATCTCGGCGGCATCTCGATCGCGGTGGTTCTCGGCTGTCTGGCGTTGGGCTTCGTATTGCTCGTGCGGACCATCCGGGCGATGGCGATCGTGCAGATCGTGGCGTTCCTGTTCATGTTCCCGTCGACGGGTCAGGTCCCGATCGATCTCATGGAGGGGTGGCTCGCCACCGTCGCCCGCATCAACCCGGTCACCCCGCTCCTCGCGATGACCCGCCAGGGCTTCCTCGGCGAGGTCACCTGGAGCGAGACCTGGCCGGGCCTGGCGGTGGTGGCCGCGGGCATCGTGGTGTTCGGCGCCTTCGCCATGTCCCAACTCCGCCGACTCGAGCGCTGAACCCTCGCAGCGCGGCCGCGCTGGGTTCCTCAGTCGAAGCGGATCGATCGGCGCTTCACGGGGGTGTCGGTCACGACGTTGGTGATCGTCTCGCCGTACTCGGTGAAGACCTCGATCAGGTCGTTGAGGTGGGCGAGGTCCCGGCACCAGGCCCGGATCACATGGCTCTCCGCGCCGGTGACGCGGTTGCACTCGATGACCTCGGGGAGTTCGGCCGCTCGCTCACCGATCGCGACCGGCGGACGGCCAGGCGCATGGATGACGCGCATGATGATCAGAATCGGCGAACCGACCGCCGCGGGATCGATGGTGGCGGTGTAGCCGGTGATGATGCCGTCCCGCTCGAGGCGGCGGACCCGTTCGGTCACCGCCGGGGCCGACAGGCCGACCCGCTCGCCGAGTTCACGGAACGACAGGCGGCCGTCCCGGGTCAGCTCGTGCAGAATGCGGCGGCTGATCGAGTCGAGTTCTGACATCTTCGTGTCTCCGGTCACATCGCAATGAATACAAAGGCAGAAAGAGGATTCTACCTCTGAATCCCTGGAGACCAGGGTGAATCGGCCGTGAGAACCACGAGAACCACGGCGCGCTCATCCGTACGGTGGAGCCATGATCAAGAACCGTTCCCTCGCCAACTTCGACCGCCTCCTCGAAGCCTGGAACACCCACCAGGATCTTCGTCGCAACGGCGCCCCCATCGCCGAGCTCGCCGCCTCTCGCGCCCGGCTCGACATGATCCGTCACGCGGGCTGATTCCGCTCCCCCTACCCTTGAGGGTGTGAAGGATCTCTTCAACGCCCTCGACACCTGGAACGCGACCGGCCGGTCGGCGGCGATCGCCCGGGTCGTCGATCTCGACGGCTCGGGGCCCCGCCTGCCGGGCGCGGCCATGGCCGTCACCGTGGACCAAGACGTCCGCGGGTCGGTCAGCGGTGGGTGCGTCGAAGGCGCTGTCGTCATCGAGGCCCTCGACGTCATCGATGCCGATGCCCACCGAGTCGTCAGCTTCGGCTACAGCGACGATGAAGCCTTCGCCGTCGGGCTCACCTGTGGCGGCACCATCCACCTCTTCCTCGAACGGTTCGAACCGGGCGACTGGTACGCGCCGCTGAAGGCCGACATCGCCGCCGAACGAGCCGTCGCCCTCGCCACCGTCATCGACGGGCCCGGCGTCGGGAACAAGCTGCTCGTCCGGGCCGACGACACCGTGATCGGCACGCTCGGGAGCGAAGGCCTCGACCGGGTGGTCGAACGCGACGCCCGCGGCGAACTCGCCGCCGGCCGCTCGGGTCTCCGTCACTACGGCGAGCACGGTGAGGCTCGCGAAGACGTCGTCTCGGTCTTCGTCGAGTCGTTCGCACCACCACCCCAGATGCTGATCTTCGGGGCCGTCGACTTCACCGCCGCGCTCGCCAAGGTCGCCAAGGTGCTCGGGTACCGCGTCACGGTCTGCGACGCCCGCGAGGTGTTCGCGACCCGCCAGCGGTTCCCGATGGCCGACGATCTCGTCGTCGACTGGCCCGACCGCCTGCTCGCCGAGGTCGGCGAGGGGCTGGGCCCCCGCGACGCGGTCTGCATCCTCACCCACGACGCCAAGTTCGACGTGCCGGCCGTGACCGCCTCCCTCGCCACCGACGTGGGCTACATCGGCGTGATGGGTTCACGCCGCACCCACGACGACCGCACCGCCCGGCTGGTCGACGCCGGGGTCGACGAGGCCGGCCTCGAACGGCTCCGATCACCGATCGGCCTCGATCTCGGCGCCCGCACGCCCGAAGAGACCGCGATCTCGATCGTCGCGGAGATCATCGCCGAACGAACCGGGCGCACCGTCGCCGCGTTGTCGTCGACGAGTGGGCCGATCCACGACTGACGCCGGCCCGGGCCCAGGTTCGAGCTAGGGCGCCGGAGGGGCGGGCGGTTGACCCGGCGGCGCCGTCGGCTGCGCCCGAACATGGAAGCTCTGCCGCCAATCGACATGGGTGGCGTCGTCGATCGACAGCTGCCAGGTGTAGCTCTGCCCGGGCTTCACGGGCAGAGCGGGGAACATGATCGCCAGCGGCACCGACAGCGGGGTGCCCGCCTTCAGCCCTGCCGGGCGGCCTGCCTCGAACCGCCCCTGGACCACCAGGGCTTGCTGGTTGATCTCGACCGCATGGCCGTCCTCGTCGAGGAGGTCGAGTCGCCAGACGTGACCGACGTTGGCGCGGTCCCACGGGACCTCGATGCGAATCGCCACGCCCATCGGTTGGGGTCGGGGGCCGATGACCGACAGACCGCCGCCGAGCACATAGAGCTTACGGTCCGCGACCTGGGCGGAGTCGGCCAACAGCATGGTGACCCGCAGGGTCGGTGGGGCGGCGGGGGCAGGAACGATCGGGTCCACGATGGCGACCCTAGGCTGTTGCGGTGACCGACGCCGACCCCACCCTCCGGACCCGCGACGAATCCGTCGCCGCGGTGATCCTCGCCGCCGGAGCCGGTTCGCGCTTCGACGGAGACGTCCACAAGCTCCTCAGCGAACTCGATGGCGCGCCGATCATCGCCCACGCCATCGCGGCCGCCCGAGCCGCCGATGTCGACGAGGTCATCGTCGTGCAGGGGGCCGTCGACCTGGCGGTCCACGTCCCCGACGACGTGACCCTGCTCGACAACGAACAGTGGGCGGAAGGTCAGGCGACGTCGCTTCGCGCCGCCGTCGCCTACGCCCAGGCCCGCGGTCACGACGTGCTCGTCGTCGGCCTCGGCGACAGCCCCGGCGTGACGACCGAGATCTGGGAGCGGGTCGCCCACGTCGACGCCGATCTCGCATCGGCTCGCTACGCCGGCGATCTCCGTCCGCCGGTGCGGCTCGCGGCCTCGATCTGGCCGAGCCTGCCCGTCAGCGGTGACGAAGGCGCCCGCGCCGTGATGCGCCAGCGCCCCGACCTCGTCCGTCCCGTGCCGGTCGAGGGCGACCCGCGCGACATCGACACCCTCGGAGATCTCCGCCGGTGGAGCTGAGCGACACCTTCGTCGTTGCCCGGCCTCTCGGCGAGGCCTGGACCCTGCTGACCGATCCGGTCCGGATCGCGCCGTGTCTTCCCGGTGCGCACCTGGTCGAGATCGACGGCGAAGATCATCACGGCGTGGTCAACGTGCGGCTCGGTGTCCTGGCCGCCCGGTTCACCGGTGTCGCCCGGTTCGACACCGACCCCGACCGCCACCGGATCATCGTGAAGGCCAACGGCGACGGCAACCAGGGGCCGGCCGAAGCGCACATCACCGCCCGGCTCGAAGCCCTCTCCGATCACGAGACCCAGGTCAACATCGACACCGACCTTCAGCTGACGGGCCGGCTGGCGCAACTCGGGCGAGGCGTGATCACCGAGGTGAGCACCGCGCTCACCGAGCAGTTCGCGACCAATCTCGACGCGTCGGCCGAGGACGTGCTCGGGCCCGACGCGTTCGCCGGCGACCGGCGCGGCGTACCGATGCCCGAGCCCGATGCGCTCGATCTGCTCGACACCGCCCGACGTCCGATCGCCAAGCGGCTCGTCCCGCTCGCCGCGGTCGTGGTCGTGCTCGTCTCGCTCGTGCGGCGGCGTCGGCGATGAACGACCCGATCGTCCCCGCATCCGCCGCCGACCGCGAGCGCGTCGCCGAACTGCTCGGACGCAGACCCGGCGGTGCGTTCGAGGTCGTCGTCCGCAACGAGACCGGCGACCCGGTCGTGCTGCGCAATGCGCCGCTCCTCGACTCGGGGCGGCCCATGCCGACGCGGTACTGGCTCGTCGGCGATCACGAACGCCGGGTCGTCGGCCGGATCGAGGGCGATGGCGGTGTACGACGAGCCGAAGCCGCCGTCGACGCCGACGAACTCCAAGCCGCGCACGACCGCTACGCGGCCGAACGCGATGCCGCCCTTCCACGCGACCACACCGGCCCTCGCCCGTCCGCCGGAGTCGGTGGGACCCGTCGCGGGGTCAAGTGCCTCCACGCGCACTACGCCTGGCACCTCGCCGGGGGCGACGACCCCGTCGGCCGCTGGGTGGCCGAGCGGTTCGCCGACTACGAGAACCGAACCGATCTCCCAGAGGACCACGCCCATGACTGATCCGGTCGCCGCCATCGACCTCGGTACCAACTCGACCCGCCTGCTCGTCCACGACGGCGAGCGCACCGTCGAACGGTTGATGACGATCACCCGGCTGGGACAAGACGTCGAGCGCACCGGCCGCCTCGCCGACGAGGCGATCGACCGTGTCCTCGCCTGCCTTCGCGAGTACCGCGAAGTCATGGACCGCCACGGGGTCACCCGGGTCCGAGCGGCCGCGACGTCCGCTGCTCGCGACGCCGCCAACCGAGACGAGTTCTTCGACGCGGTCGAGGCGGTCATCGGCGCTCGCCCCGAGTTGCTCTCCGGGCTCGAAGAGGGGCGCCTGTCGTTCAACGGCGCGACCGCCGACCTCGACCCCGCCGACGGACCGTTCCTCGTCTTCGACATCGGGGGCGGCTCGACGGAATTCGCGTACGGCATCGACGAGGCCGAAGCGGCGATGTCGCTCGACATCGGGTGTGTTCGACTCACCGAGAAGTACGTCGAGAGCGACCCACCCGCGCCAGAAGAGCTCGTCGCCTGCCTCTCGATCACCGAGGCCCACCTCGACGACGTCGCCCGCGAGATGCCGCAGGTCGCGCACGCTCGGACCTTCGTCGGGCTCGCCGGCACCGTCTCGGCCGCAGCGGCCGTCGAGATCGGCCTCGCCGAGTACGACCGTGACCAGATCCATCACTTCCGACTCACCAAGGAAGCCGCCGAGGACGTCTACCGCACCCTCGTCACCGAGTCCCGAGCTGACAGGATCCACAACCCCGGACTCGAAGAGGCACGGGCCGACGTGATCGTCGGCGGGATGTGCATCCTCGTACGCATCATGCGGTACTTCGACATCGACGAACTCGTCGTCTCCGAGTCCGACATCCTCGACGGGCTCGTCGCGTCGTTGCT
>CAZEML010000031.1:24092-29169 GCA_964513285.1 uncultured Candidatus Nemicrothrix sp.
TTCGCAGCCATTCGGCTGAGTCTTCGCAGCCATTCGGCTGAACCCCCGCTCGGGTGCTTCACTGGCGGCCATGCCCGTTCGAGACCTGCCCGAGTACGAGACGCTCACCCTCGCCGAACCCGACGACGACATCCTGCTCGTCGGCCTGAATCGACCGGAGCGGCTCAACGCCATCACCCCGGCGATGATGAGCGAACTCGCCGACCTCACCGCCCGCGTCGACCTCGACCGGACGCTCCGTGCCGTCGTCCTCACCGGAGAGGGACGAGGGTTCTGCGCCGGGGCCGACCTCCAAGGCGGCGGCAGCGTCGTGCCGGGCGGTGAAGAGACCCATCCGACCGTCCGGACCTTCATGAGCCAGGATCAGATCGCCTCGGTCAACGAGGGCATCCATCGCTCTCGCAAACCGTGGATCGCGTCGGTCAACGGGGCCTGCGTCGGCGGTGGGTTCGCCATGGCGCTCGCGTGCGACATCCGCGTCGCGGCTCGCTCGGCTCGATTCGGTGCCGTCTTCATCAAGGTCGGCGTCAGCAACTGCGACATGGGCACCAGCTACTCCCTGCCCCGACTGGTCGGCGCCAGTCGGTCGGCCGAGCTCCTCTTGACCGGTCGGATCTTCGAGGCCGACGAAGCCGACCGGATCGGTCTCGTCGCGGATGTCGTCGACGACGGCACCGAAGTCGACCGCAGCCTCGCCCTCGCCCGTCAGATCCGCGAGAACGGGCCCTTCGCGGTCTGGCTGACCAAGGAGACGATGTGGGAGACCATCGACTCCCCGTCGCTGCGGCACGCGATCGATCTCGAGAACCGCACCCAGATCATGGCGACGGCCACGGGCGACTTCGACGAGGCCACCCGGGCGTTTCGGGAACGCCGCCCACCCCAGTTCGGCGGGCTCTGATACATAGCCCTTCGGTGGGAGCCCCGGCGGTCAGGCGCGCGGGGCGGGTGGGTCGCTGGCCGGTCCCGCGAAGAGCTGGGCCTTCGCCAGCCAGTCGACCGCGATGTCGCCCTCGACCGTCAGGTCGACGTCGGCGATGTTGCGGCGTTGGGCCGTGACCAGGCAGAAGTCGAGCGCAGCTCCCGACACGCTCGCGTCGGCGTCCTCGGGCCCCCACGACCAGATCGCCCCGGACGGTGCGGTCAGCTCGACCCGCACCTCCCCGGCGGGGACCTCGAGGCGTCGGTTGATGTAGGTCCACCCGCGGGTGATCACGCCGAGCTGAGCGATGTGGCGGAGCCGGTCGGTCGGTTCGCGCACCGCGCCGATCGTGTCGCAGATGTCTTGCCCGTGCGCCCAGGCCTCCATGAGCCGGGCGGTCAGGAACGACTTCGCGCCCATCGACGGCCCGTACCACTCGATCCGCGCGTCCTCCGCGCAGGCGGCCGCGGCGTCGGCCAGCGCCGACCGGTGGGTTCGCCAGTGGGCGAGGAGCGTCGTGGGGTTCATCTCGCGGCTCGGGCCGATCGTGGCGTCGTCCGCGGCCTCCGCACTCGCGAACGCCGCGCCGACGAAGGCCTCTCGATGCGCGATGAACCCTTCGGGGTCGGTGATGGCGAGCGCGGCCGTCTCGTCGAAGAAGGCGAGATGCCCGATCTGGTCGCGCACCGCCCAACGCGGCGAGGGGGTGGCGAGCTCCCACTGCTCGTCGGTGAGCGGCGCCACGACGGCGTCCAACGCGGCCTGCTCGGCGACGAGATCGGCGGTGACGGAGGCGACGGTCGGCTTGTCCATGGCGAGCAGTGTGGCACGGCAGCGGCGGGGAGCGAAGCGGGCGGCGGGTGGTGTCACACCGCCCGGTTAGGGTCCGACGGTGGACGATCGAACCGCGGCGAACCTCAACCGGTATCGCTGGCACGCGCGCGCCGTCGGCTCGGTCTTCTGGCTGCCGACCGTGATCCTGTACTTCGTCGACGAGGTCGGCCTCGACCGGGCGCTGCAGATGCAGGCCGTCTACTACGCGTCCGTCGTGGTGTTCGAAGTGCCGTCGGGCTGGTTCAGCGATCGGGTCGGACGGGTCACCACCCTCCGAATCACGGCATCGGCCTGGGTCCTGGCGTCGGTCTGCTTCCTCCTCGGCGGGCTCGGGCCGATCATCGCCGGCCAGATGTTGCTCGCGCTCGGCTACGCATCGCTCTCGGGCACCGACGTCACGTTCTTGTACGACACCCTCGACGCTGCGGGCGACGCTGATCGCTTCGAAGCCGAGGAGGCCCGTGCCCGCGAAGGGTCGCTGTATCTCACCGCCTTCACGGCGCTGGCGGGCGGTTGGCTCGGTTTCGTCGACCTCCGTCTGCCCTTCGTCGCCACGCTGGTCGTGGCGGTCGTGCAGTTGGCGATCACCCTGCGAATGGACGAGCCGCCCCGACGAGATCCGATCGCCGGAGTCGGGTGGCGAGCCGACGCCGTCGCCGTCGCCCAGCACCTCCGCACTCGGACGCTCGGCTGGATCACGATCTATGTGGTCGCCGAGGTCATCCTCATCCACTTGGCGTCGGAGTTCGCGTCCCCGTTCGCCGCAGCGACCCTCGACCGGCCCGCCGACGATCCCGCCGGGGCGGCGGTCATCGCCGGGATCATCGTCGCTGGCGCGGCGGTCGTCGGTGCCCTCACCTTGCGAGGGTTGGGCCCCGCGACTCGGCGGATCGGCACGATCGGTGTGCTGGTCGGTGCTGGGCTCATCTCGGCCACGATCGTCGTCTTGATGGCGGCGAGCTTCGCGGTGTGGGTGTTGCCGTTCCTCGCGCTCCGTGGCCTGCAGGCTTCGGTGACGGCCGTGCTGATTCCTGCGATCGTCGGCCGGCGGGTCGAGGCGGAACGTCGGGCGACTACCCTCTCGGTGATGAGCCTGTGCGGCCGGGGCACCTACGCCGGCGTCCTGGTCGGCTTGTCGCTCCTCGCGGGGAGCACCCTCGGCCGCACCCTCGACGCCGCCGCGGTCACGGCCGGCGCGGTCGCGGTCACCGTCGTCGTGGCCGTCGCCCTGCTCCGGCCCGATCTGGGGCACGAACGAGCGAACGGCGAGTTAGGCGACCGACGCCCGCGCCGCCGCCACCTGGGCGTCCATGGTCGCGAGCGTCTCACCCCGGAACGCCTTGATACTGCCTGCGTAGGCCTTCGGGTCGAGGGTCGACGCGAGTTCGGCCGCAACCGCGACCGCGTGGTCGAGCAGCTGCTCGGGGGCGACCACCTCGTCGAGGAACCCGACGTCGACGGCGTCGGCGGGGGAGGTGATCCGGGCGTTCATGATCGCCCGCTGCATGTGGCGCTTGCTGAGACGGACGTCAGCGATCGTGAGCGCCCAGTCGGGTAGCACCATCTTGATCGCGACCTCGTTGAGGCCGACCTTGCCAGGACCGTCGGCACCGATGCGGACATCGCAGCCGAGAAGCATCAACGCGCCGGCCGCGAGCGCGTGCCCGGTCGACGCCGCGACCACCGGCACCGAACAGCCGTAGATGGTGCGCACGAGCTCGCCGCCGTTCGCCACCAGATTGACGATCGCCGAGAAGTCGTCGGCCAGCATCACACCGAGGTCGAAGCCGCCGGAGAACTTGCCCTCACGGCCATGGATGACGACCGCGCCCACGCCGTCGTCCGCCTCGGCCTCAGCGAGGGCCGCCATGAGCGCGGCGATCAGGTCGAAGGACAACGCGTTGGCCTTCCCGTCGTCGAGGTGGAGGACCATCACCTGGTCGCGTCGTTCGATCGTGAGTGCGTCGCTCGTCATGTCCGCACGCTAGAGCAGGGCTCGGCGCGGCACGCGATCAGAGGTCGCGGTCGCCCATCGTCTGATGACTGGTCGGCATCTCGCCGGTCTTCGGCGCGCCCATCTTCCCGAGTTCGTGCTCCTCGACCGTGATCGGCTCGTAGTGCGCTGTGCCGTCACCGACGAACGCAGCGAGCGGCTCCACGGTGATGTCGAGGTCGGGGTAGTGGAAGAACGCCGCGGTGCGCCGAACCGGCTCGCTCCCCATCCGCATCGGGATCACCCGGTGAAGGGTCGACGGCCACGCGTCGTTCGTCCAGATCGCGAGCAGGTCGCCGACGTTCATCAGCAGATTGCCCGGCTCGGGGAGCACATCGATCCAACCGCCATCGGGGCCCACGATCTGCAGGCCACGGACCGGGTCGGTCGCGAGCAGGGTGAAGCTCGTGTAGTCGGTGTGGGCGCCCATCCGCATCTGGCCCTCGAGCGACGGCTCCGAACCGTCGACACCGGGCCGATAGTCGATGCTCGCCAACATGTCCGGGCCGGTGGTGCACATGTCGGGCAGCTGCGGGATACCGAGCACGTCACCGAGGATGGCGTCGAGACGGTTGGCCAGTTGAGCGAAGTCATCGAACAGCGCCACCGTTGCGCGCCGGAAGCCCGGGACGTCGTCGTCGGGCCACGGCGTCGGTTGCATCAGCTTGGTCTGGTACGGCCCGGGGTCGCGACCGGCGTTGAAGCTCTCGAAGATGTCGGCCGGGGAGTCCTCGCCGAGGCTGTAGGCGAGCGCCTCGCTGCCCCGGGCTCGGTAGCCGCGATTGGCCAGCGGTTCCGGGTGTTCGTAGCGAGCCTTCAGGCCCGGCGGGAGGTCGAAGAACCGATCACAGACACTGCGGTGTTCGGCGAGCAGTGCGGGGTCGATGCCGTGGTTCGTCAGCTCGACGAACCCGAAGGTGGCGAGCGCCTCGACGAGCGCGTCCACCCCGGCGGGTGCCTGGAGATCCACGACCGGAACCATGGGACGTGAGCGTAGGTCCGGGGGAAGGGCTATGGGGTTGACACACATGCCTCGGTCACGCTGCGTCGTCGTGGCGTGATCACCGTTCACGAGCTGAACGCCGCCCGGAGCGTGGCGACCTGCTCGTCCACCTGATCCCGCAGTTCGACGGCGTCGATCCCGTCGAGCTCGCGGGCGGCGAGGACGGCGTCGAGTTGGTGTCCGCGCCGGTCTCCGTCGACGATCTCGGCGGCGAGGAAGACGGCCTGATCGATACCGCCGGCGCGCATCGCTCGCGGATCGTGGTGGCCAGCGACCGCGTCGGTCAGCGCCGCCGGAAGGCCGAGATCGGAGAGGATGCGGGCCC
>CAZEML010000032.1:0-28314 GCA_964513285.1 uncultured Candidatus Nemicrothrix sp.
GCCTACAACGAGGAACACGGCATCAACCCGCAGACGGTGCGCAAGGAGATCACCGACATCTTGTCGATGATCCGGCCCGCCGAGGACCGGGCGCCGGTGCCCGAGAAGCTCTCGGAGCTGTCCGACCGTCGACGGGCGACCGACGATCTCAGCGATCTCCCTGAAGACGAGCTCGAACGCCTGATCCGCAACCTCGAGCAGGAGATGCGCGACGCGGCGGTCGACCTGCGGTTCGAATACGCGGCCCGCCTGCGCGACGAGGTCAAGGATCTCAAGCGCGAACTGCGCGAGATGCGCTGAGCCGAACTCAAGACCCCCGCCGCGGCGCCGATTGGGGTGCCGTGGGAGTTCTCGTGCGTGATGCGGCCGTCGACGGCCAGGACCGCTGGTTTCGGCGTCCGCTGCCGTCCGCGCTCGGGCTGACGGCCGTTCTGCTGCTGGCGATGCTGGCCACCGACCCGATGGGGTTCCTGTCGACCGACGTCGGCGGCAAGCTCGCGACGCTCGAGGCGATGAACCGCAACGGCACGCTGTCGCCCGACCTCGGCTACTGGGCGGTCGACGCCGACCCCGACGGGTCGCTGTACCCGATGTGGTCGACCAAACAGGTCGACGACCAGTGGATCAACGTCACCACCCTCCCGATGCTCCTGCTGGCCCTCCCGCTCTACTCGATCGGCGGGGCGCTGGCCGCCGGCTTGGTGCCGCTCGCCGGCTCGGTCGCGGCAGCCCTCGGCGCGCGCACGCTCGCCCGCCGGCTCGGCGGGGACGGGGTCGCCGCGTTCTGGATCGTCGGTGCCGCCTCACCGGTCACCGTCTACGCCCTCGACTTCTGGGAGCACTCCCTGGGCGTCGCCCTGGTCGTGTGGGCGGTCGTCGGGGTGCTCGACGCGTCTCGTCCCGAGGGATCGTGGCGGGCGTCGCTCATCGCCGGACTGCTCTTCGGACTCGCGGCTGCGATGCGTCAGGAGGCCCTCATCTACGGCTTCGTCTCGGGATGCGCGCTCGGGCTTCGGCTGCTGATCGGCGGGCGACCGGTCGCGATGCTCGTCCGCGGTGGCGCACTCGCGGTCGGGTTCGGCGCGAGCTGGATGGCGAACGCCGCCGTCGAGTCGGCGTTGATCGGCGACACGACCCGGTCGACTCGCTCGACCAACGCGGCCTCGCGAGTCGGGAGCGACGCGCTCGTCCGGCTCGAGGAGGCGATCGTCACGCTCGGCTCACCGTTCCCTCGTACGAGTGTGATCTATCTGATGCTCGCGGTGATCACCGGAGCGATCCTGATCGAACTGGGCCGGCGGGTCGACACCGATGAGCCGATGCGGCCGGTCGCGCTGGCCGGCGGGCTGATCGGCGTGCTGCTGGTCTTCGACCTGCTGGTCGACGGGCTTGGGTTCGTTCCCGGCCTCGCAGCCACCACCCCCGTCGCCCTGCTCGGCGTGACCCGGCTGGGCGGCGACCCCGATCGCCGACTGGTCGCCGGCATCGCGATCGCGTCGCTGCCGCTGATCTTCGCCGTCCAGTACACGGGCGGCGCGGTGCCCCAGTGGGGTGGCCGCTACCTGCTGCCGTCCGGCACCCTCCTCGTCGTCGTGAGCACGGTGGTGCTCACCTCGCTCGCCGGTCGTCGGCTCCTGCACGCCGTCGCCGCCGTCGGCGCGGTGGTGACCCTCGCCGGCGTCGGCTGGACCATCGAACGGACCCACGCCTTCGCCGATGCGATGCAAGCCCTCGCCGATCGCGAGGAGCCGGCCCTCGTGTTCGCCGATTCGTTCCTCTCCCGCGAGGGGGGCGTGCTGGTGCTCGACGAGCAGTGGCTCGCGGCGATCGACGAGTCCGCCCGCGCGGAAGCGGCCGAGGTGCTCGCCGATCTCGACATCGAGGAGATCGGGTTCGTGCAGCACGATCGAGGTGGCGAACCCGTCGTGCTTCCCGGCTGGGAGGTCGTCGCCGACGATCGAATCCCGCTGGTGTCGGGTCTCGATCTCCGGGTCACGACGCAGGTCCCGATCGGCCGCTGATTTCCACAGCGCCGAACACGTGTTCGGCAGCGTGTCGGCCGATAGAGTGCCGCGGTGGCCGATCGTCTCGTCATTCAGGGCGCCCGCGAACACAACCTCCGCGAGGTCGATCTCGACCTCCCGCGCGACAAGCTCATCGTGTTCACCGGCTTGTCCGGGTCGGGCAAGTCCAGCCTCGCGTTCGACACGATCTACGCCGAAGGTCAACGCCGCTACGTCGAGTCGCTGAGCGCCTACGCGCGTCAGTTCCTCGGCCAGATGGACAAGCCCGACGTCGACTTCATCGAGGGGCTGTCGCCCGCGATCTCGATCGACCAGAAGTCCGCCAGCCGCAATCCGCGCTCGACGGTCGGCACCGTCACCGAGGTCTACGACTACCTGCGCCTGTTGTTCGCCCGCATCGGGGTGCCCCACGACCCCGAGACCGGCGAGGAGCTCGTCCGGCAGACCCCGCAGCAGATCGTCGACAAGATCCTGGCGATGGACGACGGCCTGCGCTTCCAGGTGCTCGCCCCGGTCGTGAAGGGCCGCAAGGGCACCTACGACACCCTGCTCGCCGACCTCGGGTCCCAGGGCTTCGTGCGGGCCATCGTCGATGGTGAGCTCATCGAGCTCAACGAGGAGTACGAGCTCGATCTCGAACGCTACGAGACCCACGACATCTCGGTCGTGGTCGACCGGTTGGTGCTGCGAGAGGGCATCGATCGTCGCCTCACCGACTCGATCGAGACCGCGCTCGGGCTCACCGGCGGCATCGCCGAGCTGCAGATCGTGCCTCGGGAGGGCGATGGCGAACCCGAGACGATCGTGTTCAGCCAGCACCTCTCTCGGCCGTCCGATGGCAAGTCCTTCGACGAGCTGGCCCCCCGAAACTTCTCGTTCAACTCGCCCTACGGCGCCTGCACCAACTGCGACGGCCTCGGCACCGTGTTCGAGGTCGACGCCCGGCTGGTGATCCCCGATCAGGAGCAGACGATCGCCGGTGGCGCCATCCAGCCGTGGGCGGGCGGGCGCAGCCGCTACTTCTCGCGCCTCGTCGAGTCGGTCTGTGAGGTCTATGAGATCCCCCAGGACACGCCGTGGGAGAAGCTCAACAAGAAGCACCGCGAGCTGCTGCTCCACGGCAAGGGCGTGAAGGGTCGGATCCAGGTTCGCTACAAGAACCGCTACGGCCGCACCCGCACTTACCAGGCCCGCTACGAGGGTGTGATCCCGTACCTGATGCGGCGCCACGACGAGGCCGAGAGCGACGCCACCCGCGAGCAGATCGAGGGGTACATGCGCCAGGTGCCGTGCACGGTGTGCGGCGGCGCGCGGCTCAACCCCTTGTCGCGGGCGGTCACGATCGCCGACCACACGATTCACGATCTCTGCTCGATGTCGATCGCGGACGCGGCCAAGACCCTCGCCGAGATGCAGCTGAGCGATCGCGACACGATCATCGCCGAGCAGGTCCTGAAGGAGATCAACGCCCGGCTCGGCTTCCTGCTCGACGTGGGCCTCGACTACCTGTCGATGTCGCGCAACGCCGCCACCCTCGCGGGCGGCGAAGCACAGCGCATCCGCCTCGCGTCCCAGGTCGGGTCGGGTCTCGTCGGCGTGTTGTACGTCCTCGACGAGCCGTCGATCGGTCTGCATCAGCGCGACAACCAGCGCTTGATCGAGACCCTCGTCCGCATGCGCGATCTCGGCAACACGGTCCTCGTCGTCGAGCACGACGAGGACACGATGAAGGTCGCCGACCACATCGTCGACATCGGGCCGGGGGCGGGGGAGCACGGCGGCAACATCGTGCACTCCGGCACCTACAAGCAGCTGCTGAAGAACAAGGAGTCGCTCACCGGCCAGTACCTGTCGGGCAAGAAGTCGATCGCGGTGCCGAGTGTGCGGCGCCTGGGCAACGGCAACGCCCTGCGGGTGGTCGGCGCCGAGGAGAACAACCTCAAGGACGTCAGCGTCGACTTCCCGCTCGGCAAGTTCGTGTGCGTCACCGGCGTCTCGGGGTCGGGCAAGTCGACCCTCGTCAACGAGATCCTGCAGCGCTCGCTGATGCAGAGCATCTACAGCTCGAAGGTCCCGCCCGGTCTGCACAAGCGCATCGAGGGCATCGACCACCTCGACAAGGTCATCGCGATCGACCAGTCGCCGATCGGCCGCACGCCGCGGTCGAACCCGGCCACCTACACCGGTGTGTTCGATCACATCCGCAAGCTCTTCGCCACGACCAACGAGGCCAACATCCGCGGCTACCAGCCGGGTCGGTTCAGCTTCAACGTGAAGGGCGGGCGCTGCGAGGCGTGCCAGGGCGACGGCACGATCAAGATCGAGATGCACTTCCTGCCCGACGTGTACGTCCCGTGCGAGGTCTGCAAGGGGAAGCGCTACAACCGCGACACCCTCGAGATCACCTTCAAGGGCAAGAACATCTCCGAAGTGCTCGAGATGCCGATCGAGGAGGCGCTCGAGTTCTTCGCCAACCAGCCGCCGATCGCCCGGCACATGCAGACCCTCGTCGACGTCGGTCTCGGGTATGTCCGCCTCGGTCAGCCCGCCCCGACCCTGTCCGGCGGTGAGGCCCAGCGGGTCAAGCTGGCATCCGAACTCGCCAAGCGATCGACCGGCCACACGATCTACATCCTCGACGAGCCCACGACCGGCCTGCATTTCGAGGACATCCGCAAGCTCTTGGGTGTGCTCGGTCGGCTCGTCGACCAGGGCAACTCGGTGCTGGTGATCGAGCACAATCTCGACGTGATCAAGACCGCCGATTGGCTGATCGACCTCGGCCCCGAGGGCGGCTCGGGCGGCGGCATGATCGTCGCGGAAGGCACGCCCGAGGAGGTCGCGCAGGTTCCCGAGAGCCACACCGGCCGCTTCTTGGCACCCCTGCTCGACTGAACGCGCCCATCGGCTGGGTCCGGCTGAGGATCATGGGCCTTTAGAACCATCCGCGCCTGCCGATTTGGTACGTATGGACAGCGTTTCGTCGGCCTTGCGAGAAGCCGACGCCTCTTCGACGACCGAGGTCACGGCATGAGCCGCCGGCTTTCGTCGTCGGTGATGTACGCCGGCATCGCCGCGATCGTGCTGGCGATGTCGTCGGTGCATGCCAACGTCTTCGCGTCGTTCCGCTATGACGTCATCGGCTCGGACCGATTCCCGTGGACGGCCACCTACATCGCCTTCCTCGCCCTGGCCGCCTACGTCGTCGGGCTTCCCGACGTGCCCCGTCGAGCCCGCCAGATCGCGGCCGCGTCGGTCGCGGCGCCGATCCTGGCCATCGTCGGGGTCTCGCTGATCGCACTCGCCCTCGGCGAACCGTTCCTGCCCCGCTTCGTCGTCACCTCCACGTCCGTGCTCACCACCGTGTGGTTCGCGGCGACGGCCGTCGTCGTCAACGGTGGTCGGCGCCGGGCGAGTGGCCGCGAGCGAGTCGTGCTCGTCGGCGATCAGGACGGTCGGGTCGGCATCGAACAAGAGCTCCGCAGCAACCCGGAGCGACCCGCGACGATCGTCGCCCAGCTCACCGTCGAGCAGGCGCAGCCGACTCCGGACGCGCCGGCACCCATCCGCGACGTGGTCGACGCCGAGCAGGCGACCTTGGTCGTCCTCGATCGGGCCGCCCAGTCGTCCCAGCGGATCGTCGATCAGGCCGCCATGGTTCACGAGGACGGCGTACGGGTCCGGACCTTGTCGCTGTTCTACGAGCAGTGGCTCGGCAAGCTGCCGATCAGCGAACTCGAGCGGGTCTCGCTGCTGTTCGACATCGGCGAGGTCCATCGTCAGCGCTACAGCCGGTTGAAGCGGCTCATCGATCTCAGCGTCGCGGTGGCGCTGCTGCCCGTGCTGGTCGCCGCGATGCCGGTGGTGGTCGTGGGGAACGCGATCGCCAACCGTGGGCCCCTGTTCTTCCACCAGGACCGCGTCGGCAAGGGCGGTGAGATCTTCCGGATTCACAAGTTCCGGACGATGCGGCCCGACGGTGACGGCTTCGGCGAGTGGACTGCGGAGACCGACATGCGGGTGACCCCGTTCGGCGGTCTTCTCCGTCGCACCCATCTCGACGAGCTCCCGCAGCTGATCAACATCGTGCGCGGCGAACTCTCGTTGGTCGGGCCTCGGCCGGAGCAGCCGGCCTATGTGGCCCAGCTCGAGGCGAAGCTGCCCTACTACCAGCTCCGCCACCTCGTGCAGCCGGGACTGACCGGTTGGGCGCAGGTGAAGTTCGGGTACGCCCGGACCGAGCACGACGCACTGGAAAAGCTCCAGTTCGAGTTCTACTACCTGAGGCGTCAGGCGCTGGCCGTCGACCTCCGGATCCTGGTCCGCACCATGCGGACGATTCTCCCGATTGGAGGCCCCTCGTGGCAGTGACCGAAGCGCCGGCGATGACGCCGCTCGCGACCGAGACCCGTCCGGCCGAGCCGACGGTGTCGATCGCGGTCCCGATGCTGAACGAGAGCAAGTACATCGTTGCCTGCCTCGACAGCTTCAAGGCTCAGGACTATCCGCTCGATCGCCTCGATGTGATGGTGATCGACGGAGGTTCCAACGACGGGTGCCGGCTGGTCGTCGAGGCGTACTCGCAGCTGAACCCGTGGGTGCGGATCGTCGAGAACCCCAAGGGGTCGGCCTCGGCCGCCTTCAACACCGGCATGAACCAGGCGTACGGCGAGGTCGTGTGTCTCTTCTCCGCCCACGGCGTGGCTGACCCGACCTTCGTCTCGGTCTCGGTCGCCGCCCTGCACCGCTCCGGCGCGGACGGCGTCGGCGGTTCCTACCGCCACGAGGGTCTCGATCGTCGCCAGAACGCGATCGGCGCGGCGATGGTGTCGCCCGTCGGCATGGCGTCGCCCCACCGCTTCGCGACGAAGCCCCGCGACGTCGACACGATCTCGCATCCCGTGTACTGGCGCGACGCGATGCTCGACACCGGAGGGTTCGACGAGGGCCTCGCTCGTAACTCCGACTACGAGTTCAACTACCGGATGCGCGCCGCCGGGTATCGGCTGCACCTCGATCCGGCGATCGGCTCGGTCTACCGGCCTCGCCCCAACCTCAACGCGCTGTTCCGGCAGTTCTGGTTCTACGGCAAGTGGAAGGCCCGGGTCGCGCACCATCACCCCGGCTCGCTGCGGCCGCGACACCTCGTCGCCCCGCTGGCCGCGCTCGCCGCGCTGGTGACCCCGCTGCTCGTGCTGCACCGCAGCCTCCGCTGGGTCGCCGCTGCCGGTTGGACTGCCTACGCCGTCCTCGTCGCATGGGGGGTCGTGAAGGCCGACCCGAAGCAGCGCGACGCGTCGGTTCCGACCCTCGCCGCCGCGTTCCCCACGATGCACCTCGCCTGGGGCGGCGGCTTCTTGAAGTCCATGTTCGAGTTCATCACCAAGGGAGCGAAGCAATGAGCGTCGGAGTGGCGGTCGTCGGCTACGGCTACTGGGGCGTCAACCTCGCCCGCAACGTGTCGGTCGCGTCGACGACCGAGCTGATCGGTGTCGCTGACCCGGGGGCGGAACGTCGCGACCTCGCGGAGACCAACCACCGGGGCATCACGACGTGGGAGACCCTGGACGACGCGCTGGACGACCCGCGGGTCGAGGCCGTCGTGTTGGCGACGCCCGCGAGTACCCACATGGAGCTCGCCATGGCGGCGATGGAACGAGGACGGGACATCCTCGTCGAGAAGCCGCTCGCCGAGACCTCCGCCGACGCCGCGAAGCTGATCGACGTCGCCGAAGCCGAGGGCCGGATCCTGATGGTCGGCCACACCTTCTTGTACTCGCCGCCCGTCCTGAAGCTGGCCGAGTTGATCGCCGACGGCGACCTCGGTGCGGTGCAGTACCTCTACTCGCAGCGGCTGAGCCTCGGCCGCATCCGTCGCGACTGCAACGCGCTGTGGAACTTCGCGCCCCACGACGTCTCGATCATGCTTCACCTGCTGGGGGAGAAGGTCGTCGAGGTCAGCGCGACCGGCTTCTCGTTCATCGAGCCCGGTATCGACGACGTGTGTTTCGCCAGCCTGACGTTCGAGTCCGGCATCGGCGCCAACCTGCACGTCAGCTGGATCGATCCCCGCAAGACCCGCCTCATGACCGTGGTCGGCGACGAACAGATGGCGATCTACAACGACGTCTCGGTCGATCAGCCGCTGTGGCTCGTCGACTCCGGTGTGGCCAAGGATCGAGATCTCGGCGAGTACGAGAGCATGAGCGACTTCCAGTGGCGCACCCGTTCGGGCGACATCGTGATCCCTCGCATCGAGATGTCAGAGCCGCTCCGCAACGAGATCACCGCGTTCGGCACCGCGTGCCAGACCCGAGAGCAGCCCCGCACCGACGGCGCCCACGGGCTCGAGGTGGTGCGGATCCTCGAAGCCGCCGATCGCTCCGCCAACGCCAAGGGTCGTCCCGTGGAGGTCGAACAGTGAGTGTCCAGACGATCACCGAGGTCCCGTTCCAGGATCTGACCCGGCTCCACCAGAGCATCGAAGGCGAACTCAACGCCGCGATCGCGGACGTGATCGGTCGTTCCGGGTTCGTCGGCGCCGGCTCCTGCCAGGCGTTCGAGACCGCCTTCGCCGCCGCGCACCATTCGCCGCACGCCATCGGCGTCGGTTCGGGCACCGACGCGCTCGCGCTCGCATTGCGTGCGGTCGGCATCGGTCGAGGTCATGAGGTCATCGTCCCGGCCATGACCTTCGTGGCGACCGCCGAAGCGGTCGTGCACGTCGGTGCGGTTCCGGTGATGGCCGACGTCGATCCGGTCACGCTTCTGGTCGATCCCGCGTCGGTCGAGGCGGTCCGCACGGACAAGACCGCCGCCGTCATGCCCGTCCACCTCTTCGGTCACATGGTGCCGTTCGAGCGGATCGAGGGCTGGCAGGCGAGTGGCCTGCGGGTCATCGAGGACGCCGCCCAGGCCCACCTGGGATCGTGGCAGGGGCGCATGGTCGGGTCGGCCGGCGACGCCGCCTGCTTCAGCTTCTACCCGGGCAAGAACCTCGGCGCCTTCGGCGACGGCGGGGCCGTCATCACCAAGGACGCCACGACCGCCGCTCGGGTCGCCAAGCTCCGCGACCATGGCCGCGAGTCGAAGTACGTGCACGACGAGATCGGGTGGTGCAGCCGGCTCGACGGCCTGCAGGCCGCGATCCTCGGCGTCAAGCTCCGGCACCTCTCGGAGTGGACGGCGCAACGCCAGGTGCTGGCCGACCGCTACCGGGAACGACTGGGCGACCGCCTCGTCCCGTGGGCGGAGGGCGCCGTGCACCATCTCATGGTCATGCGGACCGACCCGTCGGACCGCGACCGACTGCTGGAGGCGCTGAAGGCCGAGGGCATCGGCGCCGGCGTCCACTACCCGGTTGCCTTGACGCAGCAGCCGTCGCTCAGCCCCTATGTGCGCTCCGCCTGCCCGAACAGCGAGGCTGCCGGCGCATCGGTGTTGTCGCTGCCGATGGATCCGTTGATGCGGCTGTCGGAGGTCGAGTTGGTGTGTGATCTCGTGGAGTCGCTGTCGTGACCATGGTCGCCGAGACGATCCAACGCGGCGACGCGCCGACGTCCGGCGACGAACGCGGCTTCGTGCACGAGACCTCTCGCGTCGACGCCGGAGCCACGATCGGATCCGGTACCCGCATCTGGCACTTCAGCCATGTGCTGCGCGACGCCCAGGTCGGTGCGGGGTGCAACATCGGGCAGAACGTCATGATCGGTGCCGAGGTGCGGGTCGGCGATCGCTGCAAGATCCAGAACAACGTCAGCGTCTATGAGGGCGTCACTCTCGCCGATGGCGTGTTCTGTGGCCCCAGCTGTGTCTTCACCAATGTGGTGAACCCGCGAGCCGAGATCGAGCGCAAGGACGAGCTCCTGACGACCCATGTCGGACGTGGGGCCACCATCGGCGCCAACGCCACCATCGTCTGCGGCCACGACATCGGGGCGTACGCCTTCATCGGCGCCGGCGCGGTCGTGGCCGACGACGTGCCTGCCCACGCCCTCGTCGTGGGTGTGCCGGGCCGTCAGATCGGCTGGGTGAGCCGAGGCGGCCACCGGCTCGACGACGATCTCGTGTGCCCGGTCACGGGCGAACGCTACGTCGCGACCGCCGACGGTCTCGAGCTCGCTCCGTCGGCCTAGCCGTCTCAGGCGAAGGTCGCCGGCAACCGATCGAGCCAGCGCCGGCCGGCATCGCCGCGTTCGATGTGGTCGCCGATCCGATCGATCGCGGCTCGGGGATCGTCGACGAGATCGGCGTAGTCGACGGTCAGCCAGGCCGTGGAGGGGTGACTCGCCCGCGCCTGGTCGAGGGCGGCGCGCACCCCGTCGATCTGTCCCTGGACCTGCGCCTCGGGGGTGGCGGAGGCGAGTGTCTCCCAGCCGACGGGGCGAACCGACCACCACTGGTCGACCCCTCCCGCCTGCGACGCACGAGCGCGGAGAATGCTGGCCGCGACCGCTGCGTCGTCGCGACGCGCCTCGATCACGATCGCCTCCGGGATCGCGGTCAGGATTGGCTCGAGCCGCACACTGTTGACGACGTTCTTCCACACGACCGGCCGTCCCGCACGGGCGAGGACGGTCGCCATCGAACGGCGAAGCCGGTCGAGCGCGACCGGATCGGCCTCATCCGAGGCGACCGCCTGCGGGTCGCGAGGAAAGAAGCGATACCACCAGGTCGCCGCTTCGTGTGGTTCGCGCCACGACCCGAGCCGGCCGTGGTCGGACCGGAAGTGAGTCGCGGGTGCGCCGAGCCAGCTCGTCGGAACGAGTCCGGGTGCGCCGGCGAGCGCGTTGTGCCAGCCGGAGAACCAGCCCAGATCGAGACCGGCGACCATGGCCTGGCCCAACAGGGTGGTTCCCGATCGCGGCGGACCGACGATCAGCACCGGCGGATGGGGGAGTGGACCGGCGGACGCGCCGCGCTCGGCGATCGCGCCGAGACCTTCGACCGCCGCCCGATGGGTTCGGCGGCGCAACGCACCGAGTGAGGACACGGTCTCCAATCGGCGTGCGGAGCGTTGAAATGAGCGGCGAAACCGCTCATCGGGCCGCGGTCGGAGGCCGATGGAAGGGTGTGGGTTCTGTGAGCAACGCCAGCCGTCGCGGCTGGTTCCGTGACGTCGGCACCTTGATGACCGGCACCGTCGGTGGCCAGCTGCTCGCGGTCGCCGTGTTGCCGATCACCACCGCGCTTTTCGACCCGTCCGAGCTCGGCACCTTCGCCGTCTTCTTGGCCGCGGTCACGATCGGCTATGCCGTGGCCGCCCTGCGCTTCGATGCGGCGATCCCCGTTCCCGATGGTGACGATGCCGCCGCGGCGCTGACGGTGATCTCGCTGCGGGCCGCCGCGGCGATCGGCGGCGTGGTCGCCGCGATCGGTGCGGTGTTCGGTCCGATCCTGGGCGACCTCCTGGGCATCGGCGGGGTCGCCAGTTGGATGTGGCTGATCGGCCCGACGATCTTCGCGGCCAGCTCGTTCCAGACCCTGATCACGTGGAACACCCGGATCGGGGCGTTCGGTGTCATCTCGTTCGCTCGCCTCGTGCAAGGCGTCGGTCTCGCCGCCGGGCAGATCGTGGCCGGCTTGATGGGGGCGGGCGCCGTCGGCCTGCTCTTCGTTCCGATCATCGCCTGGGGCATCGCCAGCTCGTTCCTCGCCGTGCGGCTCGGCCTGGCCGGCGGTCTCCCGGCCCGTGCGCCCTCGTTGCGAGCGGTCGCCGTTCGCTACCGGCGGTTCCCGCTCTTCATGTCGTGGTCGGTGATCGCCAATCGGATCTCGACCGAGATCGCTCCGGCCGCGATGGCGGCCATCCACGATCCCCGGACCGCCGGCCTCTTCCTGCTGGCGTCTCGAATCACCTACCGACCGGTCGGCATGGTGACCCAGAGCATGGCGCAGGTCTACGTGAACCGAGCCGCCCCGGCGTGGGTGGACGACCCCGGCGCGCTGCGGCGGATGATCGTGGGGATCGGACGCAAGCTGCTCCTCGTCGCCCTCGTGCCCACCATCGTCGGGCTCCTGTTCGCCCCGACGGTGTTCGCCTTCGTGCTCGGCGACACGTGGCGAGAAGCCGGCGAGTACGCCCGCTTCTTGATCCCGATGGCGCTGGGTGGGCTCGTCTCGGTCTCGTTCGGACCGACGTTCGCCATCACCGAGCGTCAGCACTTGCAGCTGTACCACGAGCTCGCTCGGCTCGTCGTCGTGCTCGGCTCGTTCGGCATCGCCATCGTGACCGACGCGTCGCCCGCCGCCACCGTGGGGCTCTACGCCGGCGCAGCCACCGTCGGCTACCTGATGTTGCTGGCGATGATCTGGAAGGCGGCCGACCCGGCCCCGAGCGGGGCGGCGGCAACGGCGCCCGCCTCGATCGACGCCGGTTCCACAGCGCTCGGACGAGCCGCCACGATCTGATCGCTGCGGACGGCCGGAGGCTCAGCCGACCGGCAGCCCGGCGGCGCGACCACGAGTGATGTACTCGTCCGCCACGACGTCGCTGCGGGTCCACCGATCACCGCGCTCGAGGAGCTCTGCGTAGAGCCCACCGATCGGTCGCCGGACCTGGGTGTCGAGGACGGTGGTGTCGTGCCACAACACCGAGACAGCGCCACCGTGTTCGGCCGCCTCGTCGAGGATCCGGTGGGCGGAGCGCCGGGCGTCTTCTCCGCGTCGCTCGGCATCGCTCAACGCGACGTCCATCATCACCAGCGGGATCTCGACCACGCTCGCCGCCTCGCCGGTCGTCAGATCGAACGGGACGAAGGGTTCGGCCATGCCATGGCGGAAGCCGTTGGTCTCGGACCACCCCGCGCTGCTGTCGTAGCGGGCCTCGGCCTTGGCGAGGGCCTGCCACAGTCCGAACCCGTCATGGCGGAGCCAGTGATGGCGGTGCCCGACGGCGTCATAGCCAGCGGCCCGGAGCGTGTCGAATTCCTCGGCGAGCGCCCCGGGCGTCTCGCCGCTCGTGTAGCTGCCGTGCAGTCCGATCTCGTGGCCGGCGTCGGCGAGCCGTTCGAGGTGGTCGACGACGACGGGGTCGTCGAGGCGATAGTCCGCGTCGCGGCTGTGGGCGTTGCGGACGATCACGTTCCAGGTCGTCGACACCCCGAACTCCGCCTCGAGTGCCGCGACCGTGTCGATGTCGCCGAGGACCGGTCGGCGGGTGGCCAGGTTGCGCGCCACCGACGTGCTGATCGACCCGACGAGCTGCGGGTCACGCATCCGGAGCGCGGCGACGCCGAGGTTCTTGGCGACGCGTGTGACGCGTTCGGCGCGGGAACGGGCGATGAAGTCGATGTCGTGAGAGCCGAGCACTCGGACGGCCCGGTCGCGCCACAAGGCAGGGGCGAGGGCGGGGATCCGGCGGGTGACGGCCGCGTCGAACGCATCGAGGTGACGCGAGGCCCACGGGATCTCCGGGTCGGCGTCGAGGGAGGCGGGGGTGGAGCCGGCGAACGGCACCCGTCCGATCGCGTCCTGCGGGGCGTCCCGTTCCGCCCGGGCGCTCACCCAGTGGGCGACCTCCGCGAGGTGGTCGGGCTCGCGGCCGGCGGCGGCATGGGCGAACGGCAGGCCGTCATCCCACCGGGCGCCGCCGATGGGCCCTGCCGCGGGGAGGGCGCCAGGCGTCGAACCGCCGTAGTCGAGCGTGTGGTCGGCCGTGTCGGTGTCGCCGACCCGCAGCCCGCGACTCGCCGACCAGACGCGAAACGCGTGGTCGATCAGCGCGCGGTTGACCGGTGCCAGCGCGGCGTCGATGCGCAGTGCGACCGATGGGGTCACGAGCCGCGGACCGAGGTCAAGAGGTCTCGCATCGCCCACCCGATCCGACCCCGACGGGAGAAGTGCATCGCGCCGAAGTAGGTGTGTTGCGCGCCGCCGAAGCCCCGGAAGAAGCGCTCGACGCCCGGGACCATCGATCCCTCGAAGTCGAAGCGATCGACGTGGGTCGCGGCGTGCTTCATCGCCTCCCACATGAGCAGCGAGAGCCCGGCGGACTCGCGCTTGGACGGGTCGGCGCCGCCGACTAGGTAATAGGCGCGGTCGTGATCCCAGACGAGGAGCATCGAGGCGTGGACGCCGTCGTCGGGCGAGACGGCGCTCAGGATCGTCCCCTGCCCTCGCTCGATCGCAGCGGACGCGGCCCGGCCGAGCAGCGAGGTCGGGTACGGGAGGCGCTGCCCTTGCCGCTCGAAGGTGGCGGTCGCCATTCGAGCCAGATCCGCGATCGAGTCGTCGGTCCGGACGGCGAGGCCCTTCTCCGCCTTGCGGATCGCCCGGCGCGTGCTGTCGGTGAATCCGGACCAGGTCGCGTCGGTGTCGGTGATGCCGTCGAGCACATAGGTGACTCGCGGGGTGCCGATCCAGCCTCGCTCGGCGAGGAGTGGCCAGTTCTGGTGGTCGATCGGCAGCGTCGTCTTGAAGACGTCGTGGGCCGGCAGTTGCTCGAGGAGTTCGTCCTGGAGCTCTCGATCACGCTTCAACCGGGTCGCCGGCTTGCCGTCGCCGGGGTCGGTGAGCGGCCCGAGGTACGGCGTCAACGGGGGAGCGGCCAGCACTCGGAAGCCGAGGCGCTCGGCGCGCACGGCGTAGGGGAACACCGCCCGTTCGATGCCGTCGCGTTCGACTCGCGCCTCGGACCATCGGCCGAGGGCGACAGCGTCGAGCCACCACGGCTCGTGGAAGATGGGACGCTCCATACCGGTCTCCATCGGCAGCGGCGGCCGTCTCGGTAGGCCTTTCGCCCTACTGTCAGATCCTCGCCCTACCCTGGCAACGATGGTGCAGCGGCCTCCCGCGGGGACGATTCCCGACACCCCCGGCTCGTATCAATTCAAGGACGCCGACGGTCGGGTGATCTATGTCGGCAAGGCGAAGAGCCTGCGGTCGCGCCTCAACAACTACTTCCAGAATCCGGTCAACCTCCACACCCGCACCCGCCAGATGGTCGAGACCGCCGAGTCGGTCGAGTGGATCCAGGTCGCCACCGAGGTCGAGGCGTTGATGCTCGAGTACACGCTGATCCAGCGGCACAAGCCGCGGTTCAACGTGCGCTACATGGACGACAAGTCCTACCCGTTCCTCTGCCTCACCACGGTCGACGAGTGGCCGCGGGCGATGGTGATGCGGGGCAAGCGCAAGAAGGGCAATCGCTACTTCGGTCCGTACGGACACGCCTACGCGATCCGCGACACGCTCGACCTGTTGTTGCGCACGTTCCCGATCCGGACCTGCACCGACAACAAGTTCCGGCACCACGAACGCCTGGGCAAGCCGTGCCTGTTGTTCCACATCGAGAAGTGCGCCGGGCCCTGTGTCGGCGAGATCGACAAACCCGACTACGACCAGCTCGTCGACGAGCTGCTGCGCTTCCTCGAGGGCGACACCGACGAGGTCATCCAGAGCCTCGAGCAGCAGATGGCCCGGGCATCGGAGGATCTCGAGTTCGAGCTCGCCGCCCGCCTTCGTGATCGGCTCACCGCCGTCGGCAAGGCGATCGAGAAGCAGCAGATGGTCTTCGCCCGCAACGAAGACGTCGACGTCATCGGGCTGTTCGACGACGAACTCGAAGCGGCCGTGCAGGTCTTCTTCGTTCGCAAGGGGCGAGTGATGGGTCGACGTGGCTTCGTCGTCGACAAGGTCGAGGAGCTCGATCGGCCCGAGCTCGTGAGCCGGGTGCTGGAGCGGCTCTACTTCGACGACAACCCGATCGGGTGGCCCAAGGAGGTGCTCGTCCCGGACCTCCCGGCCGAACCCGAGCTCTATGAGGAGTGGCTGTCGGAGCTGCGCGAGAGCAAGGTGTCGATCCGGGTGCCGCAACGGGGCGACAAGCGCAAGCTCCACGAGACCGTCACCCAGAACGCCGAGGAGAGCTTCACCCGGCACCGGCTCAAGCGCAGCAGCGACCACAACAGCCGTGCCCGCGCCCTCAACGAACTGCAGGAGTACCTCGAGCTGCCGAACGCTCCGCTGCGGATCGAGTGCTACGACATGAGCCACATCCAGGGCACCGACTATGTCGGCTCGATGGTGGTCGTCGAGGACGGGCTGCCGAAGAAGTCCGACTACCGCCGGTTCAAGATCAAGACCGTCGACGGCAACGACGACTTCGCGGCGATGGAAGAAGTGCTGACCCGGCGCTTCACCGCCTACCTGGCCGATCGAGAGCGGCCGATCGAGGAGCGCGACGGCAAGTTCGCCTATCCGCCCCAACTCCTCGTCGTCGATGGTGGCAAGGGCCAGCTCAGCTCCGCGGTCCGGGTCCTCGACGAGCTCGGCCTGCGCGACGAGATTCCCGTCGTCTCACTCGCCAAGCAGTTCGAAGAGGTCTTCATCCCCGGCCAGAGCGAGTCGATCAAGCTGCCCCGCCAATCCGAAGCGCTCTTCATGCTGCAGCGCATCCGCGACGAGAGCCACCGCTTCGCGATCACCTACCACCGCTCGTTGCGCGACAAGCGCATGACCAAGTCCGCCCTCGACGGCATCGCCGGGCTCGGTCCCACCCGCAAGAAGCGGCTCACCAAGGAGCTCGGCGGGGTCAACGCCGTCAAGCGAGCCGAGCTCGAGACGCTCAAGAACCTCTCCTGGTTGCCCGACGAGGTAGCAGAGAACGTGTATCGGGCTCTGCACGCCCCCGGTGGTCCCTAGACCGTCCACCAACGGGGCGCTGGAGGGCCTACCGTGGTCGCACCGTGGGGTGAGGAGTCGACGATGAGCGACGAAGAAGAACAGTCGCCGGACAGCGTGCTCCGGCCCTTCGAACCGGCGGAGATCGAGCCTCTTCCGCCCGTGCAGGCGTCGTCGGTGGTCGTCCCCGACGTCGAACCCGAGCCCGAACCCCCTGCGCCGCCCGAGGCGGCGGCACCCCCGCCGCCCGCAGCGCCGCCCGAGACCGAGATGGTCGACGTCTCGGCTGAGCCGGTACCCGACGATGTGATCCGTGATCGGTCCGAGCCGTGGTCGCCGGCCGCGGCGGGAAGCGAAGATGTGTGGTTCGGTCTCGAGGAAGCGGTCGAGGAGACCGCTCCGCCGGCCGCCCCGGAGCCCGAGCCCGAGGTCGTCGACGACGCGGCCGCCGTCGCGGAGTTCCCCGCCGACGCAGAGCCGGCGGGACTCGCCGACGCTCCGCCCGCCGGCGTGCTCCCTGCGGCCAGTCAGAACAGCGAAGAGATCACCCTTCCCCGTACCCCGTTCCTCGTCGGTGTCGGTGTCGCCGTACTGGCGATCCTGGCGCTGTTCGCGCTCTGGCAGGGCGCAGGAGGCGACGACGGCCCGACCGCGACCGAGGCCCCCGTTGGCGACGACGAGCCGGCCGAGGTCGCTGACGGGGCCGACGACGACGGGGCCGACGACACGGCGGTTGACGATGCGGTCGCCGCGGCGAGTGCCGAGGCCGATGCACGAATCGCCGGACTCGAAACGACCGTCACCGAGCAGGAGACGGCCATCGCAGGTCTGGAAGCCGAGCTGGCTGCCGTGCCGCCTCCAGCGCTCCGCGGTGACGAGATGCGCCGGATCGTCGTGGCGGCGGATGCGAGCTTTGTCAGCGTCGGGTCCGAGAGCGTCGCGGTCATCGGCCCCTTTGGCGGATATGCCGCGATCGACCCGGCCACCAACGCGGTGACGGCCGCTGGCCAGGTGGCTTCGGGCGCAACCCGTGTGCTTCGCACGAGCGCCGCGGTCTGGATCACCAACTACGCCGACAGCGAGATCGTGCGCATCGACCCGACGACGAGCACCGTCGTTTCGAGCGTCGAGTTCCCCGGACCCGATGGCATCGCCAAGCTCGGCGGAACCCTGGCCGTGGCGTCGTTCGATGGCGGCTTCGTCGCCCAGGTCGACCCGGCCGCACAGGCCATCAGCCGGCAGGTCGACGTCGGCGGGCAGCCAACCGATGTGTTCGTGACCGAAGATGAGGCTTCGGTGTGGGTGGCCCTCTTCGACACCGGCGAGATCATCCGGATCGACGCGGCGAGCTTCACCGTGACCAACCGCATCACGATCGGTTCGGGTCCGGTGGGCCTCGACGTGGCGGACGGCACGCTGTGGGTCGTCAACCACGCTGAAGGCACCGTGGTGGGTGTCGACCTCGCCACCGAAACGGTGGTCGCCAACTATCCCGTGGGCGCGGGTCCGACCGCGGCGACCGTCTTCGACGGCTCGCTGTGGGTCACCGTGACCGATGCGGGCGAGTTGGTCCAGCTCGACCCCGCAACCGGTGAGACCATCACCCGAACACCGCTCGGCACGAGCAACCGGGGCGGCCCGACGGGCCTCGCGGTCGGCAACAACTCCCTGTGGGTCGCGATGCAGGGCGAGCGTTCGGTCGTGAGGGTCACCCCGGCGGAGGGCTGAGTCGGGCATCGTGGCCCGATGAACGAGCCCGTTTGGGACGAACACGCCGATTGGTGGCAACGCGAGTTCACCGACGGCGTCGACCCCGAGTACGTCGAACAGATCATCCCCCTCGCCCTCGAGTACGTCGCGGGCTTTCGTCGGGTCCTCGATGTCGGTACGGGTGAGGGCCAACTCGCGCGGGCGATCGCCGCGGCGCACGACGGCTTCGTCGCCGGGTTCGACCCGACGGTGTCCCAGATCGAGGTCGCGTCCGAACGGGGCGGCGACGTCGTCTACGGCCTGTCGGGAGCCGACGCGCTCCCGGTCGCGTCGGCATCGTTCGACGCGGTCGTGGTGTGCCTCGTCTTCGAGCACGTCGATGCGCTCGACGATTCGCTTGCCGAGGTGGCTCGGGTGCTGGCGCCGGGTGGCCGGTTCGTCTTCTTCCTCAACCACCCGCTGCTGCAGACCCCCGAGAGCGGGATGATCGTCGACCACATGATCGAGCCGCCCGAGACCTATTGGCGGATCGGCCCGTACCTCCCGGAGGCGGTCACGGTCGAAGAGGTGCAAAAAGACGTTCGGGTGCGGTTCGTGCACCGGCCGCTCAGCCGCTACCTCAACGGGCTGATCGACGCCGGGCTACGGCTCGAACGCATGCTCGAACCCGCCCCGCCGCCGGGGTTCATCGCCAAGGCGGGCGAGTACGAGCACGAGGTCGTGCAGACGACCCCTCGTCTGCTCGCCCTCGTCGCCCGCAAGCCGAAGTAGGGTCAGAACCCTCGTGAGCGAAGTCGTGGTGATCACCGGAATGTCGGGGGCCGGCCGCAGCACTGCGGGCAACAACCTCGAAGATCTCGGCTGGTTCGTCATGGACAACCTGCCGCCACCACTCATCGCCAAGGTCGCCGAACTCGCCGACGGGTCAGGCACCACCGGCGACCGGCTGGCGCTCGTCGTGGGCACCGGACGGCACCACGAACAGGTGGTGCCGCTCATCGGTGAGCTGCGGAGCCAGGTCGAACGCATGCAGTTGGTCTTTCTCGATGCGTCGACGAAGGTCCTCGTTCGTCGCTACGAGTCGAGTCGGCGCGTGCATCCGTTCGCGTTCGACGACACCGCGCCCGGCACCCTCACCGAGATCATCGAGGCGGAGCGTCAGGCGCTCGAGCCACTGCGAGCCGAAGCCGATCTCGTCATCGACACGACCGAGCTCAACGTGCATCAGCTCCGGGCCCGGATCGTCGAGTCGTTCGGTGGCGGGGGCTCTGAGACCGCCATGCGGACGACGGTCACGTCGTTCGGCTACAAGCATGGGATCCCGCTCGACGTCGACATCGTCATCGACTGTCGCTTTCTACCGAATCCGCATTGGGTCGAAGAGCTCCGGCCCCAGACCGGACTTGACCCCGCCGTCAGCGAGTACGTGCTCGAACAGCCGGTCACGGGTGCGTTCCTGGCCCGGCTCGAACGGCTGCTCGCGTTGACGTTGCCGTTCTACGTGCAGGAGGGCAAGTCGTACCTCACGGTTGCTTTCGGGTGTACCGGAGGTCGTCATCGCTCGGTGGCGATCGCGGAGAAGGTCGCGGAGGCGCTCGACAAGCTCGGCCACGCGCCGGCGATCGTGCACCGGGACATCGACAAGTGAGCGCGGTCGGTTCGGTCGTCGCCATCGGTGGCGGACACGGCTTGGCGATGGTGTTGGAGTCGATGGTCGGCCGAGCGCGACAGATCACCGGAGTCGTGTCGGTCGCCGACGACGGCGGGTCGAGCGGACGTCTCCGACGCGACCTCGGCATCCCCGCGCCGGGCGACATGCGGCGATGTCTCGCCGCCTTGACCCCGGACGGACTGATCCGTGAAGCCCTCGAGCACCGGTTCGAACACGGGGTGCTCAGCGGCCACCCGGCCGGCAACGTCTTGCTCGCGTCGCTGATGGAACTCGAGCCCGACCCGGTCGTCGTCATGGACACGCTCGCCGCCGCGGTCGGCGCGCGCGGTCGGGTCCTGCCGGCGACCTCCGAGCCGATCGATCTGTTGGCCACCACCGACCGCGGCACCGTCAAGGGCCAGGTCGCGATCAGCGAGAGCGGGGCGATCGACGAGATCCGCTACGCCCCGGCCGACCCGCCCGTACCCGGGGCGGTCGTCGAGGCGATCGTCGATGCCGATCTCGTCGTCCTCGGGCCCGGCTCGCTGTACACCAGCGTGCTGGCGCCGGTGGTCCCCGGTGTGGCCGCGGCGCTCGAGCGACGGACGGGGTTGCTCGTGTATGTCGCGAACCTCGCGCCTGAGCCCGGCGAGACCGACGACTACGACCTCCACGCCTACGTAGCGGCGGTTGAACGGCACGGAATCTCACCGGACGTGGTCGTGGTCGACAAGGACAAACTGGCCTCCACCGATGGTCAGGAAGGCGATAGGATTCGGGCTTACGAGCTGGTTGGAGCGCTCGAATCTGTGCACGACCCACGGCGGCTCGGCGCGGTGCTCTCCGAACTCGTCTCGTAAAACCCCCCAGCCCCGTTCGTCAGCGTCGCCGGCGGGAACTCGTTTGCACACATAGAGGAGTCCTTCGTGACTGTCCGCGTCGCCATCAATGGTTTCGGCCGTATCGGCCGAAACTTCTTCCGCGCTGCCAAGGCGCAGGGAGCCGACATCGACTTCGTCGCCGTCAACGACCTCGGGTCCATCGAGACGATGGCCCACCTGCTCAAGTACGACACCGTCGCCGGCCCGTACCCGGGTTCGGTCAAGGCCTCGAAGAGCGCCATCACCGTCGACGGTGATCGCCTCCAGGTCCTGTCCGAGCGTGACCCGGCCGACCTGCCGTGGGACGAACTCGGCGTCGACGTCGTCATCGAATCCACCGGCTTCTTCACCAAGAAGGACGCGGCGGCCGCTCACCGCAAGGCGGGCGCCAAGAAGGTCATCATCTCCGCGCCGTCGGGCGACTGTGACGGCACCTTCGTCGTCGGGGTCAACGACGACACCTACAACCCGGCCCGTCAGCACGTGATCTCGAACGCCTCGTGCACCACGAACTGCCTCGCCCCGATGGTGAAGGTGATGGAGGACAACTTCGGCCTCCAGCAGGGCCTGATGACGACGATCCACGCCTACACCGGCGACCAGCAGCTCGTCGACGGACCGCACAAGGACGCCCGGCGTGCTCGAGCCGCGGCCGTCAACGTCGTGCCGACCTCCACCGGTGCCGCTTCGGCCATCGGCCTCGTCGTCAAGAAGCTCGACGGCAAGCTCGACGGCTCCGCCATCCGGGTGCCGGTCCCGGCGGGTTCGCTCACCGACCTGACCGTCGTCACCAAGAAGGCGACCGACGTCGAGGCCATCAACGCGGCGTTCAAGGCCGCGGCCCGGTCCGGCCCGATGCGCAAGGTCCTCCGCTACAGCGAGGACCCGATCGTCTCGTCCGACATCGTCGGCGACCCGGCCAGCTGTGTGTTCGACGCGCCGCTCACCCAGGGCAGCGGCAACCTGTTCAAGATCTTCGGCTGGTACGACAACGAGGTCGGCTACTCGCACCGCTTGGTCGACCTCGCCGTCACCGTCGGCAAGAAGAAGGCTCCGGCCAAGAAGGCCGCCAAGCGGGCCAAGAAGGCTGCTAGCAAGTAGTCGATGACCGACGTTCCCCGCCTCGAAGACCTGGGCGACCTCGACGGCAAGTCCGTCCTCGTCCGGGCCGACTTCAACGTGCCCATCAGCGATGGGGAGATCACCGACGATCTGCGGATCCGGGCGGCGATCCCCACGCTGCGGTACCTGATCGAGGCGGGGGCAAGCGTCACCGCCTGCACCCACCTGGGGCGTCCGAAGGGCGAACCCGACCCGAAGTACAGCGTGGAGCCGGTGCGAGCGAAGCTCGCCGATTGGGTCCCCGAGGTGCAGCTGCTCGACAACCTCCGGTTCGACCCGGGGGAGACCGGCAACGACCCGGCCTTCGTGCAGCAGCTGATCGCCGGTCACGACGCCTACGTCAACGACGCCTTCGGGGCGTCGCACCGGGCCCACGCCTCGATCGTCGGACCGCCGCAGTTCCTGCCGTCGGCAGCCGGTCGGCTGTTGCACCGTGAGGTCGAGGTGCTCGGCGGCATGAACGACAATCCGCGACGACCCTTCGTCGCGGTGATGGGCGGCTCCAAGGTCAGCGACAAGCTCGCAGTCATCGAGGCCCTGCTCGAGAACGTCGACGCCCTCGTCGTCGGTGGCGGCATGTGTTTCACCTTCCTCAAGGCGAAGGGCCACTCGATCGGCTCGTCGTTGTGTGAGGACGACATGGTCGAGACCTGTAAGACGTTGCTCGCCGGGCCCAAGCCGATCCACCTTCCCTACGACATCACCGCGATGGGTCCGGGCGGCAAGCTCTTCGAGCCTGACGCGGGCGGCGATGTCCGCCAGATCGGGGTGGAGATCCCCGACGGCTGGATGGGGGTCGACATCGGCCCGGGTTCGGCGGCCCAGTTCGGCGACGTCATCCACGAAGCCGGCACCGTGTTGTGGAACGGCCCGATGGGCGTCTTCGAGGACCCCCGATTCTCCGGTGGTACCGGCGCGGTGGCCGAGGCCATGGCGAACACGAAGGGGTTCACCATCGTCGGCGGCGGCGACAGCGCTGCTGCCGCCAAGCAGTTCAAGGTCGACCGCGACATGGACCATGTGTCCACGGGCGGCGGCGCATCGTTGGAGTTGATCGAGAAGGGCGATCTGCCCGGTCTCGCCGCCCTGAGAGGAGCCCCGAATGTCGGGTAAGCGTCAGCCGTTGATCAGCGGCAACTGGAAGATGAACCACAACCACTTCGAGGCCATTCAGACGGTCCAGAAGCTGGCCTACGCCCTCGACAAGGACGACTTCGAGGCGTGCGACGTCTCGGTGCATCCGCCGTTCACCGACCTGCGGTCGGTGCAGACGGTGATCCAGGCCGACGAGCTCAAGATCGGGCTCGGCGCGCAGAACGTCCACCAGGCCCAGAACGGCGCGTTCACGGGCGAGGTGTCGGCACCGATGCTGGCCAAGCTCGACGTGAGCTATGTGATCGTCGGTCACAGCGAGCGGCGCGAGCTGTTCGGCGAGAGCGACGAGGTCGTCAACGCCAAGGCCAACGCAGTCCTGGCAGCCGGTATGACCCCGATCGTGTGCGTGGGCGAGACGCTCGACGAACGCTCCGAAGGCCGGGCCCAGGACCGTGTCACCGAGCAGCTCGCCGGCTCGCTCGCCGGCATGCCGGGCAAGACGGTGGCCGACCTCGTGATCGCCTACGAGCCGATCTGGGCGATCGGGACGGGCGAGACGGCGACGCCGGCCGACGCCCAGGAGATGTGTGCACACATCCGGGCCCGCGTCGCTGACACCTTCGGTGCCGATGCCGCGGCCTCGGTGCGGATTCAGTACGGCGGCTCGGTGAAGCCGGGCAACGCCCCTGAGCTGATGGCGCAGCCCGACATCGACGGCGCCCTCGTCGGAGGTGCGAGCCTCGACGCCGACGAGTTCGCCCGCATCGTGAAGTACCGGCTCTACCAGGCCTGACCCCCGCGGGTCGTTCCCCATTCTCGACTTGGTAGCCTGAACGCCGTGATCTGGTTCGTCGCCCCGCTGCACGTCATCTCCGCTCTCGCCCTGGTCTTCCTCGTGCTTCTGCACAGCGGCAAGGGTGGCGGCCTCTCCGACATGTTCGGTGGCGGTGCGGGCGCGGCTGCGGCCGGTTCGACGGTCGTCGAGCGCAACCTCGATCGCATCACGGTGATCGCGGCGCTCGTCTTCGGCTTCACGAGCGTCTCCTACGCCCTGATCTTCTAGGTCGCGCGGCCCATCGGCCGCCGAAACGCTCGACGACCATCGGTTGACGCCGATGGGTCACGGTGTCGCTCTTCCCTCGTTCAGCGCGTCTGATCGCTGCACTCGGCTGCCTCTCCCTGCTGGCAGTCGCGTGCGCGGGTGATCGACCGACACTCGAGGATCCCGGGGCGTCGCGCGAGGTCGACGCCGAGACGCCGAGCCCCACGGAACCCGTCGGTGACGGGAGCGATGGGCTCACCATTCGTCTGGCCGTCGGCTCCGAGTGGAGTGCCGATCCCGCCGATGCGAGCCTCGGCTCGGTGACCGACCGAGTGGTCGCCGCCTTGCTGTTCGAGGGACTGACTCGCCTCGACCGCTCAGGAGCGGTCGTCCCGGGCCTGGCCGAACGGTGGTTCGTCAGCGACGACCGGCGGCAATGGACGTTCGTGCTTCCCGTGGGCGCGACCGACAACCACGGACTCGCCCTCACCGCGCGTGACGTGAAGGCGTCGCTGGAGCGGATCGCCGCTCGAGGCGCGGCCGATCAGAGCGTCGTCCAGCTCACGGCCATCTCGGGGTGGTCGGACTTCGTGACCGGCGCCAGCGGTGGGGTCGCCGGCATCACGGCCGCCGACGAACGAACGGTGGTCATCCAGCTGGACGAGCCGTTCGAGCCGCTCGCCGCCGTGTTGGCGGAACCCGCGTTCGGCATCACCGGCGTCGCCGCCGACGGCAGCGTGCGGACGACCGGCGCCTACGCCGTCGGTGAGGCCGACGAACTGATCGCCGTCGACCCGGCCGCGGGCGTGAGCCGCATTCAGCTGGTGACCGCCGAGCAGTCGAGCGCCGAGCTCTTGGCCCAGGACCTCGCCGACTGGGGCGTGCTGCGGGCCGACGACGATGGCTCGGCGGTACCGGGCGCGGTGCTGCGCCAGCCCGTCGATCTGCGCACCGGCTTGGTGATCCGGCTGGCCGACATCGAGCAGCGCCAGGCGCTGGTCGCGGCCCTCAACGCAGCCGAACTCGCACTCGAACTCGACAACGCGACGGTTGCCGTCGCCCCGGTCCCCGAGGCTCAGCCGGAGTCGCTCCCGGGCGCCCTCACCGTGCATCTTCCCGAAGGGCCGCTCGCGGCGATCTCGGGCGAACTGCAGGCGCAGCTCCTGGCGGCTGGTGTCGACGTCTCGATCGTGGTTCTTCCCGCCACCGAGTTCGCCGACGCCGTGGCGAGCGGTGAGGCGACGGTCTTCCCGATGGTCATGGCCGGGTCCGGTTTCGGTCGCAGCGCCGGTGTGGCGGGTTCGCTCCCGGGCGGCGTCGACGATGTCTTCGGTGCGGCCGATGCGGACCGACAGGCGCTGGTGGCCGAGATCCTCACCACCACCGACGCGGACGACCGGGCCGTCCTGATCGAGGCCCTCGACCGGGCGCTCGCCGCAGCGTACGTGTGGCTTCCGCTCGGGAACGCCGAGGTGCGGGTCGGGATCAGCGAGCGCATGAACGCGCTGCGGATTCTCTCCGACGGCACGTTCGACCTCTCCGGGTTCGACGTCGGCTGACGACCCGGGCCCCCGACTTAGGGCGGGGTCGCGGAACGGATCACCGGCAACTCGACGGACTCGCCGAGCAGCGGGCGAGCGACGAGCACGCACTCGCGGCCGCAGCGATCCATGGCGTTCTGAAAGCCGGTCGTGAATCCCGAGCTCGGGATGGTCACCGAGACCTCGAACGTACCGTCGGCGGTGAGGCGGCGAGTGGGGACGGTGCCGATGCGCACGCACGAGGAGTCGAGCTCGGCCCACGGCGGACACAGGAGGAGTCGGATCTCCGAGGGTTGGATCGTCGGGGTGAACCCGCGGCCTCGCACGGTGAACGGTTCGTCAAGGGGCAACGGCTCGGCCACCCCGACCTCGAGTGCGGCGTCCTGCGGGGCGGTGACGTCGAAGGTCAGCGGGATCCGATCGGTGGCCCAGCCGTCGGAGATGCGGACTTCGCACGCGTCGACCGCACAGTCGGTGCGTTGGATCGTGCCGTCGTCGAGTTGGACCTCGAACCGCTGGACGGCGGTGAACTCGAAGGTCGCCCGACCGGAGATGGTCGGTGTCACGACGAGTGGGACACACTCGCCCTCGGCCGCACACATCGACACCGATACGTCGTCGATGGCGTTGCCCACGCCGATCTGGACGGCCTGGCCGTCGAGCAGCCGGTCGGATGGGCGGGCGACGCCGGTGAGGGGTTGTTGGTCGACGGGCGCGAAGTCGAGCGGCACGGTCTCGAACCGGGTGAGCTCGGCCGCGTCCCAGACGAACAACTCGCACGGCCCGTCGATCAGACAGTTGTGCGGGCCGGCCGGGGTCTCGAGCGCGGTGCTGACGGTGGTGACGAGCTGCCGGCCGGTCGTCTGGTCGATGTCGAGGGACTGACACGTGAGTCGTTCGCCGGTCGCACAGATCGACACCAGCGGCACGCTGACGAGGTCGTCGAAGTCGATGGTGAGCAGGCTGGAGTCCTCCAACGCGGTGGTCGGCGTGACGGTCAGCGGGGTCGGGGCCTGCAGCTCCGCTTCGGGGTCGAAGCTGATCGGGACCTCGAGCCGTTGCTCGGGATCGCGGAACGAGAACACGGTGAGGACGCACGGCTCGTCGACGACACAGTCGTGGCGCGTGCCGCGCAAGGTGCCGAACGCTCGCGGGATCTCCACGCCCGCGAGCAGGGGTCGCCCGAGGGTGAGCAACATGCAGTCGGCTGGTTCCGCGCTCTCCCCGCAGATGGCGAGCTCGAGTTGGCTGCTGGAGACCCACTCGTCGGTGGTGATGTCGACGAGGTCGCCGTCGACCAACCCGTCGGTCTGAGAGACGACGAAGGTCTCGGGCAGTCGCACGACGGCGCCGGCGAGGCGGTCGCGCTCGATGTCGAGGGGGGCGGCGGCGGGTTGGCGCACCGCACCGGGCAACGAGACCGTCATCGCACACCATCCGTCGGTGAGCTGGGCACACGTGATGGCGTCGGCGCCGAACCCGATCTCCCAGTCGGCGATGTCGTCGTGGCGGAACGTGCCGTCGGGCCCGGTCTGGATCACCTCGTCGGCGAGGATCCACTCACAGGCGAACGCATCGGCGGCCCCGGTGAGCCCGAGTCGGCAGGGGCGGATGTGGATCGATGTGTCGGCGGGGAAACCGGTGCCGACGACGGTGAAGGCGCCACCCTCGATCAACCGGTCATCGGACTCGATCGTGATCTGGGGGCCGAGACGTTCGGCCGGCGCCGTGGCCCATTCCAGCATCGCCCGGCCCACGACCACGCCCGAGGCCTGCTCGGAGTAGGTCCGTAGCTCGCAGCTCTGCTCGGTGCAGTCGATGCGCCGGAATCCGGCGACCGCGATCTGGCGGTACACGGTGATGTCGGTCTCGAGCACACCTCCCGGGCTCGTCAGGCGTCGCTGCGCCGTGCCGGAATCGCACTCGTCCAGGAGCGATGCGGCGGTGGGGTCGGGATCGACGAGGCAGACCACCGTCACCGTCTCCGCCGAGAAGGGGAGCGAGTCGAGCTCGTACCGGACCGACTCGCCGTCCAAAAGGTCGGCGAACGTGGCGTTCGGGCGCGCCGTGAAGGCGTCGGGCGACACCGGGAGGGACTCGTCCTCTGCGGCGGCCTCTTCGGACGCAGGGTCGTCGGCGAGCAGGAGGTTGGCGCCGAAGAGACCGAGTACGGCGATCGCGAGGGCGAGCAGGACCGGGCCGGTCTTGTGGCTCCGCCGGCGAGTCGGTGCGGTCGTCCGCCGTCGCTTCGCGCCGTCATCGACCGGGAGGTCGATCAGCGCCTCGTCGTTCGGATCCACCCCCTCCATCCCTGGAGTCTCCCATCTGTTCGTTGGCTAGACCTGTTCGGGGAACCGGGTGGCGCCTCCGATCGATTCCGCTACGCTTGCCCTCCGCATCCGGGCCTCCCGGATGGCCACGTCGGAGTGGCGGAATTGGCAGACGCGCTGGCTTAAGGTGCCAGTGCCCGTTAGGGCGTGGGGGTTCAAGTCCCCCCTCCGACACTGAACAAGTGTTCGATTCATCTCGAACCAATCTCAGTTCTCGTCATGTTCTGGGTCGACTTCTGGGATCCACGTGACGGTCGCTGGCCGCTCTCAGGCTGGAATACAGAGTTTAGGCCCGC
>CAZEML010000033.1:0-27776 GCA_964513285.1 uncultured Candidatus Nemicrothrix sp.
AGCCCACCCGACCGGCCCGCCGACGAGCAGGCCGACCAGACCGGCCCACATCGCGCCGGAGAACGCCGAACGTCCCGGCTGCGGGTCGGTCGTCTCGACCACGCGGGTGTTGCCGGATTCGTCCTTCACGATCAGCACCCGGTCGACCAGCGTCAGCCCGCCACGCGACGCCATCCCGAGCGCGGCGGTCATGAACTCCTGGGCGCGGTAGATGTCGTCGAACGCGATCCCGACCAGGACCTGCTGCTTCTCGTCGTCAGCCATGGGTGCACCCTAGGCGGCGCGCCGCGCGGGCTTGGACCCGGAGCATCAGTCGACGGCGGCGATCATCTTCTGGGCGATGCGCTCGGCGACCATCACGGTGCCGAGGTAGGTGTTGCCCGATGGGATCGTCGGCATGACCGATGCGTCGGCGATCCGGAGCCCGGCCACGCCGTGGACTCGACAATCCGCATCGAGGACCGTCCCCATCGGGCAGGTTCCGACCATGTGGCCGTAGCTCACGGTGAGGGCTTCGAGTGCCTGTTCGACCGCATCGGGGGCCGTCAGGTCGATGGGCATCAGCGGTGCCGCCTGGAGGTCGGCGAAGGCGTCGCTGCGTTCCCACGCCAGGACCCGTTCGAACGCGTGCCGAAGCCGATCGTTGCCATCGGCGGGCAACGGCGGCGCCACGACGACCGGCTCATTCGGATCCTCGCCCAGCCTGACGCTGCCGGCGCCGCTCGACCGGAGCAGGAAGACGCTCATCAGGAACGTCGTTGCGTCGTCACCGTCGGGCGGCGGGATGACGGGGAAGGCGTGATAGTCGACGTCGGTCCCGTTCGACGCCCCGCAGAGGACGACCTGCGCGGGACCGGCCTCACCACCACGGGCGCCAGGGTGGGTGTAGAAGAGGCCGGGGCCGAGATGGTCGGCCATGGTCGAGCCGACGGGAAGGTCGGCGACCACCGGGACGCCATGATCGGCGAGGTGCTGGGCCGGTCCGATCCCCGCCCGCAGGAGCAGCCATGGCGTCCAGAGCGCACCTGCCGTCACGACCACCTCGTCACCGATCACCTCCTCGCCACCGACCAGGCGGACGCCGACGACCCGTCCGGCCTCGATCAGCAACTGATCGACCTCGGCTCCGGTGCGAACGGTGAGCGTCGCTCGCGCCCGGACGTCGGGGCGCAGGTAGGCCAAGCTCGTGCTGACCCGGTGGTCGTGATCGTCGATCGTGACGGGGAACGTGCCGATGCCGGGGAGCAAGGACGGGTCGTTGATGTCGGCCACCGACGCGTCGCCGAAGGCGACGACGGCGTCCCGGAACGAGCGCGCCGACGCAGCCAGCTCCTCGTCTCGCCAGCGCCGGACGGGGAGCGGGCCGGCTCCACCGTGGATGGGCGAGTCGAGGAAGTCGCGGTCGGTCTCGGCGGCGATGAACGTGTCGAGGACATCGTCCCACCCCCAGCCGTCGAGACCGCGAGCCGCCCACCCGTCGTAGTCGTCGGGCAGGCCGCGAAGTGTCGCCATCCCGTTCAGCGCCGACGTGCCGCCGAGCACCCTGGCCTGCGGGCCACCGATCGAGCCGGCACCCCAGGCCATCGGCAAGGTTCGCATCGGCTCGGCGCCGGACCAGCTGGCGGCCGCCAGCGAGGGCTTCAGGATCGCGTCGCCGTAGGTCGAGTCGTCGGCGCCCGCCTCCAGCAGCGTGACGTCGAGGTCGGGCGCCTCACTGAGCCGCGATGCCATCACCGACCCGGCGGTCCCGCCGCCGACCACGATCACCTGCCGCTTCGCGTTCGCCATCACGTCCCCCGTCCGGTCGACCGGCCAGCCGCCGGCAACCACCGGGCGGCATCGTTACGTGGCCATCATCGCGCTTCGCCGCGACGAGACCGGCATGCCGCAGCCGCCGAGCCCCTAGGGTCGGGGCCGACGCCGCCATCCACGAGAGGCTGCCATGAGTGCACACGAACAACCGATCCGGGTGGAGCTGGTCGACGGAGGCTTCAGCTTCTCCTTCGACCTCACCGCGACGCCCGACGGTGGGCAGACCAAGACCGGCCGGTTCGGCCGCTTCGAGATCCCGTGCGACGAGCCGGAGGGGATCGGCGGCACCGACACCGCGCCCCCTCCCCTCGCCTACTTCGCAGCCTCGGTCGCGTTTTGACTGCTGACCCAACTCGCTCGGTCGAGCGAGGCACGCAAGGTCGAACTCACCGACGTGTCGATGCGGGTCACCCCGCGGTTCGATCAGATCGGTTCGATCAAGGCCGGCACCGTCCAGAGCCGCCTGCTCGGCGTCGAGACCGAACTCGACATCAGCTCGTCAGCTCCCGATGACGAGGTCCGTGAGCTCGTACGAATCGCGGAGAACATGTGCTTCATGATGGATGCCATCCGCGAACCCCACGCGGTCGAGGCGTCGACCACCCTCAACGGCGAGCCGCTCGACGACTGAGCGGGGCGGGACCGATCAGGAACCGGCGACGCGGGTGACGAAGCCGACGATCTCGTCGATCACCTCGTCGCGGTTGGTCTCGTTGACGAGCTCGTGGCGAGCACCTTCGTAGACCCGGATGGTGATGTCGTCGCTGGGCATCGACTCGACCGCCGCGAGCGAGGTGCGGTAGTCGACGAAGGGATCGTCGTCGCCGTGACAGAACAGCACCGGCATCGTCAGCCGATCCACCTGGGCCTGGAACTGGTCGAGCGCGACCATCTCGGCCTCGAGCAGGGGGCGCTTGTACTTCCCCCGGTAGACGAGCGGGTCGGTGGCGTAGCCCTCCACGGCGTCAGCGTCTCGGGACATCCCGGAGAAGTCGGTCGTCGCCGGTGGCAGATCCGGCGCCGCGAGCGCTTCGCGGGCCCACGTCCAATCGCCGATCACCGCGCCGAGCAGGCCGATGCCGGCGACCTCGTCGGGGTAGGTCTGCGCGAACCGTGAGGTGAGCAGCCCACCCATCGAGTGCCCGATCATCACCAACGGCACACCCGGGTGTTCGGCGGTCGCGATGTCGACCAGCTGTCGAAGATCACCGACGACGTCGCCGAAGTCGGTGATCAGCGCTCGCTCCCCATCGCTGTGGCCATGGCCCAGGTGGTCCTCGGCGTAGACCGCCGCACCCGCCGCGGTCAGCCGAGCGGCGACATGCGCGTAGCGCGCCGCGTACTCGGCATAGCCGTGGACCAGCACGACGATCGCCGTCGCCGGGCCGTCCGGTACCCAGCGCTCGTAGTGGATCGAGCCAGCGCTTCCGGCGAACGACGGCACGAGCGACTCAGCCGGCGGTGACGCGCTCGACGACCTCGAACGCCAACAGCTCAGCCGTGACGCCAGGAGGCCCGGCCGGTCGCTGCGGCGGAGCATCGCCCTGCGCCTCGGTGTTGTGGGCGGCGGCGAAATCCCGACTGCTCATCCAGCCCTCGAACGCCTCCTCGGACTCCCAACGGGTGAAGACGAAGAACCGGTCGCCGCCGTCGCTGGGCTTCAACAAGAGGAACTCCTCGAAGCCGGGCTGGCTCTCCACCGAGCCGGCCCGCTTCGCGAACCGCTCCATGAAGTCCTCGCCCATGCCCTCGGGAACCGTGACCGCATTGATCTTGACGACGCTCATAGGCGCAGCTTCCCACGGTCCAGCGAGCGCCGCGGGGTCGGGCTCTGAACGAGATCCCGGCCGACCAGTCGACCGTCAGCGGGTTCGGTGAGCGTCGATGAGGAGATCGAAGTACCGGTTCGCTTCGTCGTCGTCGATGTCGACGAGCCCCTGCAGCTCCAGACTCACGCGGCCGTGACCGGCGGCCCAGAGTCGCATCGCCACCGTTCGAGCCTCGCCCTCGATCAAGCCCGCGTCACACGCGGAGCGGACGGCGTCGACGAGAGGCTCCATCGTCGACGCCGCGTAGCGCAGGCTGTCGTGAGACGGGTCGTAGTCCGCGATCGGCCGACCGGTCATCAGCTTGTAGTGCTCGGGATTTGCCAGGGCGACCTCGCGGTACGCGAGGGACAGGGCCCGCAGCCGTTCGATCGGATCCGGGTTCTCCGGGAGGGCGCCGAGCGCATCCGCCAATCGCCGGTACCCCGAGCGGTACATGGCGTCGGCGAGTCCGGGCTTGCCACCGAAGCGGGTGTACACCGCCTGGGTCGAGGTCTCGGCGAGATCGGCGATCTTCCTCAGCGAGAGCGCATCGGGGCCCTCGGCGGCGAGCACTTCGTCGGCGACGCGAACCAGCCGGTCTCGCATCGACTCGTCGGCGCTGGCGCGATCACTCACGTCCTCCACGGTACCGGACGCACGGCGAGGTGAAACAATGCCATAACGCTGTTGCAGTGCATGACATAACGACGTTATGGTCGAGGCATGAGCCCTTGGACCCGCGGAACCAGAGCCCCGGTCACCGACGAACTCGACGTCGCTGACCTCACCGTCATCGAGGGGGTGCTGCCGCCGATCTCGGGCCGCCTGGTTCGGATGGGCCCCAACCCGGTCGGTCCGGTCGACGAGAGCTATCAATGGTTCGCCGGCACCGGAATGGCCCACGCCGTCGATCTCGATGCAGGCCGCCCGGAACGCTTCCTCAACCGGTGGGTGCGGACACCGGAGGTCAGCCACGCGCTCGGCGAATCCCCCACGCTCCCACCGAGCGCCCAGGTCGATCTCGCCAACACGACCGCCATGGTGGTTGCGGGCGAACTCCTCGCCATGTCGGAGACCTGCCAGCCCTACGTGCTCGACGGCGACCTTCACACGGTTCGTCGCCAGGACTTCGGCGCCGGCATCACCGAGTTCACCGCCCACCCCCACACCGATCCCGCGACCGGCGACGTGTTCGCGATCGGCTACGGCACCGACGACGAACCGAGCTGCACCCTGTACCGGATCAGCGCCGACGGCGCCCTCCTCGACCAGCGAACGATCACCCTCCTGGGGCCGCGGACGATGCACGACTTCGCCATGACCGAGCGGTTCGTCGTGGTCTGGGATCTGCCACTCGAGTACGCCAACGACGACCCGGCGCTCTTCCCGTACGCCTGGAATCGAGAAGCCACGGCACGCGTCGGTTTGGTGGACCGCCAGGACCTGAGCAGGCCGGTGCAGTGGTTCGACATCGACCCCTGCTTCGTCTTCCACGGGCTCAACGCCTACGACACCGACGACGGGGTGGTGCTCGACGTGGTCCAGTTCGACCGCATCTTCGACGTCGACCGAAGCGGCCCCGGCGATCCGTACCCACCCCAGCTGTGGCGGTGGGAGATCGACCGGTCGGGGTCGACGGTGCAGCGAACCCTCGTCGACGAGCGAATCCAGGAGTTCCCGAAGATCGACGACCGCCGATGCGGGCGGCCCTACCGCTACGGCTACACCGTCGAACTCATGTCGGCCAGCGGCGGCCATTCGCTCATCGCCCACGATCTGACGGGCGGCGACACCCAGTCGTGGTCGGCCGCCCCGAAACGGTCGCTGTCCGAGGCGATCTTCGTTCCGGAGTCGGCGACCGCCGGCGAGAACGAGGGGTGGCTCCTCGCGATCGACTCCGACCGCGAGGAGAGCGACCTCGTCGTCTTCGATGCGACCGCGGTCGCCGAGGGCCCGGTCGGGCGTGTCCGACTCCCCCAGCGGATCCCCGACGGGTTCCACGGTGACTGGATCCCTGCCGCGTCATGAACGAAACGGCGAGCGCCGGTCGACCTTGTCGCGCTCCCCGCTCCTGACCCCGAGCTCGAACTCGACTCCTCAGCCCGGCCGGCTGGCGACGACTACGATCGCGGCCCAACAGAAGCACGGGTGAGACATCGACGGCGGGTCGTGCTCCTCATCGGCCGACGGACGGCGGCCTGATCAACCGTCCGAAGGGGGGTGTTGGGGATGTCGGAACCCACACGGATCGACCGGATCGAGCGACGGCTGACGCGGACGCCGAAGCACTACGGAGCCCGGTTGGTGATCGCCGTGGCCCTCGGCGCGTACGCGGTCTTCGTCTTGCAGATGGGGACGGATCTGAAACTCGAGTGCGCGGACCCGGCCGGCGGCGGGCTCGCGTTGCAGACCTCCTTCACCGCGGCGGGCGCGGCCGCCGTGACCGAATCGTGCACGGCGGCGCAGCTCTCGGATCATGTGTCGGCCGACTTCCGGTTCATGGTTGCCTACGGCCTCGGCTTGGCCGCTATCTGCTTCGTCTTTGGCCCGCAGGGCTACCGACTGGGGATTCTGCGCCGGGCGAGCCGGCTCATGGCGGTGCTCGCGCTGCTCGCCGCGGTCTTCGATGCCATCGAGACCGCGATCATCGGCTGGAAGGTCGAGGGCGGACCCGTCGCCGCGGCGGATCTTCCGAGCGACGTCTGGTTCAACGTCATGACGATGGCGGCGTGGAGCAAGTTCATCCTGCTCGCCCCGGTCATCGCCTACGCCGTGGTCGCGGTGTGCGGGTTCGTGAGCCGGCCCGCATGGATCGACTTCGACGATCCCTATCCGTTGGACCCGGACGAACCGCCGGTCGTGAACGGCACACAGCGATCGACGGCGATCGCCCTGTCGGGCGGTGGCGTGCGCTCCGCCGTCTTCAGCTTCGGCGGACTGCAGGCGCTCGACGAACATCCGCTCACCGAGGACGAGAAACAACGCGGGTACGACGCCGCTGCACTCGGATACGACGCCGCTGGGCGGGTCGTCTCGGTGTCCGGCGGTGGGTACATGGCGGGCGGCTGGGCCCTGGGTCGCCTCGCGAACCCGGACAACGCGCAGCAGGCCGACGAGCGGAGCACGACCTGGCGCGACCCGGGCGACGACGCCCGGCGTCGCGGCGAGGTGAGCGAGGAGGAGCTCCACCTGGCCGACAACCTCGGCTACTTGATGGAGGCCCGTCGTGGCCGCCCGGGCGCGATCGTCACCGTGTTGAGCGGCGTCGCCGTCAACATCGCCGTCTTTCTCCTCGTGCTCTTCGTGGTGAGCCGCCCGTTCGGGTGGGTCGTCGCGTCGGACGCCATCGCCCCCGGACTCCGTGCCGACTATGGATCCGACGACCGGATGTTCGACCCCAGCGCGCGGCATTGGGGGCCACCGCTGCTCGCAGGCGCGACGTCGGCGATCTCCCTCGTCGTGTGGGTGTTGGCGAGCCGGGTGTTCCGGTTCGAGATGATGTCGAGCATCACCGACTTCTTCCACGAGCGGCTGCGGCCGCTCGTCCTCGCGACGGCGGTGCTTGCCGTGTCGCTCACCCTGCTGCTGCTCGTCCTGCCGTGGGCGATGATCGAGGTCCCGAAGGCGCTCAACGTGGGCGACGGCAGCTCTTCGGATCGCGGGTTGATCGCCTCGGTGACCGCTGCCGTCGGCGCCGCCGGCTCGATCGCCGGCACGCTGAAGTCGGCGTTCGGACCGTGGCTCAAGCGTCTCGGTGGGTTCCTGCTGCTGGCGGGTGCGGTCCTGCTCGGTGGACAGTGGGCGTCGAACGCCGCGATCAACGGCCCGAACGACGACGTCGGACTGTGGCTCGCTCTGGCCATCGCCGTTGCGGTCGGCTACTTCCTGGCCAACCCCGAGTGGTGGTCGCTGGCGCCGTTCTACCGTGGCCGGCTGCGCCTGGCCTACGCCTACAGCCGCCGAAAGAAGGGGGCCTACCACGGCGGCGACGAGCCCTTGCTCGCGGACATCCAACCGGGCGATGGGCCGACCCCGACGTTCTGCGCGGCGGTGCACGTGCAAGGTCCGCAGGGCGCAGGCGTGGAGGGCACCGATCACCACGACACCAATCCGGCGTTCAGCCTCACGATGGCTCCCGACCAGATCGCGATTCATCGGCCCGTCGTGAACGAACGACGCTGGGTGAGCGAGACGTGTCGGCCCGAGAAGGTCGAACACCTGATGTGGAAGGGCGAGAACCCGCGGCTGAACGTGATGTTCGCGGCTGCGGTCTCCGGGGCAGCGGTCGCCCCCGCGCTCGGGCGCATGAGCTTCGGCTCGACCGACATGCTCCTCGCGTTCGCCAACGTGCGGCTCGGTGTCTGGATCCCCAACCCTCGCCACGCCATGGGGGTGCCGAGTTCTGCGCTCGGGACGACCGGGGCGAAGAACGAGTACCGGCTGCCTCGGGTCCGGATCGGCTATCTCCTGAAGGAACTCTTCGGTGTGCACGACCCCGACGACCTGTACGTGTACGCGACCGACGGCGGCCACTGGGAGAACACGGCCATCGTCGAGGCGCTGCGAGGATCCGAGGTCACCGAGATCACCGCGTTCGACGGCTCAGGGGTCACGGCGGACACCACGACCCCGCTGGCCGAAGCGGTCAACCTCGCGGCCCTCGAGCTCGGCGACGAGATCGACATCGACATCGACCGGGTCAGGGCCCAGGCCGACGACACCCGCGGCGGCCGGTTCGCGCAGCGAAACGTCGCCGTCGGCGTCATCCGGCGGCGTGATGGCGGCCTCGCGGTGCTCTGGTACGCCCGCCCGACACTGACGAAGTACTCGTCCACCGGGTTGAAGGCCTATGCCGAGCGGGACCCCGACTTCCCATCGCACTCCACCCTCGACCAGTTCTTCGATCGTGAGCAGTTCGAGAACTACCGCCTGCTCGGGTTCGAAGCCGGCGAGACGATCGTTCGAGCCCGACAGAAGGTGCAGGAGGTACTCAAGGGCTCCACCGATGTCGCGGGCTTCAAGCGAAGGGCGAAACTGAGCAGCGGCGCGGGGACGTGGGCCGTCCGGGAGTTGTCGTTCCGCGTCCACGAGCAAGCGGAGTTCGAGCAGCTGCGCGAGCTCTTCGAGCCCGCGGTCGGATGGGACCGCTTCGAGCCGGCGGAGGAGCCCGCACCCCCTGGCGACTGAACGAACCGCCGTCCGGCCCTGGGGCTCCTGCGGTCGCGGCGGACATGCTGGATCGACCGACACGGTTTCCGGTGGGCGTTGAGGGACTCGAACCCCCGACCCCCTCCTTGTAAGGGAGGTGCTCTAGCCAGCTGAGCTAAACGCCCGGAGGCTGAGAGGGTACTCCGTCGCTGGTACGGTCCCGCGAGTGACCGACCGGGCCCACCGCCACGTGACCAACGAGCGACGGCCGGTCGAGGTCTTGGTGTTCGCGGTCGACCCGGACGACGTCGACGCCTTCTTGGCCATCGACCACGAGGTGTGGGCCCTCGGTGAAGCCGACACCCTCGAAGGGCCCGAGATTCCCTTCCTGTCCAAAGAGGTCTGGTTGAACGACAACCGGCCCGGCGAGATCACGATCGTGTTCGTGTGGCCGGATCAGGCCACCTGGGATGCCGTGGGCGCGGCCGACATCCAGGCCCGCCTGTCGGCGGAGTTCGATCGCCGGTTCGGCCGGCCCTACGAGCTCGTCCAGGAGATCCACCTCGAGGAACACGGCGGCATCCACCGATGGAGCCGATTCGCTCGCCCGGAGTGACGTCCCACCACGCTGCGTGACCACCCTTTCCTGACGGTGTGAACTTCGTCACACTCGAAGCATGCAGGTTCGTGAGTTGCTCCGTCGTAAGGGATCCGGCGTCGCCACGGTCGACCCGGGTGCATCCGTCACCGCCGTGCTCTCCACCCTCGCCGATCTCGGGATCGGCGCCCTCGTAGTCTCCGCCGACGGCGTACGGGTGGAAGGAATCGTGTCCGAACGCGACATCGTCCGTCGCCTCGCACGCGACGGCGTCGTCGCGCTCGAACTGCTCGCACGCGACGTGATGACTCATGACGTGGTCACCTGTGAGCCCGACACGAAGGTCGACGAGATCATGGCGACCATGACCGAAGGCCGTTTCCGCCACGTTCCGGTGACCGAGCTCGGCCTGCTGATCGGCATCGTGAGCATCGGTGACGTGGTGAACGCCCGGGTCCGCGAGCTCGAGCAGGAAGCGCACCACCTCAACAAGTACATCAGCGGCTACTGACCGCGGGGTCAGCCGTCGGTGACGGGCGGAGCGATCAGACAGAACGGATGCCCGGCCGGATCGGCCAGCACGACGAGGGGATCCCCATCGTCGGCGCTGCGATCGTCGAGCACGGAGGCACCGAGGCCGACCGCTCGGTCGACCTGATGGCGTTGCGCCTCGCGGTCCGGCACGAACAGGTCGAGATGCATCTGCGCCGGGGTATCGCCGGTCGGCCACGTGGGCGGAGGCAACGACCCGACCTGCTGCACCGCGAGCTTCGGCGAACCGCCGTCATCGTCCAACACGATGAAGCCGGGATCATCGGACGGCCCCTGCCCCGGGCGATACGCCAGCCCGAGGAAGTCACGCCAGAACGCGGCGAGGGCCGGCGCGTCCTCGGCGTCGAGCACTGTGGCGATCAGCCGCGGGAACTCACTCATCGGCGCACGCTGTCGAACCCATGGCTCCAGTCCACCACATGGCGGCGCACCGATCTCGCCGATCAGTCGTCGACCGACTCGCTCTCCAACTCGAAGGTCACGCGATCCTCGAAACAGTACGCCCAGTCCTCACCGGGCTCGGCGGAACGCATGATCGGATGGCCGGTCTCCTGGGAGTGGGCACGGGCGTGGCGATGCGGCGAGCTGTCACAGCACCCGACGAAGCCGCAGGTCACGCACATGCGCAGGTGCACCCAACGGTCGCCGGTCTTCATGCACTCCTCGCAGCCGGTCGCCGAGGGCCGGACCGCCTGCACCGAACCCTTGTGATCGCAACCCTCGTCGGGCACGAGGTGGGTCACCACGATCGAGTCGGGATCGGCGAGACCGTAGACCTCGTCGCCGTCGTGCTCGGGCACGGTGCCGAGGGTGCTCTGGGTGACGACGTCGACGACCCGTTCCGGCACGGCGAAGATGCCGAGGAGGTGACCGATCAGGGCGTCGACGGTGGCCCCCTCATCGGCGACGACGTGATCGACGACGCCCTCGGCTTGGAGCTCGGCCGCCTCGTGGTTCGCACTCACGTGGGCGAGCACGAACGCGTCGGAGTTCATGATGCGGATCACCGACGCGATGTGATGCGTGCGGTCGACGCTGTCGTCGGCGATCACGACCACGCGCGCGTCGGCGACACCCGCTTCCTCGGCGATCACGCGGCGGATGATGTCACCCTGGATCACCCGGCGACCCGACTCCTCCGCGATGCGGCCCATGTCGGGATCGAGCGTGGTGATCACGTAGGGCCGGTCGGCGAACTCCAACGCCGAGGCGAGCTGGCGGGCCCGCTCGCCGTACCCGACGAGGACGACATGGTCCTTGAACTCGGTGTGGCCGTGCACCGGGGTGTCGGCGTCGAACACCTTCCGGGGCGCGTTGTCGGTCGGCGCGAGACGAGCGGCGACGACGTCGGCGAGGCGGATGCCGAACGGGCTGAGGACCATCAAGAAGACGGTGACGGCGATGAACGCATCCGCTCCCCCGTCGATGCCGGCCGGCACCAGGCCGACGTCCTCCCCGGCCCGTTCGAGCACGAACGAGAACTCACCGACCTGCGCGAGTACCAACGCCGAGGAGAACACGACCGATCGGGGGCGGCCCAGAACCGCCGCAGCGAGCGCCGTCGTGGCGAGCTTGATGACGACGACGGCCGCGGCCAGGCCGATGACCAGCGCCAGGTTCTCGACCACATAGGTGAGATCGAGCAGCATCCCGACCGATACGAAGAACGTCGCCGAGAACAGGATCTGGAGCGGCATGATGTCGCCGAGCGCCTGGGCCGAAAGGCGGCTCTCGCTCACCATCAGCCCGGCGAGGAACGCACCGAGCGAGATCGAGACGTCGGCGAGGCTCGTGAGGTACGCAGTGCCGAAACAGAGGCCGACGACGGTCAGCAAGAAGACCTCTTCGGAGCACGTACGGGCCACTGCATCGAGGACCTTCGGCACGAGCGTGCGAGCCACCACGAGCACGGCGACGATGATGCCGATCGCCTTGCCGAGCGCCCAGGCCAGCTCCCCCGGCCCGGAGGCCTCGCCGCCGAGCATCGGGACGACGAGCACCATCGCCACGATGGCGAGGTCCTGGAAGATCAGGAACGACACCGACACCCGACCCGTCGGGGTCGCGGTGGTGCGACGGTCGGCGAGCATCTTCAAGACGATCGCCGTGGAGCTCAACGACACCAGTAGGCCGGTGAACACCGCCGTCTGCCAATCCTTGCCGGCAGCGATCACGATGCCAGTGACGACGAGGGTGCTGGTACCGACCTGGATCGCACCACCGCCGAAGATCAACGACGCCAGCGAACGCAGCTTGTCGAGGCTGAACTCGATACCGATCGTGAACAGCAACAACACGATGCCGATGTCGGCCGCCTGATTGACCAGATCGATGTCGTCGACCAGTCCGAGCCCGTTCGGGCCGATGATCACCCCCGATGCGAGGAACCCGACGATCGGTACCGTTCCGATCCGAGCCGAGAGGTAGGCGATGATCGCGCCGGCGACGGCCAGCACCGCAAACACCTCGAACGACGGCGGCGCAGCAGCGGCGAACATCACCTCAGCCTAGGGACTGGAAGGTGGCCCCGGAGGGCATCGTTCGTGTGACGGTCAGACCCGATGCCGGCTCAGCCGAGGAGCAGCTGGGCGCCCTGGTGCATCGCGACGAGGTAGACGACGGTGCCGGACAGCGTCGCCGTTCCGGTCAGCCAGGCCGGCACGCCATAGGCGGCGGCCACACCACAGAACCGCCCGCTGGGACGGAAGAACAACACCAGCCCGGCCATGACCCTCGAGTGGCAGATCCACCGAGCACACCGGTCCGCGAAGCCCGACGGCGACCACCAGCGGCGGTCCCGGCATCGTTCGGCGAACGCCGCGACCCGCGCCTGCACTCGCCCGCCCAGCACGAAGTACGACGCGTCGGCCACGCTGAGCCGGAAGAGTCCGAGGACGACGAACGGCACGAGCGGCATCGTCGGCGCCGCCAGCGCCACGAAGACCGCTCGCGGCGCCAAGAACATCAACACCGCTGGGGTGGAGAGCAGGACGGGCGATGCGACGGTGCCGCCGATTCCGAGGACACTCCACAACCCGATCCACGCGCCATGAGCGCCGGTCTGGCGGAGCCAGCCCAGCATCTGTCCTGGTCCCTCGAGGAGGGCCAGCGCCGTCATCGAGGCGCGTGTGCTCATGGTCACAGCGTCGACCGCAGTGAACCATGTACGAGGAACCGGAGGTCACCGATGGGAAGTGAGGCGTTGGACCCACACCGGCACCGGCCGGGAAGACCCAGCCGGGTCGATCTCAGCCGGCTGCGACGACCTTGCTGATCGAACCGCCGAACGAGATCGCGTACACCTCGCCGTCGAGATCCTGCACGAACGACGCCACCGAGCCACCGGGTACGTCGACGCCGTAGCTGATCGGGCCGCCCCACGTCTCGTTCCAACCCCGGAGTTCGGGGTTGATGAAGTCAGCCCACAGGTACGTGCCGTCGAGGCCCACGATGTCGGTGCCGCGGTAGACGAACCCGCCCGTGACCGAGCGGCCTTCCGCCCCACCGGTCTGGTACTCGTACACCGGGCCCACGTGACCGGGGATGTCGGGATCGCCGCCGTCGAACCGGATCGTTCCCTCGAACGTGTTCCATCCCAGGTTCGCGCCCTTGCCGGCGCCGAGATGCGCCTCGAGCCGGTTGAGTTCCTCCCGCTGGTTCTGGCCGACGTCGGCGACCCACAGATCGTCGGTGAAGGTGTCGAAGCTGAACTTCCAGGGGTTGCGGACGCCGTAGAGATAGATCTCGTCGGCCCCGGCCGACCCCACGAACGGGTTGTCGGCCGGGACCGTGTAGCCACCGGCGCCGGTCGGCGTGATGCGAAGCACCGAGCCGAGCAAGGTCGACGTGTCCTGGCCGACCTCGCACGGGTCACCGGCGCCGCCACCGTCGCCGAACGTGGCATAGAGGTGGCCATCCGGGCCGAACGCGATGTGGCCGCCGTTGTGGTTCGACGAGTGCTGCGGGACCCGGATCACCTCGCGCGCCCCACTCGGCACGCCCGCAACGAGGTCGTACTCCCAGATCACCGAGTCGCTGTCGAAGGCGTTGTTGCGACAGTCGAGACCGACCTGGGTGGTCGTCGTCGTGAACGACACATAGATCCGGCTCCCGTCGGGGCTGACCGCCACGCCGAGCAGGCCCTTCTCGCCGCCGCTCACGACCGGACCGCTGATGTCGAGCACCTCGGTCGAGCCGGCGCCCCAGTCCGGAGCCCCGGACCCGTTGCCCGCGACCCGTCGAAGGGTTCCTCCCTGCTCGGTGATGTAGATCGACCCGTCGACCGGATGCACGGCGGCATCGGTGGGCACCGAGAGTCCGCTGGCGACGGTCTCGAAGCCGAGGTCGAGTGCGCTGGCGTCGACCAACCCGGCCGCGCCGATGTTGAGCCGGTAGAGGAAGGTGACCGCTTGGGCGCGGGTGACGAGGCCATCGGGTGTGAACTCGGTCGGGCTCGTGCCGGTCGTGATCTCCCGAGCGAACAACCAGTCGATCGGCAGGGCGAAAAAGCGCTCGCGGTCGACGTCGCCGAACGGGTTCACCGGCGAGCCCGCGGGCTCGCCGACCAGACGGAAGAGGAAGGCGGCCAGCTCGCCGCGGGTCAAGAACCCGTTCGGGTCGTACACGTTGCCGGGCTTGCCGGTGGTGAAGCCGTTCTCCCAGAGCCAATCCACCGCCGCCCGGTAGAACGCGCCCGGCACCAGGTCGTCGAACGGGGCTGACTCCGTCGTCGCGGGCTCACACAGCATGCGGTGAAGGAACGTCGCGAACTGGGCGCGGGTGACGGGCGCATCCGGCGAGAAGTGCGTCGCGTCGGTCCCGACCGTGATCTCGTTCAGGAACGCCCAGCCGACCGGGTTCGTGTAGAAGCGGTTGGGTTCGACGTCGACGAACGGGGTCGTCTGCACCGCCTGGGTGATGCAGCTCCCCGGCGTGAACTCCTCGGACAGGTCGGCCGAGGCGGTGGAGGCGACGACGGACACGAACATGGCGGTGGCGATCGAGGCCACCCCGAGACGGCGCAACATGGTGGCCGACGGTAGTGCCGCCGACGGCCGCACTTGGGTCGGGCCGATTGGTGCTCAGCGCAGGAGCACGCGCGTCCCACCCATGCCCGACTGGCGGATGACGGCCACCACGTCGAGCGCTTCCTGTTCGATCGGCGGCGGATCGTCGGGTGAGAACCAGCCGACGTCGTCGAGCTCATGGGTGTGGATCGTGATGGCGTCGAGGTCGGTGTCGTCGACGAGTTCGCCACGGAAGACCGTTTCGATCCGCCGCATCTTGGCGTCGAAGACGACCCACGGCTCGGCCTCGACACGGATCTGCAAGCCCAACTCCTCCATGAACTCGCGTACGACGGCATCGGCCGGCGCTTCGCCCCGGTCGATCAGCCCGCCCGGCAGCGACCAGCCCGTGCGGTAGACGGGCTTCACCATCAGCCAGCGGCCGTCATCGCGTTCGATGATCGCCACCGCCCCGGCCGTCCATGCCGGAGCGACCCGTCGCACGATGAAGCGACGCACCCCGGTCGGAAGTCGGCCGAACACCCGGAGCGCGCTCCGGCGCAGTCGGCCGATCACGGCGCCGGCTCTCCCTGGCGAGCGGCGACGAGCGTCTCGAGCGCGGGACCGGCCGCAGCCGCCACCGGCACCCGGCGAGCGAGGTGATCGACCACCTCGAGATCACGTCCGAACGCATCGACCACCTCGACGCCGACCTCCCGACACACGAGCAGCCCGCCGAGATAGTCCCACGGCCCGAGTGCGTCGTGGTCGAAGTCGACGAACGCGTCGAAGCGGCCATCGGCGACCGCGCAGAGATCCAGCGCCGCTGCGCCATAGCAACGGAACTGTGCCCACCCGGGGTTCGCGGACGGGAGTCCGTTGATCGCCACGACCGACTCAGCCAGCGGGATCGCCTCCCGTCGGGCGAGCGGCACGCCGTCGACCCGAGCGCCGCCGCCGGCGATCGCGTCCCACCGAACCCCGCTCGCGTGATCGTGAACGACCGCAGCCCGGGCGACGCCCCCATCGAGCACACACAGGCTCGTGGCGAACCACGGCAGGGGGCGGGACGCGTTGGTCGAACCGTCCAGCGGATCGAGGACGGCGACCAGGTCAGCCGTCTCGGACAGGCCACTCTCCTCGCTCAGCACCGCGATCCCGGCCGCGTTCAGCACGGCGACCGCGGCCTCGTCGGCCGCGAGGTCGCTGGCGTACTGGCCCTCGCGAAGACCCGACGGCCCCCACTCGTCGTGCCCGGCGAACACGGCGACGACGGCATCGACCGTGCGATGCAGCACCTCGAGCAGCTCGTCGTCACCCATCGCGGCAGTGAAGCACGCGAACGGCGCCGAGACTCGGACCCTCCCCGATCGCTCCCACGACGACCCTGCGAGGTTGCATGTGCCGCGTTTCGTGGCAGGCTGAGCGGCGATGGCCGTCATCGACCTACAGGGCTTCGTCGCCGACCTGAAGGACCACGTCGCCGAACACGGCTTCCACGTCCACGACGAACGTCACTTCATCGAGACGTACACCAACCGGCAGACGTGGGAGATCGATCTCCATCCCGACCGCGCCTGCGACGGTCCCCTCGACATGCACGTCGCCATCGAGGTCGATCCCCGCACGCTCATCTCCTTCGAGGACGAGGTCACCCGGGTCGGCGAGACCGGCGAACCCGACACCGCGATCACGGTGCCGGTCACGTTCTCGTTCGCCCTTCCTCCCCTGCCCGCCGGCCCCGACCTGCTGGTCCTCGCGACCGACCTGGCCGCGATCGGCGGGATGGAACTCCCGCTCGAGGTCAGCGCCGTCGACAGCTTCGCCGCCGTCACCGACGCACCGGAGCGGGCCATCGCCATGGTGTCGCGCGTCGAAGTCAGCCTGAGCCGGATCTATCTCGGCCAAGAGGTGCTGTGCGACGTGCTCGACAAGTGCGCCCACGTCGCGGAGTTCCTGCTCGATCGAGCCCCCGTCTGGCTCGACGACACCCTCAACTAGCCCAACGAACGCAGGGCGTCGCTCGAGAGCGTCTGGGCTCGGTATCTGAGCGTCAGCTCAGCGATCGCAACGCGTCGAGTGCCTCGTCGGCGTGGGTGAGCATGTTGGTCTCGCTCCGGATCGCCTTGACGAGGCGACGGTCGGTGTCGATCACGAACGTCGCCCGCTTCCCCGGAAGCGGCCCCATGCGCTTGGTGCCGAACTGCTTGTGCACGTCCTTGTCCGGGTCGCTCAGCAGCGGGAACCCCAGGCCGTTCTTGTCGTCGAATTCCTTCTGCCGATCCACCGGATCAGCGCTGATTCCCACTCGTGACGCTCCGAGTTCGGCGAACTCCGAGGCCAGGTCACGGAAATGGCAGCTTTCCTTGGTTCAACCAGGAGTCATGGCCTTCGGGTAGAAGAACATGACCACCGGGCCGGCTTCCACGAGATCGCTCAACGACACGGACGAACCGTGCTGGTCGAGCAACTCGAAGTCCTCGACGATGTCGCCTTCGTTCACAGCATCTCCCCGGGGGATCGTGAGCGCACCCTAGCCCGGGTGCCTCCGGTCCGTTACGTTCCGACCATGGACGACGGATTCGACCCGGTCCGCGAGATCGCCCTCGCCCTCCCCGAAACCAACGAGCGGCTCAGCCACGGCATGCCGACGTTCTTCATCCGCGACAAGAAGACGTTCTGCAACTGTGTCGACGACCACCACGGCGACGGGATCTTCGGTCTGTGGGTCGCCGCGGCCGCCGGCGTACAAGAAGAGCTCGTCGCCCAGGAACCCGACCGCTTCTTTCGCCCGCCCTACGTCGGGCACCGGGGTTGGCTGGGGGTTCGTCTCGACGTCGACGTCGACTGGGACGAGATCGCCCAGATCCTCAAGGACGCGTACCGACACGTCGCGCCCAAGACGCTGATCCGAGTCCTCGACGAACTCGCCGGCGACGAGCTGAACTGAGCGTCGTTCAGCAGGCCGCCCCTCGAAGGGTTACCGTCGATCGACTGGCCCGCATGAGAGAGATGCAACGGCCATGAGTTACCCAGCAACATTCACCCTCGACGCGCCAGAGAAACTGGCGCGATGGCGACCACTGGTGCAGTGGATCCTCGCGATCCCCCACTTCATCGCCCTGTACTTCTTCGGCATCGTCGCCGGCCTGGCGATGATCGCCGCGTGGGTCATGGTCGTGTTGACCGGTGCCCTCCCCGGGGGACTCGCTCGCGTCGTCATCGCCTACAACCGCTACAACACCCGCGTCACGACCTACGCCGGTTACCTGCACGACAGCTACCCGCCGTTCGCGTTCCCGAGCGACGACGAAGATCCTGGCGACCAGCCGGTCGGGACCTCGTTCACGCCCGCGCTCGAGGGGCGCAACCGACTCACCGCCCTCCTCCGGATCATCTGGGCGATCCCCGCGATCCTCTTCCTCTACGTCGTGTCGATCGCGGCGCCGGTCGTGTGGTTCATCGCGTTCTTCGCCGTGCTCATCACCGGCGGCTGGCCGTCCGGCATGCGCAACTTCGTCGTCGGCTTCCTTCGTCTCGGCAGCCGCGTCACGGCGCACCTCACGCTCCTGACCGACGAGTACCCACCCTTCAGCCTCGACTGAGCCCGCCGTGCGAGCCCGGCTCAGAGATCGCCGTTGACGACGCCGAGCATGAAGGCGTACTCCTCGGCGATCTCTCCGAGCCGGGCGAACCGGCCGGACGCACCGCCATGGCCGGCATCCATGTTCATCCGCAAGACCAGCGGGGTATCGCCGGTCTTGGTGTCGCGGAGCTTGGCGACCCACTTGGCCGGCTCCCAGTACTGCACCTGCGAGTCGTGCAGACCGGCGAGCGCGAACAACGGCGGATAGTCGACGGCCCCGATGTTGTCGTAGGGCGAGTACGACAGCATGTACTCGTAGAACGGCTGCTCGTTGGGGTTGCCCCATTCGTCGTACTCGAACGTCGTGAGCGGGATCGACTCGTCGAGCATCGTGGTGACGACGTCGACGAAGGCCACGTTGGCCACGATCGCCCCGAACAGGTCCGGCCGCATGTTCACCACGGCGCCCATCAACAGGCCGCCCGCGCTGCCGCCACTGGCGACGAGCTGCGGGGTCGTCGTCACACCGGTGTCGACGAGGTGCTGCGCGATGTCGATGAAGTCGGTGAACGTGTTGCGCTTGTTCAGCAGCTTGCCGTCGTCGTACCACCGCCGGCCGTACTCCTGACCGCCGCGGACGTGGGCGATCGCGAACACGAACCCGCGATCGAGCAGCGCCAGGCGGGCCGAGGAGAACGACGGGTCCATCGTGATGCCGTAGGACCCGTAGCCGTAGAGATGGACGGGCTGGGGCACCGACCGATCGAGATCGCGGCGGTGCACGAGGCTCACCGGAACCGTCTCGCCGTCGCGGGCCGTCACCAGAATCCGCTCGGCGACATAGGCGTCACGGTCGAAGTCGCCGAGGACCGGCTGCTCCTTGCGAAGGTCGAGTGAGCGATCGGCCAGCGAGAAGTCGTAGATCCGCATCGGGGTCGTGAGCGACGTGTATCCGATCCGGACGAGGGCTCGGTCCGCGTCGCCGAGCGAGCCGATCCCTGCGGTGTAGACGTCCTCGTCGAAGTCGACGCGGTACGCCCCGTCCGGGGCATCCCACGGGATCACCCGGACGCCGAGCACCGCGTCGCGGCGCTCCTCGACCACGAGCGCGAGATCGAACAGGCCGAAGTCCTCGATGAAGACATCGTCGGAGGGCGCGACCACGTCGTTGATCTCCGCCATCGAGGCGATGCTGCGCTGATCGGTGACCGCGACGCGATGGTTCGGCGCCTCGTGGTTGCTCCGCACGAAGAACCGACCGCCGTGGTGATCGATCGCGTACTCGTGGTGATCGCCTCGGGCCAGGAAGACCTGGGCGTCCTCGTCGGGCCGGTCGGCCGCGATCGTGCGCATCTCGGTGCTCTCGGTCTGGAAACTCCCGATGATGACGAAGTCACGGGAGCGACTGAGCCACACGCTCACGTAGAACTCCGGATCGGTCTCTTCGAAGACGAGCGTGTCGGCCCCCGCATCGGAGCCGAGCACGTGACGCCACACCTGGAAGGGCCGGAGCGTGGTCTCGTCCTGGCGAACATAGAAGACGGTGCGATGGTCGGCAGCCCACACCACCGCGCCCGACGTCCCGGCGATGACCTCGGGGTGTTCTTCGCCGGTCTCGAGGTCACGGAACCGGACGTCGTAGATCCGCCGACTCAACGTGTCCTCGGCGAACGCCATCGTGCGGCGATCCCGCGAGACGGCCAGACCCCCGAGTGCGTAGTAGGCGTGGCCCTCCGCCCGCTCGTTCTCGTCGAGCAGGACCTCCTCGGGCTCGTCCATCGAACCGATCCGCCGGCAATGGATCGCGTACTCGTTGCCTTCCTCGAAGCGCTGATAACGCCACACGCCGTCACGGACCTGCGGCACGCTCGAGTCGTCCTCCTTGATCCGGCCGCGCATCTCCGCGAACAGCTCGTCCTTCAGCGCGGCAACGGGGCTGAGCACGGCGTCGGCGTAGGCGTTCTCCGCCTCGAGATGGGCGAGGATCTCCGCGTCTTCTCGCGCGTCGTCCCGCATCCAGTAGTACGGGTCGACCCGGGCGTCGCCGTGGATCTCGATCGTGTGGGGCCGCTTCGGGGCGATGGGAGCGTCGGGCACGGGATTCTCCTCGGCCGGACCGGCCGTGTCGTTGGAAGCACTGGTGGGCCCGGTGGGAATCGAACCCACGACCGAGCGATTATGAGTCGCCTGCTCTGACCATTGAGCTACGGGCCCAGCCGGACCCTACCGGTACCGATCCGATTGCCGGGCGGACGTGACCGTGACGTGGTTGGCTGAGGCGATGGCCGACAAGATCAACCTCGCCGCCGCCCTCGCTTCGTTCTCGGATCAGTGGGCGCCCCGTAACATCGCCGCCGTCAACGACTACGACGTCCGGGTCGTCCACATCGAGGGCGAGTTCGTCTGGCACCAACACGACAACACCGACGAGCTGTTCTTGTGCCTCGACGGAGCGGTCGAGATCCATCTCCGCGACCGGGTCGTGACGCTCGGCCCGGGCGAACTGTTCGTCGTGCCCCAGGGGGTCGAGCACAAGCCGGTCGCCCCGGCCGCCGCGTCGATGCTGCTCTTCGAACCGTCGGGAACCCCCAACACGGGCTCGACCCACGACGAACTGCCCGATCACATCGAGACCACCACCGGCATCGAGATCTGAGTCCGGACGCGAAACGACCCGCACCGAAGTGCGGGTCGTGTTCTCTGCTCCGGGGGTGGGGCTCGAACCCACGACATTTTGATTAACAGTCAAACGCTCTGCCAGCTGAGCTACCCCGGATCGGGTTCGTAGGTTACCAAGGCGAGCCCGGACAACATCCCCAAGATCGCGCGATGTGTGGGAGCTGACGCGTAGCAGACGTGACAGCACCCGTGAACGTGCTTCGCTTTCCGCCTGGAAGCATCGGCAGCCGCACGGTAGGGCTTAGTGAACTGGGCGCTCGGGATGCCGGTCACGCCTTCCCAATGAGCCACCGAGGCATCGAGGTCGAGGCCCTCGTGGAGGTACAGCCGAACCCGCAGCCTCGACTCGTCGACCGCGAAGAAGGTCCGCAGCCACTGACAGAACAGGCGGACGAGATCCGGGTTCGAGTTGGCGAACTTCACCTCGTTGCCCGCCTTCGCACCGTCGCCGGCGTAGAGCCCGAGGCCCGCCATCAGGAACTTCCGCTCGGAGAGCTGGCCGACGCGCTCGATGCCTTCGAGCCGGAGGCGTTCGATCTCGGCGGCCTTCGCTCGTTGCAGCTTGTTGGGCCCACGTTTGCGGGCCCTTCGTCTCGGATTGGGCTCGAAGTCGACGTCGCGGACCCATCTCGACACCGATGACTTTGCGACGCCGAGCTCACTGGCGATGTCAGCCAAGGTCCAGGCATCCGCCCGCAACTGCCGTGCCCGTCGCTGTTCGTCGATCTTCCCGCCGTAACCCATGACCCAGCCTCCCAGCCGGGTGTGACAGGCATTCGCGGCCGGCGGCGCAGACCAGCCCCGACCGATGCGGAGGAGGAAGGCCCTTACGCGCCTTCGAGATAGTCGCGGAGGCGATCGGAGCGGTGCGGGTGACGCAGCTTGGCCAACGTCTTGGCTTCGATCTGGCGGATCCGCTCGCGGGTTACGCCGAACTGACGGCCGACCTCTTCGAGGGTGCGGGGACGGCCGTCCTCGAGCCCGAAGCGGAGGCGCACGACCTCCTGCTCTCGCTCGGAGAGCTCGACCAACACATCACCGACCGCGGTGGCGAGCAGGTGACGGGCCGCCACGTCGATCGGGGCGACCGCGTTCTGGTCCTCGATGAAGTCGCCGAGGTTGGACTCGTCCTCGTCGCCCACCGGCGAATCGAGCGACAACAGATCGAGGCCGATGCGCAAGATCTCGCGCACCTTCTCGACCGGCTCGTCGACCTCGGCGGCCAGCTCCTCGACGGTCGGTTCGCGCTTGAGCTCCTGGTGCATCTGGCGCTGGATGCGCTTCACCCGGTTCATCGCCTCGACCATGTGGACCGGGATGCGGATGGTGCGGGCCTGGTCGGCGATCGCTCGGGTGATCGCCTGACGGATCCACCACGTGGCGTAGGTCGAGAACTTGAAGCCCTTGGTGTGGTCGAACTTCTCGACCGCCCGCATCAGGCCGAGGTTGCCCTCCTGGACCAGGTCGAGCAGCACCATGCCGCGCCCGACATAGCGCTTCGCGATCGAGACGACCAGGCGGAGGTTGGCTCGGATGAGTTCGTCGCTGGCCCGGTCGCCGTCGCGAACGAGCCGCTTGTACCGGGCGAGGTCGCCGGGCTCGAGGCGATCGATCTCGCCGGCCTCTTCGAGGACCGCGAGGTGTTCGGCGGCTTCGAGGCCGCGTTTGATACGAGCCGCGACCCGCACCTCCTGTCGGGCGTCGAGCAGGGGAACCTGGCCGATCTCCTTGAGGTACAGCCGGACGGGATCGTCGGCGCTTCCGCCCTCTCCCCCGCGCGAACGGGTTCGGCGGGTTCGCCGCGTGGGTTCTTCGACGTCGTCGCCGATCGTCGCCGCGAAGGCCGCGGCCCGGGCGACCCGCTCGGAGTCGACCGGAGGGGCGTCGTCGACCTCGGCGGTGGGCTCACCGTCGGGGCGGTCGGGCACGACGATCTCGGCCGGCACGGGCGAGTCGAGCTCCTCGTCGAGCACGACACCGGCGGCGGCGCAGGCGCCGCGAAGCGACTCGATGAGTTCGGGATCGAACTCGACGTCCTTGAGGGCGTGCACCAACGCGTCGAGCGACAGATGGCCCGATGGGCGCGCCGAGTCGAGCAGGGCTCGGAACTCTGCGGCCGCCGGTTCGGGAAGCGGCACGGTCGGAGCGAGATCGGTCATGCTTCCCTCCCTTCGGCGTGTTGGATGAGCCACGGTAGCAATTGGGCGACGGCCCCTTCTCGCGTCTCTCGGTCTGAGAGCTGCTCGGTCTGGGTCTTCACCCACGCGATCGCGGTCGCGAAGCCTTGCCGATCCTCCGGGCTGCTCGCACGTCGAGCGTCGAGTTGGAGGTCGCGCACGACCCGATCCGCGGTGTTTCGCACCAAACCGGCGACCACATCGTCGGCCTCGGCGTCGGACGGGTCGACGGCGAGTCGGCGCAACAGGCTGGCGGCTCGATCGCCGACCCGGTCGGCGGCCGCCATCACCCCCTCGTGCTCGATCGCGGCGAAGGCCTCGCGCCGGATCGGGTCGGCGAACAAGGCGGTGACGAGCCGACCTGCGACCTCGGCCGGTCGGTGGATCTGGAGCCGGATCGCTTCGTCCTCGGGGGTGAGACGAGTGCTCTCGACTCGGACCGCCGCATCGTCGTCGGCCACCCAGTCGTCCCAGTCGGCTTCGGGTTCGTACTGCGGTTGCGGGGCCCGGGCGGGTGGTGCCTGCGGGCGGCGGCGTTCGGCGACGAGCAGCTCCCGCAACCGGGCCACCTCGATACGCGTGCGGTCGGCGATCTCGATCACGTACTGGTCGCGCACGAGCGAGTCGGGGTGTTCGCGTACGACGTCGAGCGCCGCCTCGGCCGCTCGGGCCTTCCCTTCCGGGGTCGACATGTCGCCGCCGTCGAGCACCCGGTCGAGCCGGAACTTCAGGAACGGCACCGCGTCGTCGACCGCCCGTTGCAGCCCGGCGGGATCCTCGCGGGCGAGATCGTCGGGATCGACCCCCGGTGGGAGTGCGGCGACGCGGATGTCGAGCTCGTACTCCTTCTCCCAGGCGTAGACCCGTTCGGCCGCGGCGAGGCCGGCAGCATCGGCGTCGAACGACAGCACGAGCCGGTTGGCGGAGAAGCGCTTGAGCAGCTTCACGTGCTCTTCGGTGAGGGCGGTGCCGCAGGTGGCGACGGCACGAGGGATGTCGGCGGTGGCATACCCGATCACGTCGGTGTAGCCCTCACAGATGATCGCCTCGCCCGCCTTCACGATGCCGTCGCGGTGGGTGTGGAGACCGTAGAGGACCCGGCTCTTGTCGTAGACCTCGGCCTCGGTCGTGGTGTTCTTGTACTTGGGACCCTCGTGGCCGGGCAGGATGCGGCCACCGAAGCCGACCCACTCGCCTCGCTCGTCGCTGATCGGGAACATGACGCGCCCACGGAAGGCGTCCTGTTGACGACCGGCCTTGTTGACGAATCCGAGCCCGGAGTCGCGGAGGTCGTCGGCGCTGAGCCGAAGCTGGCGGGCCAGTTGATCCCAGTCGTCGGGCGCCCAACCGATCTTGTAGCGGCGCACGAGCTCGCCGTCGTAACCGCGGCTGCGCAGGTAGCCGCGAGCCTCGGCGGAGTCCTGCCCGCTGAGCAGCCGCTCGTGGTAGAAGTCGACCGCCTTGCCGACCGCGTCCTGGAGCGCCTTCTTGCGCCCCCGACGCTGCCCTTCGCCGGCGGACGTGTAGCGAAGCTGGATGCCGTAGCGACCGGCGAGCGACTCGACTGCGCCGACGAAGTCGAGGTTGTCGATCTCTTGGACGAAGGTGATGGCGTCGCCGCTGCGCCCACACCCGAAGCAGTAGTAGACGCCCTTCTCGGGACTGATCGACAGCGAGGGCGTGCGTTCACCGTGCAGTGGACACCGAGCCATGAAGCTCCGCCCGGAACGCTTGATCTCGGTGTGCTCGCCGATGATCGCGACGAGGTCGGCACTGCTGCGGACGCGTGCGATGTCCTCGTCGTGGATGCCCATCGATCAGGAACCTAGCAGCGCCCTCCGACACCGGGTCAGGCGTTCGCCGGGGTCTCGATCGGGCCGACGATGCAGTCCCGATCCCGTCGATGACGGGTCGATGACGTCGATCTTGTGGGGTGCGGGGGCACACCACCCGAGGAGTTCCCCGTGCCCCGTTTTCGACTCTTGGCGCTCATCGCCGCCCTCTGCCTCGTGGCGACCGCATGCCCGGTCTCCGACACCGAGACCGCGAACCAGGAGCCCTCCGCTGGCGACGGTGACGCGAACGGGGACGACACCGACCCGCCCGACGAGGACGCGCCGGAAGACGAACCCGGCGACGACGAGCCGGACCCCGGGGAGGACGACCTCGAGGACGAACCCGACCCCGAAGACGACGACCTCGACGAGGGCGACGTCGACGAGGAGGACACGCTCGACGAGGAGGACGCCGAGGAGAACGCCAGCGAGGACTGCCTGCCCGCGCGGTGCGAACCGCTCCGCATCCCGACCGGGGGTCCGTACCTCGACGATCCCATCCTCGACGCCGAGTTCACGGTGATGATCGGCGACGACGGGCAGGCGACCTTCACGGGCCCGCCGGAGATGCGAACCGATGCCTGGCACGGCTTCGTCTTCTTCGTGATGCTCGAGGACGGGACCGAGGCCGAGGTGCAGTGCAGCTCACGGCCGGACCTCGACAACGTCGACCCCGTCTGCTTCGCCTTCGTGCTCCCGGACTTCGGCTGTGGCGGCCAGGACCCGTTCGACCCGGGGACCGACGGAGACTACGTCGTGCCGAGCCCCTTCTTCACCGACGACTCCGGCCAGCTCGTCTACCTGCCGGGCGAGGTGCCCGAGGGCTGCACCGACATGACCGGTGCGATCCCGACCGGCGGCTACGGCGGGCGCTGCGACAGCGCCGGCGCCTGCAACTCCCTGATGTTCGGCGACGGCTTCGAGAGCGGCGACACGTCAGCCTGGGTCGCGACGACTCCGTAGGCGGGCGACGGACCGGGTGAACTGCGGCGTCGCCCACGTCAGGGCCGACGGCGCGGCCAGCGGCCCGGAAACCCTCACCCGGCGACCGTCAAGGCCGACCTGGGAACCATGATCCGTTCGTTCTTCGTGACCTCGGTGCTGCCCTTCCCGACCTCGGGCGGAGCCGACCTCCGGGCATGGAACATCGTCCAGGGCCTGGCTCGCATCGGGCAGGTCTCGGTCTTCGCCCTCGCCGATCGGCCGAGCACCCAACCGCCGGTCGACGGGCTCGCTCGGTGGGAGGCCTCCCCGGCCCTGTCCCCCGCCGAGGTCGGCACTCGACATCAGCTGACGTGGGCGGCCCCGAAGCCGGGAAGCCGGCTCACCGACGTGTACCACGACCCGCACACCGAGGAGCTGTTGACCGCCGCCCTCGCGGCCGACGAGCCCGACGTGATCGTCATGGACGCGCTCTACGGCGGCGGCTACCTCCCGATCGTGGAAGACCACCGGAACGCGGCGACCAAGCCGGTCCGCGTCGTCTACAACTCCCAGAACGTCGAGGCGGCCCTCGCCCGAGACATCGCAGAGGCCGAAGAAGTCATGCCGTTGCGGGTGCTGCGCAAGGTCCTCGCCGCGTCGACCGAGACCGCCGAACGAGAACTCCTCGACGCCAGCGACGGGCTCTGGGTGTGCAGCGAGACCGACGGCGCCGGGTTCGTCGAGTACTACGACTACGACGGCCCGATCTCGGTCGTCCCCAACGTCGTCGACGTGGAGAGCTACGACACCCAGTTCGCCGCTCGCGTCGACAACCCCGGGGTCGGCATGGTGTTCCCGGCGACGTTCTCCTACCCGCCCAACGAGGTCGGGGCTCGGTTCCTGCTGGACGAGGTGACCCCGCTGCTCCCCGACGTCCCCCTGACCCTCGCCGGTGCCGGACCCGCGCCGTCCCTCGTCGAGGCCGCAGCGGGCCGAGCGCGAGTGACCGGCAGCGTCCCCGACATGCGGCCCGAGCTCGGTGCTGCCGCCGTGATGGTGGTCCCGCTCTTCGTGGGCGGCGGCACCCGACTGAAGGTGCTCGAAGGTCTCGCGGCCGGCCTGCCGGTCGTCGCCACCACCAAGGCGGTCGAAGGTCTCGACGTCATCGACGGCGAGCACGTCCTGATCGCCGACACGCCTGACGGGTTCGCCGACGCCGTGCGCCGCGCCGTCGACCCCGAGACGGCCGATCGGTTGCGAACCGCTGGGCGGCGTCTGGTCGAGCAGGACTACTCGGTCGGTGCGGTCGGATCGAAGCTCGCGACCGCGCTGGCCTGATCGACACCCAGCCAACCGGCGGTCACCCCGCCGAGATCGTGCACCGCCACCCGATCGCCGGGTGACTCCAGACCGGACCCGCTGACCAACCAGCCGCCCACCCGATGGTCACCTGCCGTCGAGGGACGGGCATCGACCGGATCGATGTCGGTGACCGAGGTCGTCACTCGGCCCGGTCGACGGAGTCCCCACACGCCGATCACGTCGGCGAGGGCGTCCTGGCGCGGGCCGGGCAGCGATTCGTCGGTGCGATACACCTCAGCGAGTGCGGGGCGGCCGTCGACGGATCGCATCTCTCGCAGCCGTTCGACGA
>CAZEML010000034.1:0-27596 GCA_964513285.1 uncultured Candidatus Nemicrothrix sp.
GGCCGCGCCGGAGAACCTCGAGCTCAAGAAGGAGATCTTCACCGAGCTCGACGGCATCCTCGGCCCCGACGCCATCATCGCCACCAACACCTCGTCGTACCCGATCATCGAGGTCGCCATGGTCACCGGCCGGCCCGAGAAGGTCGTCGGCATGCACTTCTTCAACCCGGCGACGGTCATGAAGCTGGTCGAGGTCATCTCGACCCAGCGCACCGCCGACGACGTGAAGGCCGCGGCCGACGCGTTCGCCAGCGATGTGCTCGGCAAGCGCGTCGTGCACTGCAAGGACCGCGCCGGCTTCGTCGTCAACATGCTCCTGGTGCCGTACCTGTGCCAGGCGATGCGCATGTTCGAGAACGGTCATGCGTCGGCCGCCGACATCGACGAGGCGATGAAGCTCGGTGCCGGGCACCCGATGGGTCCCCTCGAGCTGAGCGACATGATCGGTCTCGACGTCATGCTCTGGACCGCCGAGTCGCTGCACGACGAGTACAACGAGGCCTTCTACGCGCCGCCGCCGCTGCTGCGCCGCATGGTCACCGCCGGCCAGCTCGGCCGCAAGACCGGCCAGGGCTTCTACAGCTACTGAGCCGTTCGAGATTCAGCTGCTCGGCCGTCGGCCCCTCCGGGGTCGGCGGCCGGTGCCGTTTTGCGGCCCCGATCGGGATCGACCACCGCGGAGTACGGCGCGGTCGGTGAGGCCGGGGTCGGTCGCGTCTGGACCGGGCCGGCGAACCGGATCGCCCCGACCATCACGACGGCGACGATCTCGATCGCGGCCGCCAGGGCGAGGACCCCGAGGAAGCGGTCAGCCGACGAACCGTCGTCGACCAGCGCGCTCAGAATGCTGATGCCGGCCGCGGCACCGAGCTGGCCGGTCATGTTGAGCATGCCGGTGCCGACGCCGACGTCGCGGTCGCCGATCGCCTCGGTCAGCGCGGCGATGATCGGCGGTCGGGCGACACCGCTACCGCCCCCCTGTACGGCCACGCCGAGTCCGACCATCCACAGTTGATCGGCCACCGCGCCCCAGCCGATCAGCAGGAGGCCGATGGCGATACAGCTTGTACCGAAGACGACCAGCGGCCGGCCACCGACCCGTTCGACGAGCCACCCCGCACTGGACGCGCCGATCGAGAAGGTGATCGGGCGGGGCAGGATCATCAGCGAGATCGCCGCCGCCCCGAGATCGAAGATGTCGGCCAACAGCAAGGCGGTGATGACGAGGCCCGCCATGTACGGGCCGTTGAGGAAGATCTGGCTGGCGATCGGCAACATGACGTTGCGTTCTCGGAGCGCGTCGAGCTCGACGAGGGGATGGTCGATCCGGCGCTCGTAGCGAAGAAACGCGGCGATGAAGAGCGGGGCGGCGACCAGGCCGGCGATGACGCCGGGATGGTCCCATCCGAGCGGGACGCCCCGGTTGATGGCGACGAGCAACGAGCCGATGCCGATCGCGAGCAGGAAGCTGCCGACGACGTCGAAGGTGTGGTCGTCGCGGCGCTCGGTGGCCGGCAGCACGAACCAGGCGAGCACGACCGCGATCGCCATGCCGGTGCCCTGGATCACGAAGAGCACCCGCCAGCTGGTCGCTTCGATCAAGGGGCCGCCGACGGCGACGCCGACGGCCGGTGCGGCGGCGAGCACCGCGCTCCAGGTGCCGGCGACCCGCGTCCGGCGGTCGTCGGGGAAGACCGACATCATGATCGCGAGCGCCGAGGGCCCGGTCGACGCGGCGAAGCCCTGGGCCGCCACCCGAAGGGCGATCAGCATCGCCGCCGAGGTGGCGACGGCGGTGAGCAACGAGAACACCGCCGCGCCCGCGAAGCCGATGAGGTACATGCGACGGTGGCCGTGGAGGTCGCCGAGCTTGCCGGCCATCGGGGTGAAGACGGCGAAGGCGAGGAGGGGACCGGCGATGACCCAGGTGACGACCGAGACGCTCGAATCGAGGTCGTCGGCGATGGTGGCGAGCGCGGCGGACAGCACCGTGATCGTGAACGAGCTGCACGCGACACCGGTCAGGGCCACTACCTGAACGACCCGAGGCGAGAACGCTCGGTCGTTCGGAGGGGCCAGCAGACTCACCCGTCGACCCTACGTGAACGCTCGTTCACTTCCCGCGGGATATGACCTCTTTCACGCCGTTGGCCGGCGGCTCATCAGCGGACCGATCAGCACGGTTCACTCGCTGATCCCTTCGGGATCAGTGGGGCGCACCGTGGCGACGACGCCAGGCGTCTTCCTCGGCCCGTGCCTCCTGCTCGGCCTCGATGTCGAGATAGGCCTGTCGATGCCCGAGCCCCCGTCGTCGCCCGCGCAGATAGTCCCGGACATACGACAGCAAGAACCGAGGTGCGCCCTGCTCCGCGAACTGACGGACATGCACCAGCTCATGGGCGAGTAGCGCCCGGTCGCCCTCGGTGCTGCGGTCGTCGCGCAGAAAGATGATCGGGCCGACCGTCATCCCGTCCGCTCCGTTCGGCAGCAGCGGCACCTCGACCACCCGGACCCGCTTGGCGAGGGCGCGCGGCAACACGTCGTAGGCGACCAGTTCGGGGCCCTCGAGGCGACGCACCCACCTACAGTACGTGCCGCCGCGGTCGCGGCGCGACGAGCCCCGGGAGGAGCGATGAGCGACCATCACTACGAACGGGTCGACGACCTGACGACGGCGATCGTCGACGGACTCGGCGGATCCGACGACCTCACGATCGACGATCTCGCGACCGCCGACGAGTTCCACCTCGGCGGCGCGGCGGCCACCGCCGCGATCATCGACGCACTCGCGATGGCGCCGGCCGATCGAGTGCTCGACATCGGCAGCGGCCTCGGGGGACCGGCCCGCCGGATCGCGGCGACGACCGGGTGTCACGTGACCGGCGTCGACCTCACCCCCTCGTTCGTCGCCGCCGCCCAGGACCTGTCCCGCCTCGTCGGTCTCGACGACCGGACCGAGTTCCACGTCGGCGATGCGACCGCGCTCGAACTCGACGGGCCCTTCCACGCCGCCACGCTCATCCACGTCGGCATGAACATCCCCGACAAGGCCGCCTTCTTCGCCGCCGTCCGCGACCTACTCGCTCCCGGAGGCCGGTCGTCGTCTACGACATCATGGCGCTCGGCGATGCGAGCGCCGTCGAGTACCCGATGCCGTTCGCCTCGAGCGCCGACGGCGCGTTCCTCGCGTCCCCCGATGGCTATGTCGAGGCGCTCGCGGCCGCCGGCTTCGAGGTGGGGTCGCCGGTCGATCGAACCCGATTGTCGCTCGACGCCGCCGCAGCGGCCGGCGCGAATGGACCCCCGCCGGTCTCGCTCGCGACGGTCATGGGCCCGGACTTCGCCACGATGTTCGCCAACCTCGGCGCCGCGCTGCGGGGCGGCGCGCTCGCCCCGGTCGAGATCGTCGCGACGCGCTAGCGGAGCCCCCAATCGGCGAGCAGGTCCGGGAGTTCGCCGAGGTGACCGATCTTCGGTGCGTCGTGGTCGCCGTCGTGCTGCTCGTGGGTCCACGTGACGTGGTACGGCACGTGCACGGCCCGCCCGCCGATGGCCATCACGGGCAAGATGTCGGACGGGAGCGAGTTGCCGACCATCACGAACTCGGTCGGGTCGACCCCGTGGAGGCCCAAGACCCGCTCGTAGGTCGCCGGATCCTTGTGGGCGACGACTTCGGCCTGCCAGAAGTGGTGGGTGAGGCCGCTCGTCTCGATCCGGGAGAGCTGGTGGTAGAGGTCGCCTTTGGTGATGATCATCTTGGTGTGACCGCCGAGGGCGTCGAGCGCATCCTCGACGCCGTCGATCAGCTCGACCGGTCGGTCGAGCAGGGTGTGGCCGAGGTCGAGGATCGACGCGATCTGCGCGGTGCTGACGTGGCCGTCGCTGATGTCGATCGCGCATTCGATCAGCGACAGCGTGTACGCCTTCACGCCGTAGCCATACCGCGGCATGTTGCGCTTCTCGATCTCGAAGAGGTGGTCTTCGATCTCCTTGGGATCGCCGTACTCCGACAGCAGCGCCTCGAACTCGCGATGGCTGGCCTGGAAGCCGTCCTCGTTGTGCCAGAGGGTGTCGTCGGCATCGAACCCGATGATCATCGGGCCGAGCGTAATCGCCGGGATCGACGCCGATCCGATCGCTTTTCCACAGATGTCGGAGGGGTCCCCGGGTGGTTCGAGCCCCTTCGGTACGTTCCGAAGCATGGCGTCGTGTCAGCGTCCCGGGTGCGGTGAGGAGCAGGCCGGAACGCTCCTGCTCCACCGCGGCGACCGACGCGCGGAGCTGTTGCCTCTCGGCGATCCGACCGGCGATCGGTACGGCCACGCGTTGTGCGCGCGGCATCTCGATCGGGCCCGGGTCCCGAAGGGTTGGGAGATGGCCGATCGACGCCAGCCGGTCTCGACTGCGGCGGGCGTGGTCGACGAACCCCGTCCCGGCGCGGCGGCGTGGGCCCCGCGTCGGGGACGGCAGGTTCCCGAGGCGGTCGCCTCGGTGCGGTCACCGCTCCTGCGGCGCGCCTTCCTCGGCAGCGACGTCGGTGCCGACGGTGGGGTCGAGGTCGCGGGTGGCCTCGCCGGGCTCGAGCGGGTTCATCATGAGATCGATGCCGACCCAGAGGGTGCGGAACGTCGCGTTGAACAGCACGGGAACGATCACCGCGATCGCGAGCGGTACGGCGGCCAGGCCGACGAAGTTCACATCGGGCCACGTCACCCAGAGGCTCCCCAGGAAGCTGATGAGGATGAGGCCGAACGTCACGATGGTGGCCATCATCACGCCGCCGACGAAGTGACCGGAGTGACGCTCGAACACAAAACCGCAGCGGGGACACTCTGGGCGCAGACTGACCACACGCCTCGTCAGCCCGCGGCGACCACAGACCGGGCAGGCGCGGGTGGCTCCCCGCCAGAGAAGGCGCCAACGACTGGGCGTGGGGCGAGCGGTCATGACGACGAGCCTACGTACGGGCAGCTCCGACTCGCGGTGTGACGCATGGCCCGCTCGACCCGAGTCGTGCGGTTGGCCCTCGGCGGGCTGGTCCTGGTCGTCGTCCTCGTCGCGGTCCTGATCGCGTCGCCGCCCCCGACCGACGACAACGACGAGGTGTCGCTGCCGTCGTCGACCACGACGACGTCCACGACCACGACGACGACCACCACCACGACGACCACGACGACGACCACCGAACCGCCCTACGACGGGTGGGTCGACCCGGAGTCGTCGGGTGAGCCGTACGGCGACACCGTCGAAGGGCTGCTGACGTTTCGCGGCAACCCGACGCGCACGTACTACGGCGAAGGACCGGTGCCGGTGAACCCGGAGGTGCGGTGGCAGTTCCCCGATCGGGCGATGTGCAGCAACTCGCCGGTCGGTGGTGAGGTCATCACCTGGTGCGGGTCGGGATGGACGGGGCAGCCGGCGATCTTCGAGCGTGACGGCCAGACCTGGGTCGCCCTCGGCGCGTACAGCCGCGACGTCCACTTCCTCGACTTCCTCAGCGGCGAACGCCTCCTGCCCGACTTCCCGACGGGCGACATCATCAAGGGGTCGGTCACGATCGACCCGGACGGCTACCCGCTCCTCTACACCGGCAGTCGCGACAACTTCTACCGGGTGATCGCGTTCGACGGCACGGAACCCCGGGAGCTGTGGGCCCTGGCCGCGAACGATGTCTCACCGACCCGCTGGAACAACGACTGGGACGGTGCAGGCCTGATCCTCGACGACTTCTTGTTCATCGGCGGGGAGAACAGCCAGTTCCACATTGTGAAGCTCAACCGGGGCTACGACGACGCCGGCATGGTGACGGTCGAGCCTGAACTCGTCTTCAACACCCCGGGCTGGGACGACGAGCTCATCGCGGCGGTCGGCGGCAACGTCTCGATCGAGAACTCGGTCGCGATCTCGGGCAACACGGTCTACTTCGCCAACAGCGGTGGCCTGATCCAGGGCTGGGACATCACCGGTCTCGCCGACGGGATCGAACCGACTCGGGTCTTCCGGTACTGGGCGGGCGACGACATCGACGCCAGCCTCGTCATCGACGACGAGGGGATGATCTACGCCGGCATCGAGTACGAGCGCGGCACGCCCCGCAGCCGAGAGGTCGGTCAGATCATCAAGATCGACCCGACCCTTCCGCCCGAGGAGGCGTTGATCTGGGGCGTGGAGCAACGACCCCGTCTCGACTCCGGTGTGTGGGCCACGCCCGGCCTTCACGAGGATCTGTTGATCGTGCCGACCGACAGTGGCGACGTGCTCGGCCTCGATCGGTTCACGGGGGAGGAGCGCTGGCGGGTCGAGCTGTTCGGTCCGACCTGGGCGTCGCCGGTGATCGTCGACGATGTGTGGATCCAGGGTGACTGCAACGGTGTGCTGCACGCCTTCGACGTCTCCGACACGACGATCGAGCCACCCAAGCTCTGGGAGGTCGAATTGGCCGGATGCATCGAGTCGACCCCTGCCCTGTGGAAGGGTCAGGTGATCGTCGGTACGCGGGCCGGCTTCATCTACGCCGTCGGCTGACGCCGACATCCTCGGCGAACGAGACGGGAGGACGACGTGAGCGATGACGGGCCGGTCCCCGGCTGGTACGACGATCCACTCCACGCCTCCCAGTACCGCTACTGGGATGGGAAGCAGTGGAGCGACCACGTCGCCCCCAAGACCGTCGCTCCGCCGCCCGGGCCGGCGCGGCCGTACCACGACAGCAACGCCGGCTGGGCACTCGGCCTGTCGATCTTCGGCATCCTCTGCTGCGGCCCGCTCTCGATCGTCGGATTCGTGATGGGGATGCGCGAACTCAAGGCCTACCGAGAAGGGCTGATCAGTCCGCAGGACCGCGGGCTGGCGCTTGCGGCCGCGATCATCGGCGGGATCGTGATGGCGCTCCTGGTGCTCGGGATCATCCTCTTCGTGCTCTTCGCGCTCCTCGCCGGTGACCCGGAGCCGCTGCCATGACCGCGGCGCGTGTGCTTCCCGGTCGGTCCGGCGACACCGGCACGACCGCGATGGTGGCCGCCGGGGCCGCCGTCGTCGTGGGAGCTGGGTTGGTCGCCACGGCGACCGACGACGGCGTGGTGCTGTGCCCCGTTCGACGGTGCACCGGTGGCTATTGCCCCGGCTGTGGCGGGACCCGCGCCGCGCGGCAATTGATCGCCGGCGATGTCGGCGGGGCTTGGTCCCACAACCCGTGGGTCGTGCTCGTCGCGCTGCAGGTCGTCGTGGTCGGTGCGGTGCTCGCATCGATCGGGCCGGTCCGCCGACACTGGCGACCGCTGGTGGTGCCGCTCGCGCTCGCCAACGCGGGGGTGGGACTCGGCATCTGGGCGATCCGGCTGTTCGCCGGCTCGATTCCGTCACCGTTCTGATCGCCGCCCGTGTGAGCCGGCGATCAGTCGTCGGCGTCGGCGTCGTCGTCGGGCTCGGGTTCGACCGGCGTGGCGAGCACTTCGGTGACGACCCGACCCTGCATCTCCCGGACTTCGAGTCGCCAGCCGTCGACGGTGACGTGGTCACGGGGTTCGGGGATCTCGCCGAGTCGATCGAGGATGAGGCCGGCGACGGTGGCGTAGGCCCCTTCGGGCAGGTCGATGCCGGCGGCGGGAAGATCGTGGATCGCGAACCGGCCCGGCAGCACGACCGTGCCGTCGTCGTTGCGGGTCACGTCCGCGACATCACGGTCGGTCTCGTCGTAGGTCTCACCGACGAGTTCCTCGACCATGTCTTCGACGGTCACGATCCCGGCCGCACCGCCGTGCTCGTCGACGACGAGTGCCATCTGGGCGCGGCTGGTGCGCATCTCGCCGAGCGCCCGCAGAACACGCGCGGTCTCGGGCATGACGGGGATCTCGATCGCCCGGCTGGTGACCGGCTCGTCGCCACCACCGAGCAGGAGTCGGAGGTGAGCGACGCTGGTCGCGTGGTCGAGACGGCCGTCGACCGCGACCGGTGCCCGGCTGTGCCCCGAGGCGGAGAGACGGGCGATCGCTTCGTCGCAGGTCCAGCTCGCATCGACGACGAAGACGTCGCCGCGCGGCACGAGGATGGCGGCCAGCGGCCGTTCCGCGATGGCGAACGCGCCGTCCATGATCTGCCGCTGGACATCGGTGAAGGTCGTCTGGAGCGCGACCAGATCGCGGATCTCCTCTTCGGTGACTTCTTCGCGTTGCACCGACGGGTCGCCGCCGAGCAGACGAACCGCCACGTCGGAGGTCTTGGAGAGCAGCCAGACGACGGGTCGGGTCAGCGTCGACAGGCCGGCGAGGGGGCGGGCGAGGCGCAACGCCCAGCCCTCGGCGTTCTGCAACGCCACCCGCTTCGGGGTCAGCTCGCCGAACACGAGGGTGATGTAGGCGAGCAGGATCGTCACGACCACGACCGAGAGCGGGCCGGCCGCACCACCGAGCGGTTCGAGCAGATCCTCCACCGGAGCGGCGAGCGACACCGCGGCCGACGCCGACGCGAGGAAGCCGGCGAGGGTGATGCCGACCTGGATCGTGGCGAGGAAGCGGTTCGGATCACGGGCGAGGCGGGCCACGAGCGCGCCCTTGGACGAGCCCTCCTCGAGCCGTTGGAGCTGACCCTCTCGCAGGGTCACGAGCGCCATCTCGGCGCCGGCGAACGCCGCGTTGAGCACCACGAGGAAGGCGACGAGCAGCAGCTGGAACCAGATCTGACCCATGTGCTCGATGAATCTACTGACCGCGGGCGGTCAATCGCCGAACGCGAACCGGTTGCACACGGTGTAGCCGGTGACCGCCCAGTCCCCCTCGACGAGCGCGAAGGTCAGCCAGCCGCCCGCCCGAGGCTCGGCGCGGCCCGGCCAGAAGAGTGCCATGGTGGCGTTGGGGCCACCGTCGTGATCGAGTCGTCGGTCCGCCGACGCCGCGGGACGGTCCGCGAACAGCAGGTCGATGAACGCTTCGGCCTTCTGTTCGGCTTCGTCCTCGGGGAGGGCCGGCACCGAGATGTTGGGCGGGACCGCGGTGGTCGACGTGAGGTCGGCGACGATATCGCCGGGCGGGCACCACAGCGTCCCGTCGACCGGGTTGTCGCCGGCGACCGTGAACGCGACCAGGTCCGGGTCGTCGCTGCCGCACGCGCCCGCGGCCACGACCGCGACCACCACCAGGACCCGACCGAACCGGGTCACTCGTCGAAGAGGGCGATGATGTCGTCGACCCACCGCTTCGGCGTGTCGTAGTCGGCCTGCGGCGTCTTGCCGAGGCGCACGATCACGAGGTCGTTCGTCGGCACGCACACGACCCGCTGCAACTCGAAGCCCGAGCAGAAGAACGTGCCGCGGCCGTCCTCGTGCACCCACCAGTGGGTGCCGTAGTGGTTGCCCTCGTCGTCGACCGCCCACGCCCGCCGGCAGTCCTCGACCCAGTCGCGCGGGAGGACCTGACGTCCGTCCCATTCGCCGCCGCGGAGGTTGAGCAGGCCATAGCGCGCCCAGTCGCGGGCGGTCATGTGGAGGTACGACGATCCGACGAACGTGCCGGCCGAGTCGAACGTCGGCGCCGCGGTGCGGATCCCGATCGGCGCGAACAGGTGCTCGTGCATCCACTCCTGCAGCTGGTCGGGCCCGCCGATCAGGTCACCGACGATGCGGGCGACGACGTTGGTGGTACCCGACGAGTAGTTGAAGACCGTGCCCGGTTCGGCGCGCAGCGGGCGGGCGATGGTGTAGCCGGCGACGTCGTCGGTGCCGCTGCCGAACAGCATGTCGATGCAGTGGCTCCAGCCGGGGTCGTCGGGGCCCTGGCTCTCGCTCGACTCGTCGATCGTGTACTCCTCGTTGAAGTCGAGACCGTCGGCCATGCGCAGCAGATGACGGAGGGTGATCCGGCTCCGCGGGTCGTCGGCGTCGGCGTGCCAGGCGGGGACCGGGGCGGGCGCGTCGAGTTCGAGCCGACCTTGTTCGACGAGGATGCCGACGAGGGAGTGCGTCACGCTCTTGGCCATCGACCACGACAGCAGCGGGGTCTCCGGGGTGGTGCCGGGCCGGTAGCGTTCGGCCACGATGCGTCCCTCGTGGACGATCACCGCGGCGTGTGACTCGCCGAAGCCGGGGTCGGGATCGTCGCCGAACGCGGCCGCGAGCAGGGCCTCGAGCTCCGCGGACTCGACGTGAGCCGGCAGCGAACCGGTGGGCCAATCCTTGGTCGGCCACGGAACGCCTGCCGGCTGGTTCGGCAGCGCGGGGAGTTGGTCGAGCGGGACCGGATCGAGGATCGCCATTCGGGAACCCTAGATCGCGACGTCGCGTTCAGGCCCGGCGCCAGACGGGGCCGTTCGGCGTGTCCTCGACGACGATGCCGCGAGCGGTCAATTCGTCGCGGAGACGATCGGCCTCGGCGAAGTCCTTGGTGGCCCGCGCCTCGGTGCGAGCGGCGACGAGGGCATCGATCTCGGCGTCGTCATCGCCCGCCGGTTCGTCGCCGGCGACGGTGAGCCCCATCGCCCCGGCCAGGTCGATCGCAGTCGCCACGAGCGAGGCGGCCGTCGCATCGCCCGAATCGATCGCGGCGTTGGCTCGCCGGATCGTCTCGAACATGGTCGCCACGCCTTCGGGCGTGCTGAGGTCGTCGTCCATCGCCTCGGTGAACGCGCTGATCGCGTCGGCGTCGCGAGCCTCGCCGTCGAGAGCGATCCCGGCTCCGGTCGCCTTGCGGGCCATGGCGTCGAGTCGCTTGACCCCCTCGCGCGCCTGCTCCATCACGCCCGGGTTGATCTCCATCGTCTTGCGATAGTGCGTCTGCAGCAGCGCGAGACGGAGGGCCCGAGCGTTGTCGGGGTCCTCGTCGAGCATCGACTGGATCGTCGTGTAGTTGTTCAGCGACTTCGACATCTTCTCGCCGCCGATGTTGATCATCGCGTTGTGGGCCCAGTGCTGGGCGAACTCGCGGCCGGCCGCGATCGCCTCGGCCCGCTCGTTGGTGTGGTGCGGGAACACGAGGTCGGTGCCACCGCCGTGCAGGTCGAAGCCGTCACCGAGAATGCCGAGGCTCATCGCGACGCACTCGATGTGCCAGCCCGGCCGCCCGTCGCCCCAGGGCGAGGGCCACACCGGTTCACCCGGCTTCGCCGCCTTCCAGAGCGCGAAGTCGAGGGGATCTTCCTTGTTCTCGTCGACTTCGACGCGTGCGCCGGCGCCCTCGCGGAGGTCGTCGACGGTGCGGTGCACCAGATCGCCATACCCCTCGACCAGATGGACTCGGAGGTAGACGCCGGACTCATTGGCGTACGCGGTGCCGTTGTCGACGAGGGTCTGGATGAAGTCGACCATCTCCTCGACGTACTCGGTCGCATGCGGTCGGTCGTGGGGACGCAGCATGTCGAGCTGGTCGAAGATCACGTCGTCGTAGACCTGCTTCCACGCCGCCGAGATGGCCGGCTCGGTCGTCTCCTCGGCCTGGGCGCGAGCGATGATCTTGTCGTCGATGTCGGTGACGTTGGCGACGTGATGGACCTTGAAGCCCCGCCACTCGAAGTAGCGGCGCATGAAGTCGTAGGTCATCGCCTGCCGCGCGTGCCCCAGGTGGGGGTGGTCGTACACCGTGGGCCCGCACGCGTACAACGAGACCTTGCCTTCGTCGCGCTGTGCGAGCGGACGAACGTCGCCGGTGAGCGTGTCGTAGAGGCGGATCACGGTGGACTCGGTTTCTCGAAGGGAGGGGTCAACTGAGGGCAGCCGGCGCGGCGTCGAGTTCGACGCCGACGAGCGCACAAAGCTCACCCAGCAGGGTAGGGGCCGACGTGTCCTCCCCGCCTTCGAGAATCGCGTCGGCGAGTTCGCTGAGCGCAGCGAGGGCTGCGGGTGCGTCGAGATCGTCGTCGAGCGCAGCCCGGACCCGATCGGCGTAGGGGGCCGGATCCGGTCCGCCATCCGCGTGGCGAGCGCCGTACAACCGGTCGAGCATCTCGGCGCCGACGGTGATGTCGCCGTCGAACCACTCCCAGTCGGAGCGGTAGTGGTGGCGCATCAGGGCGAGCCGGATGGCGCGCGGGTCGGCCTGCTTGACCAGCTCGCTGACGAAGACGAGGTTGCCGAGCGACTTCGACATCTTGGTGCCCTCGTAGGCGACCATGCCCGAGTGCATCCAGTGCTTGGCGAACGTGACGCCGTTGGCGGCCTCGCTCTGGGCCCGACTGCACTCGTGATGCGGGAAGATGAGGTCGGAGCCGCCGCCGTGGAGATCGAGGGTCTCGCCGAGGATGCCCATCGACATCGCCGAGCACTCGATGTGCCAGCCGGGCCGTCCTTCACCCCATGGTGATGGCCACGTCGGCTCGTCGGGCAGCGATGGTTGCCACAGGATGAAGTCGAGCGGGTTCCGCAGACGCGGGTCGTCGGGGTTGCCGCCCCGCTCGGCGGAGTACTCGATCATCGTCGCTTCGTCGTAGCCCGACACGGCGCCGAACGTCTCGAAGGTCGACACGTCGTAGAAGACGGTGCCGTCGACGTCGTAGGTGTGACCCTTCGCTTCGAGGGTCTCGATCAGCTGGACCATCTCCGCGACCCACTTGGTGGCGTGGGGCTCCTCGAACACCGGACGGGTGTTGAGGTTGACCATGTCGTTGTGGAAGCGGGCGGTCTCTTGCGCGGCGAGCTCGAGGAAGTCGATGCCCAGCTCGCGGGCCTTCGGGAGGATCGAGTCGTCGACGTCGGTGATGTTGCGTACGTACTTCACCGTGTGGCCGAGGTCTTCGAGTCGGCGGATCAGGAGGTCGTAGGTGAGGTAGGTGTTGGCGTGGCCGAGGTGCGTGGAGTCGTACGGCGTGATGCCGCAGACGTACATCTTCACCTCGGGTCCCGGTTCGAACGGGACGACCTCCCCACGGGCCGTGTCGAAGAGCTGCACGGCGCAAACCGTACAGCCCGGCGTCGGCTAGTCCGAGATCGTCGCGTGGTCGTCGGTCACCTGGGCCTCGTCGGTGGTGAACGGATCGACCGGCGTCGGCTCGTCGGCGGGCGGCTGAGAGCCGGCCCGGAGCTGGCGCATCAGCAGCACGGTGATGAAGATCACGCCGAGGGCGCCGACGACGGCACCGACGACGGCGGTCGTGTCGAGCTCGGGCCAGGCTTCGTCGCTGATGATGGCGAAGCCCGAGAGCGTGAAGAGCAGCCCGAAGATCAGGGCGGTGGCGTCGAGGGGGTGGCGGGTCATTTCTTGTCTCCGGTGGCGGGGGAATCGATGAGGAGGGCGAATACGAGGCCGAGGAACGACAGCAGGATCAGGGACACGCGACGTACTCCCCGATGGCATCACCGGTCGGTCCGGCGGGACTGCAGTAGCGGATGTCGAGGGCGCCGAGCCCGACGTCGGCCGCGACGGTGAGCGTGCTGTCGCCCCCACCGTCGATGATCGTGTCGATCTCCGCGTCGATGCCGTCGTCGACCAAGCGTTGTCGACCGCCCCACACTTCGACTTCACCGGCCCGGACCTTGGCCTCGATGTCGAGGTTCGCGGTGTCGGGGACCCAGAGCGTGAGCTCGCCGATCGTGAGGCCGACCTCGATGGTGCGGTCTTCGCCGTCGAGGTCGACGTTGCTGAGGTCGACGACGTACTCGCCGATGCCCCACGTGTAGGAGTCTTCGAGCTCATCGAGCGAACCAACTGTGTCCGTCTCTTCGCCGATGCCGTCGTGCCAGTCGAGGTCGACCGCGGCGATCGCCCAGGCGAAGGGCAGCACGGCGATCCCGAGGAAGATCAGGCCGCGGGCCCGGCCGAGGAAGGCGGAGGCGACGAGGCCGAGACCGATGATGGCGAGCGTGGCGCCGCCGTAGATGGCCGGGTCGAGGTCCCACCAGTCGGACTGTTCGCCGACCATCGAGACGCCGGCGAAGACCAGGAGGACCGCGACGGTGAGCGGCCCGAGGAAGGGTGCCGGTTTCGGCGGCTTGGGGGGACGGGAAGGTCGAGCGTGGCGCTGGGCGCGGTAGCCGTGACGCCACTCCCGCCGCTGCTCGCGGAACGAGTCGCGGGCTTCGGCGAGTTCGCTGCGGACTTCGTCGCGGGCCGCTCGGAGTTCGATGCGGATCTCGTCGCCCGTCGACATCGGCTCGCCGGTCTCGGGATCGACCGCCGGCGCCATCTCGTCGATGCCGTCGTCGATGTAGTCGTCGGGGTTCCGGCTCGGCTCCTCGGTGGCCGTTCGTCGCCGTGGAGCGGGGCGGTCGTCGTCGCCGGGCCAGATCAGGAAGGCCACGCCCGCCGCGATGAGGAGGAGGGGCAGGGCGAGGCCATCGCCGATCCCGAACCCGTCGAACCACACGAGGGGACTCGCGAGGATCAGGACGGCGCCGACGGCGAGGACGACGAACAGGAGCGCCCGGTTGCCCTCAGGGGAGCCGCGAAGGGCTCGCATGGCGGCGGTGTCGTGTTTGCCCTCCTTGGCGATCACGAGCCACGCCAGGAGGTAGAGGAGGATGCCGCTGCCGCCGAAGAGGGTCAGCAGCACGAAGCCGATCCGCACGATGACGGGATCGATGCCGAAGTGGTGACCGAGCCCGCCGGCGACGCCGGCGACGACTCGGTCCGAGCGACTCCGACGAAGGCCCTCGTAGAAGGGCCCGGGATCGACCGGATCGCCAGACGGTGGGGGAGGCGGTGGCGGGGTCTCGGTCGTCGTCTCGTCGGTGGGGGGAACGTCACTCATGGGTCTCAGTGTCGTGTCGGGTCCACGGTTGCACCATCAGGGATGACCCTGGTCGATCCCTGAGGCCTCAGGGACATCTCAGGGTCGTCCCTGAGTGGCGTGGAGGTGTTGGTCTGCGACCATGGTGGACATGTCCGACACGCCCCGTGCCACATGGCGCGCCAGTATCCCGCCCCGGTCGGCCGACGACCGGGTGATCGGTGGCGTCGCCGCGGGCGTGGGCCAGGCGATCGGACTCGATCCGATCCTCGTGCGGATCGCCCTGATCGTGTTGGCGTTCTCGGGTCCCGGCCTCCCCATCTATGTCATCGCCTGGTTCGTGATGCCCGAAGGGGGCGTCGATCCCGAGGCCGATGATCGTTCGCCGGTCGAGTTCCGCCGGGGCGTGGGCCTCATCCTGATCGTGCTCGGCTCGGTGCTCGCCCTCCGCGAGTTCGGGCTGACCCCGCCCGACGAGGTGATCTGGCCGGTGCTGCTGGTCGGCGCCGGCGTGGGGCTGGTGTGGTGGCAGGTCCAACCCCAGATCGAGTTCACTCGCTGGGCCGCGGCTCGTATCGGGGCCGGTGTCGTCGTGATGGGTACCGGCCTGGCCGCGTTCGTCGCCGGCAACATCTCGTTCTCGGCCGTGCGCGACGGTCTCTTCGGCATCGTGCTCGTCGTCGGCGGCCTCGCGATCCTCATCGGGCCCTGGATCCTGGTCTTGATCCGCGACCGTGCGGAGGAGCAACGCCGGGCGCAGGCGGCCGATGCTCGGGCCGACGTCGCGGCCCACCTCCACGACTCGGTGTTGCAGACGCTCGCGCTGATCCAGCGCACCGACGATCCCCGGGAGATGACGGCGCTGGCCCGGCAACAGGAGCGCGAGCTCCGGCGCTGGTTGTACGCCGACGACCACGATCCCGAACAGTGGACGTTGAAGTCGGCGATCGACCGAGTGGCCGGCGTCGTCGAGGACCGTCACGACGTCAACGTCGAAGCGATCGTCGTCGGCGACATCGAGATGGACTCCCATGTCGACGCGCTCGTCGCCGCGGTCGGTGAGGCGGCCACCAACGCCGCCAAGTGGTCGGGCCAGGACTCGGTCTCGGTGTTCGCCGAGGTCGTCGACGGTCAGGTCGAGGCCTTCGTGCGCGACACCGGTGCCGGATTCGATCCCGACGACATCGCCGAGGACCGCCTGGGCGTGCGCGAGTCGATCCTGGGACGCATGGAACGGGTCGGCGGCACCGCGGAGATCGTGTCCGCCCCCGGTGAGGGCACCGAGGTTCGTCTCGCCGTGCCGGTGGCGACGGGTACGGTGCCGGCGTGAGTTCGTCCCAGCCGCGCGTCGTGATCGTCGACGATCACCGCATGTTCCGCACCGGCGTGCGCGCCGAACTCGGCGACCACGTCAGCGTCGTCGCCGAGGCCGAGGATGTCGCCGAGGCGGTCGCGGTCATCGATCAGTGGTCGCCCGACGTCGTCCTCCTCGACGTGCACCTGCCCTCCGGTACCGGTCGAGAAGTGATCGAGGCGGTGTTGGCCGGCTCGACCGAGACCCGCTTCCTGGCCGTCTCGGTCAGCGATGCGGCCGAAGACGTGATCGACGTCGTCCGCGCCGGTGCTCGTGGCTATGTCACCAAGTCGATCTCGGGGCCAGATCTGGTCGACGCGATCCACCGGGTGCACGAGGGCGATGCGGTCTTCTCGCCTCGGCTCGCCGGGTTCGTGCTCGACGCCTTCGCCGGGGGCGGGTCCGACTCGGTGGGGGTCGACGACGGCAGCGACGATCTCGATCAGCTCACCCCGCGCGAGAAGGAGGTCCTGCGCCACCTCGCTCGGGGCTACACCTACAAAGAGATCGCCCGGCAGTTGACGATCTCGATCAAGACGGTCGAGACCCACGCATCGGCGGTGTTGCGCAAGCTGCAGCTGTCGAACCGCAACGAGCTGAGCCGTTGGGCGGCCGCTCGTCGGATCTACTGATCGAGCCGGCCCGGCAACAGGTCGTTGCAGCGGCCGAGCGTCGCTTCGCGGAGCGAGCCGGTCTCGTCGAGGACCTCGAAGGGACGCAGCAGCTGCAGGTCGTCCCACGCCCAGACGCGTGAAGGGTCGATGTCGATCAGCACCGGATCGACGTTCCAGCACGCCGACGGCTTGGACCAGGCACCGATCGCGTTCGCGGCGATGCTGAGGCCGAGCAGGACGTAGGCCCCGCGTCGTAGCCAGCCCGGGTTCGACCGCAGTACTTCGATCGCCGGCACCGCGAGCAACGCGAGCCACGGAATGGTGTCGGCCATGAACCGGGGGCCGAAGGAGTTGCCGGCCCACCACGACTCGCCGGAGCCCGAGACGACGACGAGATGGACGACGACGATCCCGGTGGCCGTGATCGCCAGCGAGCGATCGACCGCGGTGGTTCGCCGGATCGTCAGCACGGCACCGACGACCGCCACGATGGCGACGCTGCTGAAGACGAAGAGCCCACGGTTGGGTGAGATCAGGTTGGCGAAGATCGCCTCGATCGTCTCGCCGCGCCAGCCGGCCCGGTCGGTCGAGAAGTTCGGCGGCTGGATCGACTGGTAAGTGGCGAGGTTGACCAGCATCCAGGGCACCGCGACGGCCAGGCCGCCCGCGACGTAGCGCAGGGTCAGGTGCCGGTGACGGGCGGGGAGCCAGAGCCCGAGGCCGACGACGACCACCGCGGCGGTGGGGCGGGCCGTGTACGCCAGGGCCGCGGTGACGCCGAGCAGGGTCGCGGTGCGGCTCGGCGTCTCATCGTCCTGGGTGAGCCGGACGGCGAGCAGCGCGGCGATGGCGATGAGGAGGGTGGCCGACGACTGGCTCCACAGCGCCCGGCTCAGGGTCGACCAGAGCGGCGTGGCGAGGGCGACGGCGAGACCGAGGAGGATGGTGAGCCGACGGCGGTCCCGGCCACTTCCGTGCCCGAGGAGCCGTCCGAACGTCATCGTGATCACCGCGGCGGTGAGCGCGGCGAGGAGCGAGCCGCCGATGAGGTTCGGGAGGCCGGTGTCGGCCTCGGCGATCATGCGGTCGACGTCGAGTGTGTCGATGCCGAACGCCCCGCCGATCTCTAGCACGACGATCACCGGGAGCGACACCACGGCCGTCGTCCATGGGAAGTGATCGAAGGCGTGTTCCCACTCGGTGACGGTCAGGTCGCGCGGCATCTGCACGCCGGGGATCTGTTCGCCGGTGCCGTCGGGCCGTTGGAGGTAGCCGTTGCCGCCGTCGGTCCCGGGCCCGAGGTATTCGTCGAGATCGAGGTCGGCGTCGTTGAGCACACTCATCGCCGTCGGGACGGCGAGGTAGGAGTCGCCGTTGCTGACGACGGGGCTGGTGCCGAAGACGACGAGCGCGACGAGGAAGACCGCCACCGGCGCTCGGCGAAGCCTCGTGCTCAAGCCAGGGGTCCCCTCCTCCACGGCGGCAGTCTCGCATCGCCGACCCTGGTGGGCGAGGAACGGGGTCGGTCGGTGGCCCTACTCGGGAAGCGGCGCTTCGATGATGATGAAGCGCTGGCCCTCGGCCTCTGCCGCCCACGGGCTGTCCGGCACCTCGAGCTGCGTCGCGATGATGCGGTCGTCGGTGAGCCGGGGCGAGATGAACCAGTAGTCGTCGTTGGCGAGGTCGCCGCCATACCAGGACTCCAGGTCGGCGGTGAACACCACCCGCATGCGATCGTTCGACGAGTAGTAGCCGTAGCTGGCCCGCTCGAGTTCCATGAGCTCCGCGATCGTGAAGGCGACCATCGGGTCGCCGTCTTCGCTGAGGAAGGTGATCGACAGCTCGTCGGCGTCGCCCTCGACGCGGTACCGCGAGGCATCGCCCTGCCAGAACAGCGACGACCGCAGGACGATCTCGTCGCCCCGGCTGATGGTGAGGTCGCCGTCGACCTCCAGCGTGTAGCCGTCGCGCAGCACGACGATCCGTTCGGGCCGGTCCGATGTCTCGTTTGGATCCCAGATGCTCTCGGCCACCACCAGCCCGGCATCGCTCGTGGTCGTCGCGGAGACGTGTCCGTTGGCGGACGAGCCGGGGAGGTCGACCCGTTCGATCAGCTCGCCGGCATCATCGAAGATGGAGATGCCCTGGGACTGGTTCGTCCCGACGAACCGGTCACTCCACGGCTCGACGTGCCACACGCCGCGGAACCCGACCGGCTCACCCCATTCGCCCTGATCGAACACGCGCAGCTGGGGGCCGAGTCCGTCGTCGGACAGGCCGAAGAGCCGGTCGCCGTTGGCGAAGACGTTGTGCAACGGCGTGGGCAAGGTGTCGATGGCCCACCCGTCGCCGGTGGTGTACCAGGTGGGGGTCGGCCGCTCCCACCGGTACGCGGTGAAGCTCTCGGGGTCGATACCGAACTCGGTCATCTCGTATTCGTCGACCACGATCCCGAACGGCCCGCGCACGGTGATGGTGGTGGAGCTCTCGCCGCCGAAGTCGGTGTAGAGCCCCTGCCAGTCGTCGGGGTAGAGCTCCCGGAGACGGTCTTGGACGATGGTCCACGGATCGCGCGGGGCGCCGAGGACCATCGTGACCCCGCCGGCTTCGGTGGCGATCCGCGGGATCGCTCCGCCGAACTCGTCGTCGATCACCGGGAGTGTCTCAGCCGCCCACGTCACGCCGTCGGTCGTCCGCCACAGCGTCGGGTTTCCCGCTGCATCGAGACCGGTCGCGAGCGCACCGTCGGCGCCTTCCCAGATCCCTCCGATCTCTGCATCCGGGTCGATGACGACGCCGAGCGCCTCCCAGGTGCCGTCGGACGTCCGCCGGTAGGCGCGTGCGGTTCCGCGGCCCGAGAACACCCGGCTCGAGTCGACCGAATACACGAAGTCCGAGCCATCGATGGTCAGCACCGCCATCGGGTGCCCGACGCCCTCGACGAAGGTCGTCTCCCACTCGAGGGGTGCGACGATCTCGCGGATGGTGGCTTCGTCGAGCTCGACCGTCTCGGTGACGGCTTCGTCATCGGGCTCGGTTGCGTCGTCCTCGTCGCTGTCGGGCCCGTCGACCGCGTCGAAGTCGGAGCGTTCGTCGAACGGGTCGGCCGACGGTTCATCGTCGCCACCGATGATGGCGAAGAACCCGACCAGCCCGCCGAGCAGCACGAGCGCGACGAGCAGCAACCAACGCGACGGTGCGGGGTCGGCCGCCTCGACGTGTTCGCCGCCAACCGTGGTCGGCTCGGCGAAGACGGGCAGGTCGCGGGCTTGGGCTTTGACCTCGGCGCCGCAGTTCGCGCAGAAGTTGGCGTCGGAAGGAGCTTCGGTTCCGCGCCGCCAACATGCCGCCATCGCCAAACCGTACCCGTCAGGTCGTGGACGGTTCGGTCGCGGTGGACCGGCCATGTCGGATGGCGCCCCCGGCAGGAATCGAACCTGCGACGCACGGTTTAGGAAACCGACGCTCTATCCACTGAGCTACGAGGGCCGAAACCGGAGCGTACCGGCCGGCCCGGTTTGCAAGACTCGAGATCATGGCGGCGACGGTCCGGACGGCTCGACTCGACGATGCGGAGGCGATGGGGCGCATCCATGTCGAGTCGTGGCAGGCCGCCTACGTCGGGGTCGTCCCGCAGGCCCATCTCGATGCCCTCGACGCCGAGGAGCGCATCGCGAACTGGCGGAGCGCGATCGAGGCCAACCCGGAGCCCGAGCACGGCCGCCGGCTCGTCGCTGAAGTCGAGGGCGAGGTCGTCGGGATCGCACTGATCGTGCCCGACCGCGATGGCGAAGACGGCGTCGGTGAGATCCCGATCATCTACGTCCACCCGAGCGCCTGGGGCGTCGGAGCCGGATACGCGCTGATGACCGAATGCGAGGCCGAGCTGCAGCGACGCGGCTTCGCTGAGGCGGTGCTGTGGGTGCTCGAGGACAATCCGCGAGCACGCCGCTTCTACGAGCGTCAGGGGTGGCGAGCCGACGGCGGTCGCAAGGTCGAGGAGATCGGCGGCGTGGAACTCGCGGAGATCCGGTACCGCCGGGTGTTCGAGGGCTAGCCCAACGGGTCGCCGGCGACCTGGAAGTCGACGAGCGGGATGATGGCCTCGCTGGTGTCGATGAGCTCGCCGGCTGCGGCCGGGTCGATGAACTGCGCCAGCAGGAACTGCACGGTGTAGTGGTTCAGCGTGTCGAACGCTCCCTCGGGCCCCACGTAGGGCGGCACACAGCCGTCGTTGGCTCGCTCGACCTGATCCTCACCGATCAGGTCCGCCAGGATGCCAAGCCCGCCGAGTTCGTAGATCTGCACACACGAGTCGCTGAAGCTGTTGTGGCCGCCGGCCTCGATGTTGACGAGCACCGCGTCGTCGAGCTGCTCGAAGAGCTCGTAGCTTCGCTCCGCTTCGACGACGGCGTCGTTCTCGCCGATCACCACCAGCGCCGGCTTCTGCGTCACGGTCTCGGGCGCGCCCGAGGCGATCGAGATGTACGCGTCGATGACGTCCTCGGCCGCGGCCTCTGCGGCGGTCCAGCCACCCGCCGAGTGGCCCGTGATCGCCACTCGGTCGAGATCGGCGATCGGGCCGACGTCAGGATGAGCGGCGAGGGCGTCGAGCGAGTTGAGGACGTCGAGGACGTCCTGGTTCTCCTCGCCTCCGCCGAGCTGGTTCGTGGCCTGGGCCCGGAGCCCGCGTTCGAGATGGTCGGTCGTGATCACGACGAACCCCCACGACGCCACGTGGGAGGTGTGGAACGAGGCGACCTGGCGGAACCCGCCGAAGCCGTGGCTGTAGACGAGCACGGGGAAGGCCTGCTCATCGTTGGCCGGGATCGCATCCCGGTAGGCGGTCGTGTCGTACAGGCCGGTGAGCTCTTCGGGGATGAAGGCGGCGAGCTCTTCGGGGAAGGCGCTGAGCGAGTCGAAGATCTCGGTCGTCGCGTCGGGCTCGGGGATCGCCGGGTAGAAGACGTCGGCCTGACGGTCGCCGAGGTCGATGGTGACGATGCCGACCGACCACGGCCCCCGCTCGGTGAAGAGCACCGGCTCGGGTGCAGCGGTCGGCGGGGGAGGGGGCTCAGACGTCGTGGTCGGTGCGGCCGTGGTCGTCGTCGGCGCCTCGGTCGTGGTGGTCGTCGGGGCTGCGGTCGTGGTGGTCGACGTCGAGTCCGGCGTCGCTGCGTCGTCGTCGGAGCCGCTACACGCGGCGGCGACGAGAGCGAGGGTGAGCAGGGCGACCCGGATGCGCATACCCCGATGGTCGACGCTGGGTCCTACCATCCGCAAGATGGATGCTGCCGAACGAGCCCTCGCCTACGCCGAGATCCGACAGCTCGCGGCCGCCTATGCCGTGCACACCGACGCCAAGGACATCGATGCGCTCGTCGAGCTCTACGTGCCCGACGTGCGCATCAGCTCGTCGCTGTCCGGGCGTGACACGCTGGCCGGGTTGATGCGAGACGCGCTGCGCGGGGTCGGGGTGACCTTCCTCAACGTCGGCACCCACCACATCGACCTGGCCGACGACGGGTCGGCCGCCACCGGCGTCGTCTACTGCAAGGCGGAGATCCAGGACGGCGGGCCGCACAGCGACCGGTGGATCCACCACGCCATCCAGTACCACGACGTGTACGAGCGCCGAGATGGCCGCTGGTTCTTCGGCGCCAACCGCAAACACTTCCTCGTCTACGGCGTGGAGCTCGACCAGAACCCGCTCGCCCAACCCGACGCGGACTGGCCTAGCAACCAGGTCGGACGCGGCACGCACCCGCAGGCGCTCGCCAGCTGGCACACGTTTTTCAGCTGACCGGGTCGGTGTCGCTCCACGGCGACGACGGTGGGTGATGGGGGTCGAGGTCGGACGGAGGACTTGCCGACCTCGACCGCCATCACTCGCCGAGGTTCGCTCGCCGCCACAGGAAGGTGGCGAGCTGGCCTCGGGTGACCGTGTCGTCGGGGGAGAAGGTGGTGGGGCTGGTGCCGGCGGTGATGCCGACCGCCGCAAGCCAGGCGACCGGGTCGGCGTAGTAGGCGCCGGGGTCGACGTCCTCGAAGGACGAGGTGGCCGCCTCGATCGACGGGCTGCCGTCGAGTCGCCAGAGGAAGGTGGCGAGCTGGCCCCGGGTGACTGTGTCGTTGGGGGAGAAGGTGGTGGGGCTGGTGCCGGTCGTGGCGCCGGTCGAGGCCAGCCAGGCGACGGCGGTGGCGTAGTAGGCGCCGGGGTCGACGTCCTCGAAGGGGCTGGCGTCACCCTCGGGGGCGGGCTGGCCCTCGAGTCGCCACAGGAAGGTGGCGAGCTGGCCTCGGGTCACCGAGTCGTTCGGGGAGAACGTGGTCGGGCTGGTGCCCGAGGTCGCCCCGGTGGCGACGAGCCAGGCGACCGGCTCGGCGTAGTAGGCGCCGGGGTCGACGTCGACGAACGGCATGTCGCCGTTGGGCGCCTCGGGGCCGGCCGGCTCCGGGGTGAGGACCGTCTGCGGGTCGACCGTCAGGACGGCGGCGGTGTCGAGCCACCCGGTCTCGACATAGTCGAGCGGGTTCGTCGCGGCCTCGAGCACACCTTCGACGACGTCGACGGACAGCGGGCCGCGCTGGTCGAAGAGCAGACCGACGGCGCCGGCGACGACCGGGGCGGCGAAGCTGGTCCCGCAGATTCCGACGTAGCTGCCGTCCTGCTCGCCGACCGAGCAACCGGCGGCGGCGAGGTCGACCCACGCGCTGTGGTTCGTCCAGCTGTAGGCGCCGTAGTTCGGGTCGTGGGCTGCGACGGAGACGACGCCGTCGAGGGCGGCCGGGTAGAACTCGTCGGTCGAACCGTTGTTGCCGGCGGCACCGATGACGATGACGTCGTTGGCGATCGCATAGGCGACGGCGTCGGCCAGGGTCTCGGAGCGGGTGCCGCCACCGAAGGACAGGTTGATGATGTCGGCGCCCTGATCGACCGCCCAGGTGATGCCCTGGGCCGCGGCCGACCACGGGACCCGCCCGAACTGGTCGCCGACCTGCACCGGCAGGATCGTGCAGTTCGGGCACACGCCGGCCACGCCGACCTCGTCGTGGGAGGCGGCGGCGAGGGCGGCGACCCAACTGCCGTGGCCGGTCGGATCGACGTAGGGGTCACCGTCGACGAAGCTGATGCCGTCGAGGCGACGGTCGCCGAGGTTGGCGCTGTCGTCGACGCCGGTGTCGAGCACCGCGATGGTGATGTCGCCGTTGCCGGTGGTGGTGTCCCACGCCGAGGCGAGGCCGTTGGCGGCGATCGCCCACTGGTTGACCGCCTGCGGGTCGGCGGGCGTGGCGGTGATCCATGCGCTGCCGTTCGGCTCGACGGTGGTGCCCTCGGCCGGATCGGCCAACATCTCGACGAGCCCGCCGAGGTCGGTCTCGACCACATCGAAGGACGGTGCTTCGCCCTCGGCAACCTCGTCACGCACGATGACCTCGACGGTGATCGAGCCGTCCGAGAGCGGCGACGCGGCGACGGCCGAGACGCTGGTCTGGACGGTCGCACACGTCATGGCGATGGTGAGTGCGATGGTGGTCGGGGTACGCATGGCCCCGACAACGGAGCCTGCCGGAAGCCGCTGAACGCTAGTGAAACTGCGGGATCAGGGGCTTGTGACCATGGTTCGCGAAGGCCCCGAAAGCGACATCGCGGTCGAGTGACCGGCGACGAATCGGCGATGCCGATGCGCATCGCGACCCGATGACCAATGGGCATCTCGCCCATCCGGGTCAGGCCTCGGGAGCGGGCCTCAGTGGGGCGCCTCCGTGGGTGACCGGCCGTCTGTCATGGCCGATCGGTCGGAGTGGATCAGCCCGGTCGAACGTCGTCGGCGGCTGGGGCCGGCGGTGAGACCGCCTGCTGATCAGGCGTAGTCGGCGAGGATCTCGGTGGTCTCGCTGGCGATCTGCACCACGAGCAGCGCGAGCTGGCTCGGGGCGATCCCGCAGACCTCGATCTGGTGGCTCACGTCGGGGAGCTCGCCCGCGATCCATTCGGTCGGATCGTCGTCCTGGGTCATCGTCCCGTTCTCGAGCGCCGTCCGCAGCGCCATCGTCACATGGGCGAGGCGATCCGCGAGCACGAGGGCGTGGGTGAAGACGTCGTCGGTGTCGGGAGCGTGGTGCTGGGTGAGGGCGATCTGCACGCTGACCGGCAGGCCCCACGTGCGAGCGACGACACCACTGACCTCGGCGTGGTCGAGGCCGAGCACGATCTGCTCGGCTTCGTGCAAGGGCAGTCCGTCGCGTTCCGCGGCCTCGGTGAAGGCGTTGAAGCCATTCGGGGGGAGGCACTCGCCGATCACGAGCTTGCCCACGTCGTGGATGAGCGCCGTGGTGCCGATCATCGGGGCGACGGGGTTGGGCGACTGCTTGCGGATCGTCTCCGCGGCGACCGACGCCGTGATGCAGTGCTGCCAGAGCGCATCGGCGTCCAGCCCGTAAGCCGGGAGGGAGACGGCGAAGCGGGAGCGCATGGCGCGGCGCATGGCGATCGAGACGATCTCTCGGGTGCCGAGCCGGGCGACGGCCTGACGCAGATCGCCGATGTGGCGGACCGCGCCGGACGCGGCGGAGTTGGCTCGTCCGAGGACGTCGCCGGCCAGGGTCGGGTCGTGGGAGAGGATCTCGACCAGTTCGGTGACCTCGAAGTCCTCGTCGGCCAGGAGCTGCAGCAGGCGCGAGAGGGCGGCGGGAAGCGGCTCGATGTTGTTGGCCGCTTCGATGATCTCCGCTCTACTGATCACGGCGTTCGTGGTGCTCATGGGTCCTCTGCTCGGCCGGGTGAGACGTCGTGAACACAGTCTCGGCGCGTGGGTGCAGACCTTGAGGGTCAAGGCGCCGCGAAGTGTCGGTGGATAGGCCCGGTGCATCGACCCGTAGGGACCAAGGTCACTTCGGCGCCGGGCGCCATTCAGTGGTGAAGAACCCATCCGATACCGGCAACACGACCCCCGGGTCGATGGCGGTTCCGCCGCCTCATCATCTCCGCCCCTTCGAACCGAGCACCGTTGCACGACCCCCACGTACTCCCCGATGTCGTCTTGACGACATTGCCCCTCGAGGGCCCGGATCCGTACCTGGAGCTCGTGCACCCCGACGACCTCGAGAGTCTGGCGGCGCTGGTCGACCTCGCTGCCCTGTCCGACGCCCACGCGATCGTGCGCGTCCGCGACGATCGGGGCTGGACGCTCGTCGAACATCGAGCCCGCACCGAAGGCGATCGGGTGGTGCTCGAACGCACCGATGTCACCGAGCGCGAGCAGGAACGGGCTCGGCAGGGTCGCACCGACGCCTACTGGCGCACGATCCTGCGCAACGGGCACGAGGCGATCGCCGTCCTCGACCCCGAGACCCACCGCATCCGTCATGCGTCCGACCACCTGGGCGAGCTCCTCGGGGCCGACCCGCGGTGGCTCGAACGGCGCTCGCTCGCCTCGCTCGTGCACCCCGACGACGAAGTCGAGTTCGACGCCAGCCTCGACCGGCTCGACGCCAGCGATGGCCGCATCGTCACCGAGGTCCGCCTGTTCTCCCTCGACATGGAGCCTCGATGGGTGGAAGCGGTGTTGAGCGACGCTCGCCACGACCCCGAGGTCGCCGCGATCGTCGTCAACCTGCGCGACATCGAGGACCGCAAACGAGCCGAGCAGCAGCTTCGGTCGAGCGAGCAGCTCTTCCGGGTGCTCCTCGGGCACCTGGCCGACGGCGCCCTCGTCGTCGACCGCGACGGCACCGTTCGCTTCGCCAGCCCTCGTGCCGCGGAGATCCTCGGCACCGAGGTCGACTCCCTCGTCGGTCAGGTCGCACCGCTGCGCCAGCGTCTCGACGACACGGTCGTGTTGTCGACCGACGCTGCGCTTCCCGCCGCCCCACTTGGGGCGCTTCCCAACGAGATTCTCGGGTCCGGCGAACGTTGGTACGAAGTCAGCACCCACGATCTCGGCGAGGACCCGGTCGTCGACGGGCTGGTCCTCGTGTTCCGCGACATCACCCAGCGGCGACGCGACGTCGAACAGCTCCGCCACGAACTCGAACTGGATGTCCTGACCGGACTGGTCAACCGCCGCGGTTTTGAACAGCGGGTCAGCGCCCGCATCGACGCCGGCGAACGACTCCATCTCGCCTTCCTGGATCTCAACGGCTTCAAGGCCGTCAACGACACCCACGGGCACGCCGTCGGCGACGAGCTGCTCCGACGCGTCGCGGACCGGCTGCGACGTGCGACCCGTCCTGACGACGTCGTCGCCCGGCTCGGCGGTGACGAGTTCGTCGTCGCCGCGGCGATCGCTGATCCTGCGGCTCGCGACGAGCTGATCGATCGACTCGCCCTTGCGTTGAGCGGCGCCTACCAGCTCCAGCACGAGCGCGTCCGGGTGTCGGTCAGCACCGGCTGGAGCGAGGTGGGTGGCGAGGTCGGCCTCGCCGAAGCCCTCCACGCCGCCGACGAGCGCATGTACGCCGACAAGCGGTGGCAGGCGAACCTCGGCCGCGCCGCCGGCTGACGCGTTCCGACGTCGCTTCGTTCCGGGCTGCGGGTGTCGAGGTCGGTCCCAGTCGGAATCGATGACCTCGTGCCAGGGTCAGGCCGCGTCGGAGTCCGAATCCTCAGCCGGGACCGCGTACTTGTTGGCGGGCGGTTGGGGGACGACGGGGGCGGGGGCCGCGTCGTCGGTCGCCGGTTCTTCGGCGGGGACCGCGTACTTGTTGGCGGGCGGTTGCGGGACGACCGGGGCCGCTGCCGCGGGTTCGGGTTCTTCGGCGGGGACCGCATACTTGTTCGCCGGCGGTTGAGGGACGACCGGGGCCGCGGCGGCGGGTTCGGGTTCTTCGGCGGGGACCGCGTACTTGTTGGCGGGCGGCTGGGGAACGACCGGGGCCGGCGTCGCAGCGGGCGCGTCGTCGGCATCGTCGGTGGCCACCGCGTACTTGCTCGGGGGCGGCTTGGGCACCGGCATCGGCGAGGCCGCCGGGATCGGCAT
>CAZEML010000035.1:0-26627 GCA_964513285.1 uncultured Candidatus Nemicrothrix sp.
GGCGCCCACGACCACGCAGGCGCCGGCCCCCACCCCCGAGCCCGAACCGGCCCCGCCGACTCCGCCCGCCCCCGACTATCCCGAAGCGGCCCCGCGGCCGCCGGCCTCTGACTATCCGTCCCGCGGCGGCGACGAGAACCAGCCGACGCCCCCGCCGCCTCGCCCGGAGTACCCGACGACCGAGTCGGGTGAGCCCGGAACCGATCCCGAGGAGTCGGTGTGATGCGACGCCTCATCGGTCCCCTCCTCGCCGTGGTGTTGCTCGCCGGCTGTGGTTCGGGCGACGCCCCGACCCTCAGCGAGCCGGCGGCATCCGCGACCACCGCCGCACCGGCCGAGCTTCCCGAGCCGACCGTCCCCGCCATCACCGAAGGTGCGGCGCGCGAGGTCGCCCCGGAACCCGAACCCGTCGTCGAGGCCGAGCCCGGGCTCGACGCGGAGCAGATCCTCACCGCCACCGTGCTGATCGCCAGCGGCGGAGACCTCGAAGCCGCGATCACGGCCGGCCTCATCGGCGAGGCCGAAGCCGAGGCCGCGCTCAGGGCCTTGGAGTCTGGTTCGATCGACGACCTGCTCAGCGAGTAGGTCGTCCCGGTCTCAGCCGTTGAGCTCCACCGCGGTCTCCTCGACCGCCGCGAGGATCTTGGCGTAGCCCGTGCAGCGGCACAGGTTGCCGCTCAGGCCGATGCGCACGGCGTCGAGGTCGGGCTCGGGATCGCGCTCGAGCAACGCGTGGGCCGAGATGATCATGCCCGGGGTGCAGAACCCGCACTGGACGCCACCGGCCTCCAGCAGGTTGCGCTGCAGCGCGTGCATCTCGGGACCCTGCATGACCCCTTCGATCGTGGTGACCGATCGACCTTGGGCCTGGATCGCCAGATAGCTGCAGCTGTTCACCGGCTGACCGTCGAGCAGCACCATGCAGGCGCCGCACTCACAGTCGTCGCAGCCCTCCTTGGTGCCGGTGAGCCCGACGTCCTCACGGATGACCGACAACAGGTTCTTGGACTGATCCGCCGCCACCGGGTAGGTGACGCCGTTGACCTCCAGCTCGTACTGGCTCATCACGCTGCTCCGATCCCGATCGCACGATTGACGGGGACGGCGATCTGTTCCCCTCCGGCCCGACGGGCCGCTGCGTCGACGGCACGGCGGGCCATGACCCCGATGCAGTGGCGGCGATAGGTGTCGCTGGCCCGCAGGTCGCTGATCGGCGACGCCTGCTCGGACGCCAGTTCGGCGATGACCGGCCCCGCGGCGTCCGGGGTGAGCCCGGCGAGGGTGTCGTTGGCACCGTCGACCGCCAGGATCGTCGGCGCCACCGCGGCGAGGGCGACCGCCGCGGACGCGATCGTGCCGTCCTCGGCCAGGGTGATCCCGGCCGCCGCCCCGACGACGGCGATCTCCATCGCCCGCCGGTACTCGAGGCGGACATACGCGCTCCCGCACCGTTCCTGTGGCACGGGCAGGTGAAGGGCGACGAGGAGCTCGTCGGCCGCGGCGGAGGTCTGACCGGGGCCGACCCAGAGCTCGGTCAGCGGAACGAAACGACCCGCCATCGACGACTCCGTGCGTCGCACCAGCTCGGCGCGAGCGCCGAGCACGAGCAGCGGGGCGCCGGTGTCCATGGCCGGGGACCCGTTCATCACGTTGCCGCCGATCGTGCCGAGGTGGCGGGTCGACGGCGAGCCCACGAGCGCCGACGCATCGGCGATCGCCGAGTACGACCCGACGATCAAGGGGTCGGCCATCAGGTCGGCGTGCGACAGGAGCGCGCCGATCCGCGTGCCGTCACCGTCGAGCTCGACCTGGTCCATGCCCTCGACCCGGTCGATGGCGACGAGGTTCTCGGGCAGCGGCGCCTTGCCGTGACGGGCGCCCACGACGAGATCGGTCCCGCCGGCGATCGGGCGGGCGCCGTCGGCGACGGCGGCGAGCGCCTCCTCGAGGGTGGTGGCGATCGTGAAGCTCATGCGGACGCTCCTTCCCCGGTCGCCCAGACTCGTTCGGCGGTCATCGGGAGTTGGGTCACCGGCTGCCCGATGAGTTGGGCGATGCCGTTGGCGATGGCGGCCGCGGTGGGCACGTTGGGCGCCTCGGCCAAACCCTTGGCGCCGTAGGGCCCGGCGTCGGGGTCGGGGATCTCGATGAACTGGGTGCGGATCGTCGGGGCGTCGGCGGCGGTCTGGAGCTTGTACTCGAGCAGGCCGGTGTTTCGCTGCTTGGCCTCCGCGTCGTACTGCGTGCCTTCGGTCAGCGCCTGACCGATCCCCATCGTGATGCCGCCCTCGACCTGGCCGTGGGCGGCGATCGGGTTGATGATCGTGCCCGAGTCGTGTGCGGCGGAGACGTCGAGCACCCGCACCACGCCCGTGTCGCGGTCGAGTCGGACCCGAACCGCGTGGCAGGCGAACTGGGGGCCTGCCCACCCGGCGAGCCCTTGGTCGCCGACACACATGGCGGACACGCTCGGGTACTCGGGTGGCGTGCCCGAGCCCTTGCCGATCAGCATCTCGCCCTCGGCGGCGATTCCGGCGAGCTCGGCGATGGTGACCGACTTGTCGGGTGAGCCGCTGACGTGGGCTACCCCTTCGGCGAGCACGATGTCGTCGGGGGCCGCTTCGAGCTGCTCCGCCGCGAGGTCCCGCAGCTGGGCGGCGACCTCGCGGGCGCCCTCGATGACGGCTCGGCCGTTGTTGAGCAGGGTCTGGGAGCCGGTCGCCCCCGTGTCGAACGGTGCGGCGGAGGTGTCCTGGTAAACGAGCTCGAAGTCTTCGGGCTGCATGCCGAGTTCGTTCGCGGCGAGCATTCGCAGGGTCATGACCGAACCGGTTCCGCACTCTTGGGCACCGGTGATGATGACGCCGGACCCGTCGCTGTCGACCTTGATGTAGGCACCCGACGGGCCCGGGAAGCTCGGCCACCAACTGACCGCGACACCGATCGCCTCGTCGTCGGGAAGGTCCTCGCCATAGGCGGAGGCACCGACCGCGGCATCGAGGCAGCGGCGCAGCCCGATCTCACCGTACACCTGACCAGCCGGGCCTTCGACGCCCTCGTCGACGATGTTCTTGCGGCGGAACTCGACCCGGTCCATGCCGAGCGCCTTCGCGATCTCGTCGGTGTGCGACTCGAGCGCCCAGCACGCCTGCGGGGCCGTCGGGGCCCGGACCGAACCCGACGGCTGATGGTTGGTGTAGACGAGCGACGATTCGATCTTCACCGCCTCCATCGCGTACGGGCCGGCGACGTGCATCGCGGCGAGCTGCGGGAAGAACGCCGCATCGGCGGTGTAGGCGCCGTTGTCGATCGCGATCCAGCCCGTGCGAGCGACGAGGGTGCCGTCGGCCTTCACCCCCGAGGTGATGTCGACGATCATCCCTTCGCGACGGCGGTCGGGCGCGACCATCTCCTCCTCGCGGGAGAACACCAACTTCACGGGGCGACGGGCGGCCTTGGCGAGCGCGGCGATGTGGGCCTCGAAGTGGAAGCCGCACTTGCCGCCGAACCCGCCGCCGAGGTGCGGCACGATGATGCGCACACGGCTGGCCGGCATCTGGAGGGTTTCGCAGACCCCGTTGCGGGCGTCGAAGGGCACCTGCGTCGAGGTCCAGATCGTGACCTTCTCGCCTTCCCACTGGGCGACGACGGCCCGCGGCTCGATCGGGAGGGCGTGGCAGCCATCGGCGACGTAGCGGCTGGTGATCACATGGTCGGCCGTCGCCATCGCGGCGTCGACATCGCCCTTCTCGATCGAGGAGAACGACGCCACGTTGGGGCGCTGCACCGTGTCGCCGCTGACCGCGTACGACTCCCAGTCCTCGTGGACCAGCGGCGAGCCATCGGCGAGGGCGGCCTCGAGATCGTCGACGATCGGCAGCGCCTCGTACTCGACGACGATCGCATCGACCGCGGCCTGGGCGGTCGCGGCGTCGACCGCGGCCACGGCTGCGACGAGCTCACCCTCGAACCGCACGACGTCCTTGGCGAAGAGCCGCCGGTCGGGCACGACCGGGCTGTAGATGACGTCGGGCACGTCGTCGGCGGTGAGCACGGCGAACACCCCGGGCATCGCGGCCGCGGCGCTCACGTCGAGCGCGGTGATGCGGGCGTGGGACACACCGGCGTACTTGAACTTGGCGACCAGCTGCCCGGTCAGGTTGATGTCGGCCGTGTACCGGCCGCTGCCGGTGACCTTGTCGGGACCGTCGGCGCGGACGAACCGGGGTGCTTCTGCGATGGCCATGCGGACGACCTCCACATCGGTGGAACTGGTGGGACGGGCGGGAACCGGCCGTCACTATCGCACGCGAGACCGGCCGGCGTCTGCAGCGAGGATGCGGAGCGCCACTGGACGGTCAGACCCAGCGGCGGCGTACGATCGGACGATGCTTCCCGAGCACATCAACCACCTCGTCTGGGCGAGCAGCCCGGCGCTCTCCCCCACCGGCGACCAGGTCGCGTACGTCGTCCACCGCGTCGACGAGAAGGCCAACCGGTACCGCTCCCGGGTGTGGCTCGCGGCCGTCGACGGCTCGTCCCGGCCTCGTCCGGTGAGTGCCGGCGAGCACAACGACGGTGCGCCGACGTGGGCGCCTGACGGCAGCCAGCTCTTCTTCACGTCGACCCGCCGCACCGACGACAAGGGCCGCACCCGCAGCGCGATCTACGCGCTCAACGCGGAGGGGCCGGGCGAGGCGTCACTGCTCGTCGAACACCCCGAGCCGATCTCGGGCGTGACCGTCGCGCCGGACAGCTCCAAGCTCGCCTACGCGGTGCGCGTCCGCGGCGAGCACTACGCCTCCGACGACGTGGACCGCCGCCCGCCTCGCAAGATCGACCGCCCCTTCTACCGCCTCAACGGGCTCGGCACGATCCTGGATCGGCCGATCCACGTCCACCTGCTCGACCTCACCGCCGACGCGGCACCGGTCGACCTCACGCCCGGCGACACCGACTTCTCCGGCCCGGCCTGGAGCCCGGACGGAACCTGGCTTGCGACGACCCGCACCGACACGTCGGAGCGCATGTTCGGTTCCGACATCGCCCGGATCGACCTCGCGTCGGGCGACATCTCGATCGTCACCGACCAGGTCGGCGTGTGGAACAACCCGGTCGTGAGCGCCGACGGCACGATCGCCTGCGTCGGCTACGAAGACGCCTTCGTCTTCCCGTGCAACAGCCATGTCGCCGTGCTCGACGATGCCGGGTCGCCGACCTGGGTCACCGCCGATCACGATCGCGACTGGTGCTCGTTCCCCATCTCGACCGCGCCGACGTGGGACGCCGACGGGATCATCGCGATCGTCGCCGACCACGGTTCGGTGCACCTGCACCGCGTCGACCCGACCGGCGGAACGACGCCACTCGTGACCGGTGACCGCTGGGTCGTCGGATGGTCGGCCGCGGCCGGCGTCGTGGCGTTCGCCTCGGAGGACTCGACCCGCCCGGCCGAGATCTCCGTGCTCGTCGACGGCGAAGAACGACGGATCACCCACGTCACCGACGGCTTCGTCCGCACCGCCGACCCGCAACCCGCGGAACGGTTCAGCGCGCCGGCCCCCGGGAGCGACGGGCTCGAGGTCGATGCGTGGATCGTCCGGCCACCCGATTTCGATCCCGAGCAGACCTACCCGGCGCTGATCAACATCCATGGCGGCCCGTTCACCCAGTACGGCGACTACTTCTACGACGAAGCCCAGCACCAGGCGCGGGCCGGGTTCGTCGTCATCTACTGCAACCCTCGCGGCGGCTCGGGCCGAGATCAGGCCTGGGGCCACGCGATCCGAGGCAAGAACCTCGGTGGCCCCGGCTGGGGCACGGTCGACTACGACGACATCATGTCGGTCGTCGACACCGCGCTCGAACGCTTCTCGTTCATCGACGCCGACCGGTTCGGCGTGCTCGGCGGCAGCTACGGCGGCTACATGACGAGCTGGATCATCGGCCACACCAACCGGTTCGCCGCCGCGTGCTCGGAGCGGGCCGTCAACAACCTGGTGACGCTCGATCTCACCAGCGACATCGCCGGCGTCGCCGGCTTCTGGTTCGACACGACCGCCCTCGGCGACCATGAGGAGATGATGGCGATGTCGCCCATCACCTACGCCGACCAGATGGACACGCCGCTGCTGATCATCCATTCCGACGAGGACTGGCGCTGCGGCTTCGAGCAGGCCGACCAGCTCTACTTCCTGCTTCGCCAGCGCGACTACGACGTCGAGTACTACCGATTCCCCGGCGAGAACCACGAGTTGAGCCGGTCGGGATCGCCGATCCATCGGGTCCAACGAGCGGACCTGATCCTCGACTTCTTCCGCGACCGGCTCAACGTGGAGGGGACCGGCGAGGACTCAGCCTCCGACTGAACTGAGGTACTCAGCCGCCAGCTCCGCGTGGCGAGCCATCGGGGTGGGCGTCGGGGTCAACAGACCAGAGCCTTCGAGGAAGAGGCCCGAGGCCTCGTCCGGGTACGTCGTGAACACCCAGTCGCGGTACGCCGCGTACCCGGCGGCCACCTCGGCGTTGTTCGGGTTGTTCTGCACGAGTTCGGTGATCTGACCCCCGCGGACGTCGAAGGTCACCAACGACACGCCCGCTGCATCACTGCCGAAGGCTTCGAAACTGCTCGTCACGGTGCACGTGATCTCGGCTCGGGCCTGATCGACGGCGCACGCTTCGAAGGTCGGCGGGATCAGGTCTCGGCTGTCGATGTTGGTGAGCAGCCAGTACGTCTGCGCCGAGAAGTCGATGTCGTCGACCGTGCCCGTCACGTCGGGGCTGACGATCGCTTCCTTCTCGGCAAGCGTCCCCTGCCGCCACAGCGTCGTCAGCCGGTCGGCGATCGGGTTGTCGTCGAGGTCGGCGAAGAACGCCGCCATCGAGTCCCGGTGCAGCGCCGCGGTGCCGGCGTCGATACGGATCACCCCTTCGGCGTCGAACCCTCCATCGATGCCGGGATTCTGGAGCTCGAACCAGAACCGGTAGGGCTCGAAACGAGCATCAGGGGCCGAGCCGAGATCGCCCCTGACGACCTGCTGTTGCTGAATCAGGCCGTCGACGATGACGTAGCTGTGGGTCTCGAACCAGGTCGGAAGCCCCTCAGGCGCCGCGTCGAAGCGCCATTCCACAGGACAAGACACCTGACCGGCTTCGATGAAGGAGCACGAACCGAAGTCGGGTGTTGCGAACCCGGCGCTCCAGACATCGATGTCGGTCAGGCCGTCGAGGGGGCCGGCGTAGAGCGATGCAAGGGCTGGCGTCCCCGTCGTGATGGCCGACTCGACCAGCTCACCTACCTGCAGCGGGTCCTCTGCGAGCGGCGCCACCGGCGTCGGGTCGACCTCCGGGGCCGGTTCGGGTTCCTCGACCACCGGATCGGGGTCGGTCACCACATCGTTGGCGCCTTCGTCGCCGGTGTTGAGCAGCGCGACGACGGCCACGATCAGCACGACCGCTGCCGCCGCGAGGAACAGCACCGGCGTGCGACGCCCGGCCTTCCCATCGCTCGGCGAGTCATCCCCCGCCTCGGTGTCCAGCCGTTCCATCAGATCCACCACGATCACATCTCCCTGTTCGTTCTCGGTTGGGGTGGTGTGATCAGCGGCCCGGGCGACCGAACGCGCCTCGAGGAAACCGGTGTACGCCGCGAGCTGTCGTTCGAGCTCAGTCATCGTTCACTCCCATCGCCTCGCGAAGTTTCGCCATCCCGCGTTCGACGTGGGATTGCACGGTCGAGATCGAGACATCGAGCAGCTCGGCGACCTCGGCGAACGTCCACTGGTAGCCGGACGTGAGGATCACGGCCGTGCGTTGGTTCTCGCTGAGGTGCTCGATCGCTGCCGGAAGTCCCGGTTCGATCCATGGTTCCGCCTGCGGATCCGGTGCGGGGAACAGCCGGCTCCCGCCGAGACGCTTACGCGCCACGTTCCGGCCGATTCCCCACACATAGCCCGCCGGGTTCGGCCGTGTTCGCACGACCGACCACTTCTCCCACGCGACCGCCATCGCCTCGGCCGCGGCGTCGGTTCCGACGTCGGGGCCGAAGGCGGCCACGAGGGCCCGCCTGACCTTCGGTTCGGCTTCGGCCGCGAAGGCGGAGAACGCCTGCTGGCTGGTCTCCACCCCCTCGGTCATCCTGCTTCTCCCTCTGATCACGCCCCGTAGTGCTCTGGGAACGCAATCCGTACGACACGAATCTCGAGAAAATCTCGAATCAGGTGTCGGCGTCCCAGCTGGTCACGGCGCCGACACTGCCCGGGCGAGGGGTCATGAGTTCGGTCGTGCCGCCGGTGACGAACTGGTTCTCGACGGCGGCCCACGCCGTGAGGTCGACGTCGCGAGCGCCGGTGTCGTCGAGCCCGCGGGTGGTGTCGAAGTCCTTGCGCAACTGCACCCAGTTCTCGAGATGGGTCGCCCAGACCGCGATGACCTCGGTGTTGTTGTTGACGACCTCGAGCAGGTTGGTGAGATGGATGCCGCGGACTTCGAGCTGAGGCTGCCGGGTCTCGACGACGTGCCCGAGGTAGTCGATCTGGCTTCCGGGCCTGACCTCCAGGAGCTGATGCACGAAGACAGTGCACCGGAGGTCGCGGGCCTCGAGTTCTTCGCGGGTCGGGCAGCCCGGCACCGTCGCACCGATGCGGTCGCGCCCGCCGGTGCGGTACTGCAGTGCCTCGTCCCACCAGTCGCCGTAGAACTTCGCGCGGCGCTTGAGGTTGAGACGGTCGAGGTTGCGCGTCCACGCGTCCCAACCATCGGGTCCCCCGTCGTGGAGGTTGATGACTTGCGGCCATCGCCCGCCCGACGCGCCGATGACGAAGAAGGTGCCCTGCAGGCGGAACAGCCCCGGCATGTCGTGGACCGGCTCCCGGGCGGCGACGTCCATGTAGTCGTATTGCCCCTGCCCGATGATGTCGAGCGTCTCGTGGAGATAGAAGCGGCGCGGCACCGCACGAGTGTGACCGATCAGGTCAGGCGGTGCGCAGTTCCGCCTCACGGCGAACCACCAGCGCGAGCGCGCTCAACGTGATCGCCATGCCGAGCATCTGGATCCCGTTGACCGTTTCGTCGAGGAACCAGACCGCCCCGATGGTCGACACGACCGGGATCGCGAGCGTCAACATCGAGGTGATGACCAGCCGCACGTGGTTGTGCGACCAGTTCATCAACATGTGCCCGGTGCCGGGGACCGCCAGCAGCGCCGCCAACCACGCCCACTGAGTCGCCGAGGGGACATCGATGCCGCGGGCGTCGATGACCGAGACCGGGAAGAGTACGACGGTGCCGACGATCCACAGGCACGCTTGGAACTCCAGGATCGGCACCGTCTCTCGGCCCCGCTTCGCGGTCGCGAAGTAGGCGGCGAACAGGAACATCGCGACGAGCGACAAGAAGTCGCCCCACGGTTCCCAGCTCGAGTTCTGCGTCGACCCGAACACGACGAGGACGACCCCGACCATCGACACGCCGGTCACGGCGATCAACAGGGTGGTGACCCGTTCGTTGAAGGCGCGGGCGGCGACGGCGAGCAACACGATCGGCGTGAGGTTCGAGATGATCGTGGCGTTGGCGACCGCCGTGTTGCGGATCGCGACGAAGAACACCGCGATCTCCAGACTGATGGCGATGCCAGCCGGCGCGACCGCCTTGAGCATCGACCAATCGATGCGGCGACCGGCGAGGTACACGACCGCGGTGTAGACCACCGCTCCGAGGAAGATCCGCCAGAACGCGATCTGCAGACCCGACATTGGGGCGCGCACCACCATCACGTTGCCGGCCGCCCAGCACAGGACGGCGAACGTGGACCCGACCAGCCCGGCCGGCGTCGAGCGTTCGGTGCTCACCGCTGGTCGATTCGCGCCTGCACGTGCGGCATGAAGTAGCCCTCGTAGCGGGCTTGCACGTCGGACCGCTGCCAATCGGTTTCCGTCACCACGCCGCGGCACACGTCGGTGCCGCACAGGCAGTCGAGGCGGTAGGGCTCGACGCGCGCCATCGCGTAGTCGTGGCAGAGCTCCTCGCCGGCCTCGATGTCGCGGACCGCCACATAGGTGACGTTGCCCTCGAACCCGACGTTGGCGTCACACGAGTGGTTGATGTGCACGACCATGTCGTCGTACTCGTCCGCATGCCGCGGGCTCAGGAACAGCCCTTCGGCGATCTGCAGGCTGAAGTCGCCGATCTCCTCGGTCAAGCGCTGGACCTCGTCGAAGCCGACCACGTGGCCCACCTTCACCGCGACCGGTTCGTCCTTGGCGATCGGCGCATTGGCGAAGACGGCGAGTCCACCGAGGTGGCTCTCTCGAACGTCGACCTTGGAAGAACGCCACACGCGTACGGGCTCCATGCCGGGAGTATGGCAGGCTGCGGGGCGATGACCGAGCTGCAACACGACGACCCCGATCATCAGGTCGCCACCGTTCGAAACCGCACCCGGTGGGTGCTGATCGGCTCGGTGTTCCCGGCCGGCATGGGCATGACCGCGTCGTTCGCGGCGACGAGTCTCGTGGCCGAGGACATCACCGGCAGCGACACCCTCGCCACCCTCGCCGCGACGATGCACGCCATCGGCGGCGCGCTCGCTGCGGTGCCGCTCGGCCGCTACATGGCGATCCACGGCCGGCGACCCGGCCTGTTGCGCTCGTGGATCATCGGCGGCATCGGTGCCACCATCGCCTTCTTGGCCGTCCTCGCCGAGTTCTACCCCCTCCTCGTGGTCGGCATCCTGTGCATCGGGGTCGGGCAGGCCGGCAGCCTCGCGGCCCGCTACGCGGCCGCCGACCTCTCCGAAGACGGCAGCCGGGCCCGTGACATCGGCATCGTCGTGTGGGCGAGCTCGATCGGATCGGTGCTCGGCCCGACCGTCGCCCTCGGCGGCACGGGCTGGATCGCCGCCAACCTGCTCGGCATCGAGGAACTCGCCGGCCCGTATCTGATGGGCATCGCGGTGTTCGCCATCGCGGCGACGGTCGTCAACACGTTCATGCGGCCCGACCCGCTGCTCCTCGCCCAAGAGATCGGCGGCGCCGCCGAAACGCCAGAGCGACCGAGCCTCGGGGAGTCGTTCCGAAAGCTGGTCACCCACCGACTCGCGGCCATCGCCGTCTTCGCGATGGCCATCGGGCAGGGGGTGATGGTCGCGGTGATGACCGTGACCCCGCTCCACATGGACGAAGGAGCCCACGAGACCGAGATCATCGGCCTGGTCATCTCGCTGCACATCGTCGGGATGTACTTCTTCTCACCGGTCGTCGGTTGGCTCGTCGACCGTCTCCCTACCGTGCTCATGGTCGGGGCGGCCGGCATCATCCTCTTCAGCGGCGCCGAGCTGGCGTCCCACACCGATCCCGAGGACAGCCTCGGCGTGTTCATCGGACTCTTCCTCGTCGGACTCGGCTGGTCGTTCGCCATGATCTCGGGCAGTGCGCTCCTCACCTCGGCGTTCCCGGTCGAGGAACGGGCGTCGGTGCAGGGCGCCGCCGACTTCACGATGGTGACCAGCGGCGCGACCGGCGGCCTGTTGTCGGGCGCGATCGTCGAGGCGACGAGCTATCACGCCCTCAGCCACTGGGCGGCGGTGTTGGCGCTCGCTCTGGTGGCCGCCGCGCTCTACCCGACGGTCACCAACATCAGGCCCAAATCGCCGACACCGGCCTAGTCAGCCGACGGCGACGAGCGAGGTGCCGAGCAGGACGCCGGCGATCCCGACCCCCTGCCACCAGCGCAGCGGGTGATCGAGGAAGCGCCACAACAAGAAGGCGCTCACCGCCGGGAACAGCGAACCGGTGACGCCGACGATCGCGAGGTCGTAGCGCTGGGTGCCGTACACGAACGAAAGCAAGGCCAGCCCACCGAAGATCCCGCCGATCACCCCGGTCGGGAGATCTCGTCGAGGGACGACGAGCGGGAGCCCCATCACCAACGCGATGACCACCGCGAGCGTGAGGCTCGCGAGCCGGTTGGCGAGGACCGACCACATGCCGGAGTCTTCACTGGTGAGGCCGCTGAGCAGGGTGCCGATGCCGTACGCCGTGCCCGAGAGCAGTCCCGAGCGAATCCCAGCGCCGACCCGATCGCCGAGCTCGGGCGAGATCGTCGTGAGCAGGAGCGACGCGATCGACACACAGACGCCGATCCAGACGAGGGTGGAAGGGCGGGCACCGTCGAGCACGTCGTAGCCGAGCGGCCACAGCGCGACCTGCAGCGCGATCAGGGGCGCGACGATCCCCACCGACGAGATCTGCAACCCCTGGAAGTAGGTGACGAGTCCGAGCCCCATGAACACGCCGGCGCCGAGACCGATCAGCAGGTCGCGCCCGATCGGTTCGCCACCGAGCAAGACGATGCCGACGATCGAGGTCGCCGCCGCCGAGACGAAGGCGAGGATCGTGACGGTGATCGTGTGCGACCGACCGGTCGTCTTGACGAGGAACAGGTCCGAGAGCCCGATGAACAACGACGTGAGCGAACCGAAGAGGGCGCCCATCTACGCCGCCCCGACCATGGCGACGCCGGCGCAGCAGATACCGGCCCCGATCATCTGCCACCAACGGAACGGATCGCCGGCAAAGACGGCGGCGAGTCCGGCGGTGACCGCAGGCGCCAGCGCGGTGGTAATGGCGATCTCGGCCAACGATCCCTGCTGGGCACCGACGGTGAAGGCGGCGACCGCGACCGCGCTGAGGGTTCCCGACGCGATGGCGGCCCGCCGGAGGTCCAGCGGTACGACGGTGGGCAGACCCCGCAGCCGGGTCGCGGCGACGAGGGCGACGAGCGACGTCGCCCGCTGCATCACCGCCGGGTAGAGCCCGGCGTCTTCGCCGGTTTGGCCGAGGAACGTCAGTGACGCCCCGAAGCCGATACCGCCGAGCACACCCCACATCACGCCGACCCGCACCCGTTCGCCGAGCTCGGGCGAGAACGTCGTAAAGCCCACCCCGACCAGCGCGACACCGCCGCCGACGAGGGCGAGCGTCTCGAGCGAGCCTCCGGTGGCGAGATCCCAGCCGAACGGAACGAGGACCGCGAGGATCGACGCGATCGGCGACACGACGGCCGCGGACGATTCCGCGATGCCGCGGTAGAGCGCCGCCAAGCCGAAGCCGATCATCAGCCCCGACAGCAAGCCGAGCAGGAGGTCCGATCCGATCGCCTCGCTCGACACCACGTCGGCGACGGCCAGCGCGACCAGCAGACCCGTCATGACGAGGACGCTGGCGATCATCGCCGTCGCCACGGTGGTGAGCGCGTGGGCGCGCCGAGCGATCCATCCGCCGAGGAAGTCGGCGACGCCGACGCCTGCGGAGAACAGCAGTCCGAGGGCGATCGTCACCCGAGCAGACCCTCGTCGAACGGGTAGAGCGACATGAGCTCGGTCCCGGTCTCGGTGACCAGCACCTGCTGTTCGAGCTTCACCCCTTCTCGTGTGTCCGGGCCGCCGATGAAGCTCTCGATGCAGAGCGTCATACCGGGTTCGATCACGCCGTCGTAGCCGAAGGAGGCGTAGTCCTGGGCGTGGTAGAGGTACGGGTACTCACCCGTCATGCCGACGCCGTGGGCCGACAGGTAGTAGCGGTGATCGGCGAATCGGGTGGGCAGGTCCCAGGCCCGCTCGCTGTAGCCGGCGAAGGTCAACCCCGGCTCGATCATGGCCAGGTTGTGCTGCACCTGCTCGTGGGCGATCCGGTACAGCTCCCGTTGCTGCGAGGTCGGCTCGCCGGGTCCGGCGTGGAAGGTCCGCGAGTAGTCGGCGTAGTAGCCGTGGCAGCCGACCACATCGGTGTCGAAGGCGATGAGCTCGTTCTCGCCGATGACCTTGTCGCTGGTCTCCTGGAACCACGGGTTGGTGTGTTCACCCGAGGACAGCAACCGGGTCTCGATGTAGTCGCCGCCCTGGGCGATCACGTGCTGATGGAAGACCGACCACAGCTCGTTCTCGGTCAGCCCTGGACGGATCCCGGCCTCCATCGCCGCCATCGCCCGCTCGGTCGCCCGCATCGACTCGATCTGGCAGGCGATCTCCTCAGGCCCCTTGATCGCCCGGGCCCGCTCGACCGCTTCCTGGGGATCGACGAGCCGGATCCCGAGCTCGGCGAGTGCGATCGCCGCCCCGGCGTTGACGCGTTCGAGCCCGATCGTCGCGTCGAGGCCGACGGTCTCCCCGATCAGGTCACGGATCTCGCCCGCCCACTGTCGCTCGACGTCGGCGATCTGCTCGCCGGCGGCGACGAAGGAGGCGGTCGTGGCGTGCCGCACCTCGGTGATCGTCTCCAACCCGTCGGCGAGATGGAGCGCACCGGTGAACTCGTAGAGGATCACCGGGCCGTCGACCGTGACGAACAGATACCGGGCCGGGTTGCGGGCGGTGAAGATCTGCATGTTGCGAGCCCCGCTCGCGTACCGGATGTTCACCGGATCGGTGAGGACGACCGCAGCGACATCGCGGGCCGCCATCTCGACGCGGAGCCGGGCGAGACGCGACGTGCGGAGAGCGACCTGATCGATCGGGGTGGCGGGCATCGCCGGAATCTAGTGGTGTCGGCCAGCCGGGCCTGGCTCGTGGAAGAACGGTGACTCGTCGTCGGGATCGATCGGCTCGAAGAACTGCTGGAAGATCGCCTCGGCCGCCACCGCGAGCAGCGACCACGTCTCGACCTCACCGTTCGGGCCGGTCGCCCGCTGCACCATCGCGGCATCGCCGAGGGACTCGTGACGCATGATCAGCCCTTCGCCGACCGCACTCATCGTCGCCAGCAACTGCTCCCACGAGTAGCAGTAGCGAAGCTGCATGCCGAACATGCCGGGGAGCACCGAGTAGAGGTTGGTGAGTCGAGGCGTCGTGTCGGCCCGGTTCTCGTCCCACGCGTCGACCAACCACTCGTTGGCGTCGGGGTGGGCGAAGATCAAGGTACTGACGACGACGAAGGCCCGCCACGAGGGCGAGGTCTTCGGGAGGTCGAGCGCAACGGCGGATGCGGACCGGCACAGGTCCTGGATCAGCGCCCGACGTTCGTCCACCGAGAGGTCGTCGCGGGCCGCCGCTTGGTCGAGCGATCGGGTGATGACCTCGACCATCGACGTGACGACGCTCTGATCGACCGCGTCGGAGAGCTGCCGGCCGAGGATGCCGTGGAGCACCGCACGCCCGAAGGCGGCATCGGCCTCGTCGTCGGGTCCCTCCCAGATCTGACGGGCGGCCACCGGGTCGATGCCGCACGCGACCGCGGCCACGTCCACCCGGAATTGGCTGAGGTCGACGCTCAGGCCTTCGCGACCGAGCTGCGCCATGCCATAGCTCACGAGTTGTTCGCGCTCCAGCGACACGCTGCTTCCTCTCGCCGGTGGGAAACGTACCAGCGATAGGGCGCGTGCTTGAGCGGCAAGGGACGGTTGCGCTCGACCCTACGGGCGATCGAGACCCACGATGTCGTAGCTCATCGCCACCAGCTCCGACGCAGTCTCCAGGTCACGGGCGTGGGGGTTCGGAGTCTCCATCGGCCACCCACCGTTGCGACACGCCTTGTCGCGGTAGAGCACGCTGCTCTGGCTGAAGTACGCACCGTCGTGGTTGGGGGCGTCGTCGGAGATCAGGCAGTGCAGGGTGGCCTGGGCCGACTCCTCGTTGCTGTCGGAGACGAAGCGGCTGAATGGCCGCATGAGCCCCATCACGATCCGGATCGGGAGGCTGCCGCCGGAGCCGAAGTTCGAGCGGGCCCAACCGGGATGGATCGAGAAGAAGGTCGTGTCGCCAGGAAGGTCCCGGGAGGCCAGTTCCTTGGCGTAGAGCACACTCGCCACCTTGGCTTCGCCGTAGGCGCCGAAGTTGTTGAACTCCCGACGGTCGAAGTTGAGGTCGGTCAGGTCGAGCTTCGGCCGGTTGTTCGGTCGGCCGGCGTGCACCACCGACGACACGATCGCCATCCGAGATCCGGGGGTGTTGCCGAGCGTTTCGAGCAGGAGCTCGGTCAGCAGGAAGTGGCCGAAGTAGCTGATCCCGATCGTGGTCTCGAGGCCGTCGGCGGTGAGCTGGCGGTCGCCACTCATGTTGACCATGCCGGCGTTGCAGGCGAGGCCGTCGAGCCGGTGGTGCTTGGCGGTGAACTCGGCGACGAAGGTCCGCACCGTCGCCAGGTCGGCGAGATCGACTCGCATCACCTCGTGGGTACCGCGGAGCCCCGCGAAGCTGGCGGCGGCCTGCTCGCCTGCGTCGACCCTCCGGCAGGCCATGACGACATGGGCGCCCTGGCGGACGAGCTGTCGGGAGGTTTCGAGACCAACGCCGGAGTTGGCGCCGGTGACGATGTAGGTCTTGCCGGAGAGGTCCTTGGTACGGGTGGCCTCATCGAGTGCGTGCTTGTGTCGAGCCATGGTGGGGGGTTCCTTCGTTCGTTGCTGATCTCAACGTACGCCGGGACCCCGACTCACCTGTTGGCTGATCTCGCCAAGCGACTGGCAGATCCCGCCAAGTCCATCTGGCAGCTTCCGCGACTCGACTGGCCGGATCCGCGAGGCAGCCGAAGTAGAGATTCCATACGCTGAGGTGACCATGACGACCGGCAAGTACTCCCTCGACCCGAGCCTCCGAGCCGTGCTCGTCGATCTCGGGGTACGACCCGCGAATGTGCTTCGGCGGGCTGGTCTGCGATCCGATCTGCTGTCGAAGGGGCCCGTCTGGCTCGAGCAAACCGAGTTCTTCGCGCTGTGGGAGGCGATCGAAACCGAGACCGGTGATCCGAACCTCCCGCTGCGCATCGAGGACATCTTCGCTCCGGAGGTCTTCGCCCCGCCGATCTTCGCCGCCCTCATGAGCAAGGATCTCAACACTGCTGCCGCTCGGGTCGCGACCTACAAGAAGCTCATCGGGCCGATGGAGCTCCACGTCGACGTCGCGGAAGCTGCGACCTCGATCGCGTACAGCTGGCCGATCGGTGGGACCCCGCCGTCCAACCTCTTGCTCTCCGAGCTGTTGTTCTGGGTCCAGATGGCCCGCACGGCGACCCGTCACCGCGTCGTGCCCGAGCAGGTGATGGTCCCTGCGCTCCCGCCCGACCCCGACGCCTACGCCGAGTTCCTCGGTGCCGAGCTCACCCGCGGCCCGGTTCCCCAGGTCCGCTTCGCGAGCGCTGATGCGACACGGCCGTTCCTCACCGCGAACGAGGCGATGTGGGACACCTTCGAGCCCGAGCTTCGCCGACGACTCTCCGAACTCCAGCACGATGCCACCACGACCGAGCATGTCCGGGGCGCCCTGCTCGAGCTCCTACCGACCGGCCGCACGACGATGGCTGACGTCGCCGGTGAGTTGGCGATGAGCACTCGTACCCTCCATCGCCGGCTTGCGGGCGAGGAGACCACCTTCCAACGGATCCTCGACCGCACTCGCGAGGATCTCGCCCGTCACTACCTCGCCAACCCGAGTCTCTCCGCTGCGGAGATCTCGTTCCTGCTGGGGTACGAGGAGACGTCGTCCTTCTACCGAGCCTTCAACCACTGGACCGGCGAGACCCCTGAGCGAGTTCGAAGTGAGCTGGTGAGCGCCGAACGATGACTCAGTAGACGACGAGGGCCGACGCCTCGAGGGCCGGCACGTTGAGCTGGTCGAGCACGATGCAGCCGTTCAGCCCGGAGATGAAGTTGATCCAGATGCAGTTCCGGGTCGGGTCGAGCTCGGCGACGAAGGAGCTGTCGGGGGCCCACACCGGGGTCAACCGGTCGGCGCGGCTCTCGATCTGGATGACCTCACCCGTCTCCACGCCCCAGAACGCCGGAAAGGCATCATCGACCAACCCACCGGCCGCGAAGATCCAGGCGCCGTCGGGGCTGAGCGACAGGTCGCCCTCGACGTCGATCTGCTCACGGTCGATCAGCCATTCCTCTCCGGACCGGTCGACGACCCAGTACTCGTTGGGACCGACGACGCGGCGCAGCTCGATCCATCGTGTGCCGTTGGTCGCGACCATCTCGAACGGCGTCACCGACTGCACCCCGTCGGGCGTGAGTTCGAACACCCCGCCGCTGTCCGGGCTCACGAACGCGCCGACCGAAGGCTCGATCCACAGATCGGCCCCCGCCGGGAGCGTCTCCCAGCCCGACGGATCGTCGATGAGCCCGTACTCGAGCCCGGCCGCGGAGACGCGAACACCCAGAAGGTCACCGTTGGCCCGGCGGACCGCTGCGACGTCGGTCGCCACCCGAAACACGTCCTCGGGACGGTCGGCACCGAACCCGAGGACGCCATCGCCATCGGGCAGCAGCGCGAGGTCCTGGCCCGCGCCGAGCGGCATCTCATTGACGACCGAGCGCAGGATCCCGGAGCCGGTGTCGACGACGATCGGCTCGCCATCGACACCGATGTAGGCGAACCGGAACCCGCCCGGCACGGTGTCGAAGTCCTTGATGACGGCGAACACGTCGACACCGCTCGGGTTCACCTGCATCTCGAGGTACGACGCGTCGTAGTCGGCCGGGGTCAGCGCGGCGATCGCGCCGGCCAGATCGAGCGTCGGATCGCCCGCGAGCGCAGCTCGCGCCTCGTCGAACGCGGAGGTCTCGACGACGACGGGAGGGGCGGTGGTGACCGGCGCGCTGGTCGGCGCGGGCTCGCTCGCCTGCTCGTCGTCACTTCCGCCCGAGGTCGCGAACCAGCCGACATAGGCCACGACGGCGAGCAGGATCAACCATCGAGGATCGCGGCGCAGCCACCGCCGCCAGGACGGTCGCCCGACCGTGGGCTCGGCGCCGACGGCGACGGCCGCCGGTGCGTTCCACTCGAGGTCGATGTCGATCAGCTCGATCTCATCCCCGTCGATCGCATTGCCCACGTCGTCCACTGTGCCACTGGTCACGCCAGCACTACGAGGCCAACCGTCGTTTTGGATTCACTCTGGCCGCCGACGGCGGGGAGTCAGCCGACCCCACCTCGCGGGCCGTCCTCGTGTTCGGTCGCGACCGAACCGGGCACCTCTGGCTCGAAGAACTGATGGATCAGCGCCTCGACACACACGGCGAACAACGACCACCGCTCCATCTCCCCGTCGAGTCCGGTGGCCCGATCGACTTCGTGGGACTCGTCGACTCGACCGACCCGGGGCAGGAGGCCCTGACTCAGCCCGGTGAGGGCCGTCGCGAACTGCTCGCCGGTGTAGCAGTAGCGCAAGCGCATCCCGAAGACCGAGGCCATGGTCGAGATCACGTTCAGGTAGCGCCCCGAGGTCTCGAGATCCCCCTGCCGCCACGCCTCGTACAGGACCGGATGGGCACCGGGGTTGGCCAGCACGGTCGACGCGAGCGGCTCGAGCGAGCGCCACACCATTGAATCGGTCAGTTCGAGGTTGGCGTCGGTGCCGGCCCGATAGAGCCGCCGCAGCCACCGAGCCCGTTCGTCGGGCGACATGTCTTCGACGGGTGGCATGTCGCCGGCCGCTGCCGCCAGGGACTCGATCGTCTCGGGCACCGCGGTCGAGCCCATCTGCCCTTCGTCGTCGGCCGCGGGCTGGCGGCTCAACACCCGGACCGCGACCGCGTCTCGAAAGCGACGCTGCGCTTGCTCCTCGGTGAGGTCGCCGTCACCCCACATCGACGAGGCTTCGCTGACGGGCATGCCGGCGGCGGACGCCGCGGTGGCGAGCGACACCGTCTCGAGTCCGATCGTCGGACCGTTGCGTGACAGCTGGATCAACCCGTTGATGATCAGCCGCTCACGCTGATGATCATCGCCCCCCATGGCCCGACCCTAGCGATGGGCCAACAGCTAGCTCGGCTTCTCGTGCCGACCCGATGATCTAGCGTGCCCCCATGACCGAGCTCGACGACCAGCAGCGCTTGATGAACGGGATCTTCTGGTACGGGATCCCGACCCTCTTTCGATGCGAGCACGACGAAGACCCGACCAACGCCGACATCGGCCTCGTCGGCGTTCCCCACTCGACCGGGAACGGCACGACCCAGCGCGATCAACACCTGGGTCCCCGGGCGGTTCGCAACGTGTCGGCGATCGGGCGACGGGTCCACAACCACTTCGGCATCGACCCGTGGGAGATGGCCCGGGTCCGTGACCTCGGCGACGTGCCGCTGAGCGAGGGCAACAACAACGAGCGGTCGATCGAGATGATCACCGACTACTACGCCCGCCTCGATGCCGCCGGTTGTCGTCCGGTCTCGATCGGTGGCGATCATTCGATCACCGGCGGGATCCTGCAAGCGCTCGGCGGCGGCAACCTGACCGGTGGCGAGAAGGCGTGTCTGCTCCACTTCGACGCCCACACCGACGCCTTCCACAACATCCCGCACTTCATGGGTGCGGTGAAGTCGGCCGCGCACTGGGCGAGCTATCTCGTCACCGAAGGTCACGTCGACCCGGCGCACTCGGTACAGGTCGGGATCCGAGGCAACACGCGGAGTCTCGAGTGGCTCGATCCGTCCTATGACCTCGGGTACACGGTCGTGAAGAAGACCGACTACGACGAGATGGGCGCCGAACGGGTGAAGGAGATCATCGACGAGACGATCGGTGACCGCCCGCTCTACATCACCTTCGACCTCGACTGCCTCGACCCGATGGTCGCCCCCGGCGTGGCCAACATCGAGGCCGGCATCGAGGGGTTCGGCATCGACCAGGTGATGGAGCTGCTGCGATGCGTCCGCGGCAAGAACATCATCGGCGGCGACGTCGTGTGCCTCATGCCCACGGTCGACTCACCGAATCAGATCACCAGCTACCGCTCGATGGCGATCATGTTCGAGATGATCAGCCTCATCGCCGACCGACACCATCCGGTCTAGGGAGCGCCGCGCCGATCAGCCGGTTTCGTGCTCGATGTCGGTCACGATGCCGCTGTCGTCGGGTTCGAAGAACTGCCGGATCAGCGCCTCGAAGCACACTGCGAAGAGGGTCCACCGCTCGGCTTCACCGTCGGGTCCGGTCAGGCGCTCGGTCACCCGGACCTCCTCGCTGACGTTCGACCGGATCATGAGACCCTCGGAGACTGCGCTGACCGCGGTCGTGAACTGGGGCCACGTGTAGCAGTACCGCAGGCGGAGGCCGAACATCGACGCGAGCACCGAGTAGATGTTGAGGTATCGGGTCGCGGTGGACTCGTCGCCCTTCACCCACGCCGCCCGCAACGCGGCCGACGCCGATGGCTGCGACAGCGCCACGGTGCCGAGGGCGACATAGGAACGCCAGAGGAGCGAATCGTCGGCCAGCGCCAGATTGGCATCGGTGCCGGCCCGGTAGATCCGTCGTAGCCAGTCGCCGCGTTCGGCCGGCGTCAGCGTCGCCAGGTCCGGCATCGACTCGATCATCGCGGAGACCGCGAGCAGCGTCTCGGTCAGTGCGGTGCCCTCGTGGCCGCCGTCGCCGATCGCCGGCTGCTCCTCGAGCAGTCGAACCGCAACGGCTTCGCGGTAGCGCTCCTCTGGATCCGGGTCACCAGGAGCGCCTCGCCAGATCTCCGCTGCTTCGTCGACGGAGATGCGCTGGGCCTCAGCCGCAGCGGTGAGGCTCACGGTGTCGAGCCGAATGGCGACGCCGGCTTCGGCGATCTGGACCAGACCGTGCCGGATCAGTTGCTCCCGGGCGTTCTCCACGCCGCTCCCCCACGTCCGTCGCCGCTGCGAAGGTACCACCGACCCCCGGACACGCAGGCCTTCTACAGTCGCGGCGATGAACCTGAACTCCACCGATCTCACCGGCCGTCGGGCGCTCGTCACCGGAGGCGGAGGCGGGATCGGCGCGGCGATCGCTCAGACCCTCCGCGGGGCCGGCGCGACGGTTCGCACGTGCGACGCCGACGTGGACAGCGACGCCGACCATGTGTGCGACATCAGCGACGAGCACGCGGTCGAGGCGATGTTCGCGAAACTCGACGCCGACCTCGGTGGGCTCGACATCTGTGTCAACAACGTCGGCGTCGCCGGGCCCACCGGCCCCGTCGACGAGATGGACCCCGTCGACTTCGATCGCTGCGTTCAGGTCAACCTCGGTGGCACGTTCCGAATCACCCGGGAGGCCGTTCGTCGCATGCGCGACGCCGGGCGCGGCAGCATCGTCAACATCTCCTCGACGGCCGGTCACTTCGGGTATCCGCTGCGGTCGCCGTACTCCGCGTCGAAGTGGGCGGTCGAGGGCCTGACCCACTCGTGGGCGATGGAACTCGGACGCCACGACATCCGGGTCAACTGTGTGGCGCCCGGCACGATCGCGGGGCCCCGGATGCAAGGCGTGATCGACCGCGAGGCCAGCGCGATGGGAGTCGAGCCGGCGACGGTGAAGGCCGCCTACGAGGATCAGGTCTCGATGCGATCGTTCGTCGACGCATCCGACATCGCCGCGATGGTCGCGTTCTTGTGCAGCGACGCAGCCCGCCTCGTCAACGGGCAGGTGATCTCGGTCGACGGCCACACCGAGACGCTGCGCACCGACTTCCCCGACGACGATCGCGTCAGCGGCGTGGACTTCTGACCGCGACGTTCAGCGCAGGTCCAGGCTCATGCAGACACTGTGGGGATTGTCGGTGTAGTCCCCGAACGGCGGGCACACCTCGAACCCGAGCGATGCGTAGAGAGAACGGGCCGCGGCGAAGGCGTCGTAGGTGCCCGTCTCGAGACCGATCCACTGCATCTGCCGCTCGCGTCCGACATCGAGCAGATGTTCGACCATCAGGCGCCCGACCCCACGCCCACGAGCCGCAGCGGCGGTGTGCATCGACTTGATCTCACCCCGGCCGTCCCCGAGGTCACGGATCGCGCCGACCCCGAGCAGTTCGCCATCATCACGAGCGGCGCAGAACACGATCTCGGGAACACGCAGCGCCTCGATGTCGAGGGCATGGACATGATCCTTCGGGGTCACCTCGTGCGCGAAGGCGAGGTGGGTCTCGAGCAAGGCGACGATGTCGGGAGCGACTGGGTCCTCAGCAGCGATCGTGATCATCGAGGCAATCGTCGCACGAACCGACGATCGGATCCGATCGATCCCGCCGGCGTGAAGCCGAGCGACTCGACCAGACGGATCGATCGATCGTTCTCGGGGGCGATCTCGGCCTGCACCTCGTCGACGCCGTGGTGGGCGGCGAGGTCGTCGAGCATCTGCCCGACCGCAGCGCGGGCGAGTCCTCTCCCCTGCGCGCCGACCCCGAGCACATAGGCCACCGACGTCGGCGCATCTCGCCGCACGGTGGCCTGGGTGGTGCCGACGAGATCTCCGGCCGGATCGACGATCGCCCAGTTGAGCCAGACCTCGTCGAGCTCAGGGGGTGCGCCTCGTGCCAAGGCGTCGAAACGCTCCACCAGCCAGGCAAGCGACGGTGGCGGTGCATCGTCGAGGTGGCGGTAGAGCGACGGCTCGGCCAGAACGTCGAAGAGCTCGGCGGCATGATCGCCGCGAAGGGGCACGAGCCGAACCGCGGGTTCGGCCGCCACCTCAGCCGCCGGTCAGCGGCGCGACGAAGTAGATGACGGTATCCGGCTCGACCCGGACGAACTCGGGCTCGGCGTGGATCTCGCCATCGATGCCGGCGGAGCTGCCCGCGCGCAACGCGGCGCCCAACCCGGGGTACTTCGCCTCGAGACCATCGATGACCTGCCCGACCGTGGCCCCGTCCGCCTCCACGACCGAAGCACCGTCCGCGAACGGGCGGTGTTGGGTCATGAGGTGGACGGTGGCCACGGCGGCAGATCTTCGCGGAACTCAGTCGCGCTCGTTGATGGCGGACAGCACCTTCGGGGGCGACATCGGCAGCGACGTCATCCGAACACCGGCGGCGCGATGGATGGCGTTGCCGATCGTGCCCATCGGCGGGACGATGCCGGTCTCGCCGACGCCGCGCACGCCGTACGGGTGCGAGGGGTTCGGCACCTCGACGATGACGGTCTCGATCATCGGGAGGTCCGACGCCACCGGGATCCGGTAGTCGAGGAAGCCCGGGTTGAGCATCTCGCCATCGTCGTCGTAGATGTACTCCTCGTTGAGCGCCCAACCGATGCCCTGCACCGATCCGCCCTGCATCTGTCCCTCGACATAGCTGGGGTGAATGGCGGTACCGGCGTCCTGCACGGCGGTGTAGCGAGCGATCGTCGTGACACCGGTGCCTTCGTCGACCTGCACGTCGGCACAGTGCACGGCGAAGCTCGGGCCCGCGCCGGCGGCGTTGAGCGAGGCGGTGGCGGTGAGCGGTCCACCGGTGCGCTTGGCCTGCGCCGTGATCGCAGCCAACGGCAGCGGATCCTTGTCGGCGACATGGGCGGCGCCGTCGGCCCACTCGACCTGGTCGGCCTCGACCCCTTGGATCGACGCCGCCCGGATCTTCAGCTCCGCGATGAGTTCGCGACACGCCTCGACCACCGCCTTGCCGGTGGCGAAGGTCGCACGCGAACCCTCGGTGACGTCGGTGAAGCCGACCGCTTCGGTGTCGGCGACCACGGGCGTGATGCGCATGACGTCGATGCCGAGCTCCTCGGCCGCCATCAGCGCCATCGAGGCGCGAGATCCACCGATGTCGGGGCTGCCGGTGATCACGGTGGCGGTGCCGTCCTCGTTGAGGTTGACCGTCGCCGACGACTGCTCGCCGATGTTGAACCAGAAGCCGGCGGCGACGCCGCGGCCCATGCCCTCAGGCACGGGCGACTGGTAGTGGTCGCTGGCCTTGAGCGCTTCGAGGCACTCGACGAAACCGATCTTGGGATGCGGCATGCCCATCGCGGTGAGATCACCTTCGATCGCCGCATTGGCGAGGCGGAGATCGATCGGATCCATGTCGAGGGTCTGGGCGATCTCGTCGATGATCGATTCGATCGCGAACGCAGCGTGCGGGGCCGACGGTGCCCGGTAGGCGGCCGTCTTGGGCTTGTTGGTGAGCACGCCCCACGACTCGAGCTTCAGGTTCGGGAACTTGTAGCTCGCGACCGACATCGCCCCGACCATGCCGGCGAAGTCGCCGAACGCGCCGAGTTCGTAGGCCATCCAGCCATCCATGGCGGTGAGCTCACCGTCGTTGGTCGCACCGATCTTGATGCGCAGCTTGGCGCCGGGAGCCGGGCCGGTGGCCTTCAGGACCTCGTCGCGGCTCATCACCAACTTGACCGGCCGTCCGGCCTTCTCGGACAGTCGGGCCGCCACCGGCTCGAGGTAGACGGTGGTCTTGCCACCGAAACCGCCGCCGATCTCGGCCGGCGTGACCTTGATGCGCGACGTCTCCCAACCGAGCACGGCGGCGCTGATCGCCCGCACCATGAAGTGCCCCTGCGACGACGCCCACACGCTGGCCTTGCCGTCCGCGCCGGTGTCGACCACGCACGCGTGCGGTTCGATGTAGCCCTGGTGCACGTGGGCACACTCGAACTCGCGCTCGATCACGACGTCGGCCGCGGCCATCGCCTCGTCGACGTCGCCGCGCTCGAGCGGGGTGTGCGTCGAGATGTTGGTCGGGTCGCCGCCCACGAACTTCTGGGTGTTCTGCTCGTTGGCGAGATCAGCGCCGTCCGCCATCGACGCGTCGATCGACAGGATCGACGGCAACACCTCATAGCTGACCTCGACCGCGGCGGCGGCCGCGATCGCCTCGGCCTTGGTCGCTGCCGCGACGGCAGCGACCGCATGGCCGTTGTAGAGCACAGTGCCACGGGCCATCACATTGATCGACACGTCGTAGTTCGGGTCGGTGATGTCGAGCATCGGGAAGTCGTCGCCGGTGACGACGGCCTTCACACCCGGCATCGCTTCCGCGGCGCTGGTGTCGATCGCGGTGACGCGAGCGTGCGCGTGCGGCGACCGCACGTAGGCGGCATGCAGCTGACCGGGCAGATCGAGGTCGGCCGCGAACCGGGCCTTCCCGACGACCTTGTCGTAGCCGTCGTGTCGGATCGGGCGAGTGCCGACCCACTTGTACTGCGGAGGATTCTCGGTGGCGGTCCCCTCAGGCTCCCTTCAGCTGGACGGCCGCTTCCTGCACGGAGCGGACGATCTTGTCGTAGCCCGTGCAGCGGCAGAGGTTGCCGGCGAGGGCGTAGCGGATCTCGGTTTCGGTCGGGTCGGGGTTCTCGTCGAGCAGCGCCTTCGCCGCGACGAGGAACCCGGGCGTGCAGACGCCGCACTGGAGCGCGGCCCCTTCGAGGAAGGTCTGCTGCAACGGGTGGAGCTGATCGCCGTCAGCGATGCCTTCGACGGTGACGATGTCGCGGCCCTCGGCTTCGGGGGCGAACATCAGGCACGAGCAGTTGACCCGGCCGTCGACGAGGATCGAGCAGGCACCGCAGTCGCCGGTGCCACACCCTTCCTTGGCGCCGGTGAGGCCGAGCTCGTCGCGGAGGGCGTCGAGCAGGGAGGTGCCGTCGGCGGCGAGGAAATCGGTCGCTTCCCCGTTGACGGTGCAGTTGATGTGGGTGCGGCTCATGAACGGGCCCTTTCTGCGGCGATGACGGCCGCTCGCTGAGCGAGCGTGCCGGCGACCTGAGTGCGGTAGGCGACGGTGCCCCGCTTGTCGTCGATCGGGTTGGCGGCGGCCGACGCGGCGGCGACCGCGGCGAGGGCGTCGTCGTCGAGGGTCGAGCCGACGAGGGCGGCTTCGGCGTCCGGGACACGTACCGCGGTGGGAGCGACGGCGCCGAGCACGACGCGGGCGTCGGTG
>CAZEML010000036.1:0-25104 GCA_964513285.1 uncultured Candidatus Nemicrothrix sp.
TTCGATCTCGCCGGGTGTCGTGTCGATGCCCAGCAGGCCGAGCAGGTCGGCGCGGTCCGGGACGCCGGCGCCCGCGCAGACCAGCTCCGGGTCGTCGAACCGGGCCAGGCCCCGAGCCGCGGCCTCGGCCTCGGAGGCGGCGAGACCCCAGGCCAGGCCGCGGCGGCCGACGCCGTCGACACGCGGGTCGAGGAGCTCGACCCGGCCGACGTCGTCGACGACCACGATGTGGGTGCACCCGGCCGGCAGGCGATGGGTGTCGTCCACGAGCGACACCACGATGGCGTGGTCGGCGGCCACCGCGCGACGGCCGGGAGCCCCTCGCCCTTCGAACGTGGTGTCGCCGTCGAGGAGGACCAGGTGCGGGGTGTCGGCCGCACCGAGCCGCGCCTCGAGCTGATCGGCGCCATCGAGACCGAGGGGCACCAGCGGAAGGTCGCCGGTGATCCGATCGACCATGTGGGGCAGCCAGGTCGTCCACCGCCACGCCGGCGCGTGTTCGGGTTCGGCCACGATCGACACGGCGAGATCGGACGGGCCGTGGTGGGTGGCGAGCTGGAGCGCGAGGGCGCGACCGACGGCTTGCCGGGCGTCGGGGGAACCGACGACGCCGACCACCGTGCCCGGAGCCAGCGTCACCACGATCGGCAGATCGGCGAGGGGGGCCACACCATCGAGGAGTTCGACGACGGCACCGGCGGGCGGGCCGTCGGCCGCGATCAACTCGGGGGCGTACGCCACCGTGGTCGCGCCGATGCCGACCATGAAGGCGTCGTCGTCGTCGGCTCGCCGCTCCCAGAGGCGGACCGAACCGGTGCTCGCCCGACGGACGACCTCGGCGGGATCGGGAACGAGCGCTCGGCAACGGGTGCGTTCCGCGTCTCGGCACGTGTCGATCGTCGCCGCGATCTCGACGACGGCCGTGTCGACCTCGCGGACGGCCCGGCGATGAGCGCGACGCGAGCGGCGGCGCCGCTCCCACCACGTGCCCAAGGTGAGGAGGGGGCCGAGTGCGGTGAAGATCGCCATGTAGGGCGAGAACAGCACCGCCATGACGGCGCCGGCGACGACAGGAAGGACCAGGGTGGCCAGCGAGGGCGGCTCGACCGGGTCGGGCGCCGGTGGTTCGGCCGGCACCCGCAGCGTCGGCGGCTCGACCGCAGGGCGGAACCGGGGTGGGCGGTTGAACGGGAGGAGTCCGCCCGACCGGCCGAGACCCTCGCGCACGGCGAGCGGCCGATCGTCGGTGGTGCCGCGGGCGGCCAGCTGCGTTGCACCGGCGGTGACCACGACGCCCTCGCCCAGTTCGGCATGGTCGGCGGCGATGCCGTCGACGAGCACTTGGTTGGTGGCTCCCTCATCGGTGTCGATCCGATCGCCAGCGATCGTGAGATGGCGACGGCCGACCGTCGGATCGTCGATCACGATCGAGCAGGTGCCGCCGCGACCGACCGCGACGCGTTCCTCGGCGAGGGGTGACGCGCCACCGGCTCGGAGCCCGCCGACGACGGCGAGCACCCGAGCCGGGGTGGGGGGATGGATGGGGGGTGTGAGCGCCGGTTCGAGGACCGAACCGACGTGGAGCGCCAGATCGGCAGCCGCCGCGGCCGGCGGATACCAGTTCCCGTCGACGACCAGCCCCGAGACGGGAACGGTCGGCTGGGCGCTGAGGGCGGTGGCGAGATCGCCGACGGTCGCGTCGGCATCGGTGATCTCGAGGGTGACGACACGGTCGCGCCGCCCGGTACCGGCGGGGACCTCGTGCCGGCCCGGGCGGTGGACGACTCGCATCATCGTGGAGGCTCAGCCGACGGTGTCGAGGGCGGTGACGCCGGCCTGCAGTTCGCGGCTGATGAACATCGAGTGCTCGCCGAGCGCCTCGCGCAGCGTCATCAGGTTGCGCTTGAACTGGCTCTCCCACAGGGTGCGGAACTGCTCGGCGCGTGCGCCCTGCCAGGTCGTGCCGTCGATGCCGCCCTGGATCGCCGCGATCACTCGCTCGACGGCCTCGGCCTGCTGACGGAAGTTGGCCCCGAGGGCCTCCATCTGCGACTTGCTCATCACCAACATGTCACCGGACACGGTGCGCTCCTTCTCCCCGAAACGGGGTGTCGTGGAAGCACCTTTCATGCACTTCCATGCTTTTCATGATTCGCGACACTGGCAGAGAGCGCGTCGAAAAGCAAGAGAAAACATGAAAAGCGGTGAAAGTGTCGCCACGAACACCGATCGATGGCCCGCCGGGCCGGTGCGGAAGGGTCAGTCGTCGGCGCGGTTGGCGCGCTTCATGGCGCCCAAGGGGTCGGCCCGGAATGCCTGAACCGAGGCCTGGTGCCCGGCCAACGCCTGGAACTCCTGGCCCGATCGCATCGCTGCACGCCCGCCCCGGACATCGAACTGGCGATGCACCAGCCGCTTCTTGATCTGGGTGAGATCCGAAGCGACACCGGCGATGCGTTCCGCGATCGCCAGCACCGACGTGGCGAGTTCGTCGGCCGGGTAGGCCCGGTTGGCCCATCCGATCCGGGCCGCCTCGACCCCGTCGATCGCGTCGCCGGTGAGCATCGCCTCCATCGCGTGGCGGAGCCCGAGAAGGGGCTCGTGGTACGCCCAGTCCGGCGACGACGCCACCCGCACGACCGGGTAGGAGATCTGGGCGTCGGCCGCGACGTAGACGAGATCGCACGCCGACGCGAGCTCGGTGGCGCCCGCCATCGCGTAGCCGTGGATCTGGGCGACCACCGGCTTGGCGAGATCCCAGATCGAGAACCACCCGTCGGTCGCTTGCCGGGCCCACGCGCCGTCGCCCGGCGCGGAGTGATACGGCGTGTCGTCCATCAACGGCGACGAGAGGTCGTACCCCGAGGAGAAGCAGTCGCCGGCGCCGCGCACGATCGACACGCGGACGTCGTCGTCGTGATCGTGGGCCTGCAAGGTCTCGAACAGCGCCGTTCGGAGTGCGGTCGAGATCGCGTTCTTCTTCTCGGGTCGGTTGAGGGTGACGTAGCGGACGCCCTCGGCGGCCTCCTCGACCACGATCAGCTCGCTCATCGGCTCCCCTCCCCTGCGCCGGTGACCGCCGCGGCGATCTCGAGCGCTTCGATGTCGTCGGTCCGCAGGATGACACCGGTGAGGCCCGCGGGCACCACCTCGTCCCAGCGAGCCCGGATCCGGTCGACGGAACCGAACAACGCACCGGCGTCGATGTAGTCGTCGGGCACCGCGGCGATCGCTTCGTCCTTTCGACCGGCCAGCCAGAGCTCCTGGATGCGAGCCGCGGCTTCGGGGAACCCCCGCCGGGCCATCGCATCGCGGTGGAAGTTGTTGTCCTCGCTGCCCATGCCGCCGACGTACATCCCGGTCAAGGGCTTCTTGGCGTCGATCGCGGCCTGCACGTCGTCGGTGATCTCGATGGTGAGGTTGCCCATGATGTCGAAGTCGTCGGGCCGACCGCCGCGGCGCTCCCATCCCCGCTCGACGTTGGCACCGTGCAGGCTCCACCCGTCCGAGCCGTAGCCCATCGGCAGCCAGCCATCCGCCACCTCGGCCGCGAGGGCGGTGTTGAGCGGTCCGCCGGCTGCGATCCAGATCTCGATGTCGCCGGCCGGATGCAGGATCGACTTCAGCGCCTTGCCTTCGCCGATCGCGCCCGGGCCCTCGTAGGGCAACGACAACTCGGCACCGTCGTGGGCGACGGGCTCCTCACGAGCGAAGACCTGCCGCATGATCGCCACATAGTCGCGGAGCCGCCGATGCGGGCTCCCCCACGGCTGGCCGTACCAGCCCTCGACGATCTGCGGGCCACTCACCCCGAGCCCGACGATCACGCGACCCCCGCCGGCGAGGTGGTCGATCGTCAACGCCTGCATCGCGGTCGCCGCCGGGGTGCGGGCCGAGACCTGCACCACGGCGGTACCGAGCTTGATCTGCTCGGTGTGAGCCGCCAGATACGCCAGCGGCGTCATCGCGTCCGCCCCGTACGCCTCGGCGGTCCAGACCGAGTGGAACCCGAGCCGGTCCGCGGTCGTGATCAGCTCCATGGGGAGCTCCAGGCGCTTGGCGCGGTAGACCTCGAGGCCGAGTCCCAACTTCACGTGGCCGATCGTAGGGCCGGCCGACCGACCGGCTCGAACTCCGAGCCGGCGCGGCCTCCCCGGTAGGGTCCCGAGCGTGGAGTCGTCACCACCCGCACGAGCCCGACGGACCCGCTTCGATCGTCGGGCCGAGACCACCACCGCTGGTGAACGTCCATGGGGCGAAGGCGTCTACCGCCGCCGCATCGACGTTCGCCGAATCGACGACAGCCGAGTGATCGGCGAACTCGAGGACGACTTCCATCACTTCGCCGTCGCCGTCGAACACGGCGCCGACGCCATCACCTCGGTCTCGGCCGAAGGGATCCGCCACCCGTGGGACGTCTGTGCCGAGGCCGATCAGCCGATCCAGGCGATCATCGGGGTCGAACTCCGAGACGAGCCGACCGTCCTCGGCGAACTCGACGCCCGAGCGAACTGCACCCACCTGTTCGATCTGGCCGGACTCGCGGTCGCCCACGCGGCCCGCACCATCGACGAGCGCCGGTTCGAAGCCGAGGTCACCGACCCGGGCGAGGACGGCACGCGACGGGCCCGCCTCTGGATCGACGACACGCTGACGCTCGACTGGCAGCTGCGGAAGCGGGAGGTCGTCGGGCCCGACCGCTGGGCCGGGATCCCGTTGTGGAAGGGCTTCATGCGCTGGGCCCTCGACGAACTCGACCCGCCGGCCGCCGAGGCCGCGATCGTGCTGCGTCGAGCGATCGACATCAGCCGGGGTCGCATGCAGGACCTCGACGACTACGGATCGAACGCGGAGCTGGTCGACTTCATGAGCGGGATCTGCCACGCCTACACGCCGGCCAACCGAGAGCGTGGCGTCCGCGTGAGGGGTTCGGCCCGCGACTTCACCGATCAGCCCGAGCTGCTGCTCGCCGACTTCGACGACCGCAACCCGGCCTGAGCCAGCGTCCCCTGCGGGCGAGGTCAGTCCGGCGGGGCGCCGCCTTCGGCGACCCGACGAGCGACGAAGTCGTCGAGTTCGGCGACGATCGCGTCGTCGATCGGCGGCTGCTCGTACTCGGCCAACCGCTGCTTCCAGACCGCGTTGGCCCGTTGGCGAGCGTCGAGGCTCCCCTCCTCGACCCATTGCTCGAAGCTGGCGCGCGTCGCGACGATCGGATCGTAGAAGGCGGTCTCGAACCGCTCGAGGGTGTGCGGCTCGCCGAAGAAGTGGCCGCCGGGATCGACCTCGGCGATCGCGTCGAACGCCAGCTCGGCGGCGGACACGTCGACCGGCTGCCACGACTCGACGATCGTCTGCAGGATCTCGACGTCGAGGATCAGCTTCTCGAACGACGCGACGAGGCCGCCCTCCTGCCACCCGGCACTGTGCATGATGAAGTTCGCGCCACCGCGCATCGCGCCCTGCAGGTTGAACATGGTCTCCCACGCCCCCTGCGCATCCTCGACGGGCGAGGCGCTCGAGCCCGACGATCGCCACGGGATCTCGATCAGGCGCGCGAGCTGACCGGTCGCGATGCCGCCCTGGATCGCCTCGGGGGTGCCGAAGGCGGGTGAACCCGAGCGGAGGTCGACGTTGGAGGTGAACCCGCCGTAGATGACCGGCGCGCCGGCCCGGGTGAACTGGGCGAGGGTGATCGCGGCGAGCGCCTCCGCGTGCTGGAGGAGCAACGCGCCGGCGAGCGAGACCGGAGCCATCGCGCCGGCGAGGGTGAACGGGGTCATCGCACAGACCTGGCCCCCGCGGGCGAAGTCGATGATCCCGAGCGCCATCGGGACGTCGAGCATCCGCGGCGAGTTCGTGTTGATGTTCGCCCACACGACCGGGCGGTCGACGAACTCGTCCTCGGTCAGGCGGTGGCGGATCCGCAACATCTCGAACATGTCCTGCACCCGCTGCCGGCCCCGGGTGAACAGGAACGTCGGCTTGTCGGTGAGCGTCAGCTGGGACCGGGTGATGTGGAGGTGCCGGACGTCGACGGGGATGTCCTGGGCCTCGACGAAGGGCATGTTGGCGTGGAGGATGTCGAAGCCCTGGAAGAGCCGCATCAGGTTCTCGTAGTCGGCCAAGGTGCCGGGGCGACGGCCGTGATCGAGGTCGGACACGAACGGTGGACCACCGACCGGCATGAGGTTGAGGTGGCGTCCGCCGATCGTGATCGCCCTCGCCGGATCGGGGGCGCCGAGTTCGATCATCGCGGGCGCTCGCCGCACGGCCTCGTCGACGAGTTCGCCCGGGATCCGAACCATCTGGTCGTCGCCGTCGTGACCCACCGATGCGCCCGCGGCGACGAGGATCTCGCGCGCCTCGGGCAGCAGCACCCGCATGCCGTGCTCCTGGAGGAGGCGCTTGGCCTCGGCATGGATGTGGGCGACCTCGTCGTCGCTCAGGATGCGGTCGGGTTCGTGGGGATACGTCAGGTTGCGGTGATGGGCGGTCGACCGAACGGGCCGAGCGGCCCGGCGATCACGGTTGGTTCGACGGCGCCCCACCTCAGCCGCCGTAGTGATCCATCGACCGCACGCCCGCCCGCATCTCGTCGGCGGCCCGAGCGACGTCGGCGATCGCGGTCTCGAGCCGGGCCGCCACGAGCTGGGGATCGGACTCGAAGGTGAGTTCGTCGAGGAGGTGGCCGAGCCGATCGTGGGAACGCCACGCCGCGAACTTCGCCCACTCGGTGTAGAGGGCGTCGGGGTCGTCGATCGCGATCAGGTCCGCGGACCGGCTCTGCTCGTCGCGCGAGGTGTCGAGGGCGACATAGCCGTTCACCATCGAGATCCGTTCGGTGAGCTCGGTGACCGGTCCGGCGCGATGAACGACCATGTCACCGTGCAACGCGATCGCGTACCCGGGGCCGGGGAAGTCCGGCGCGACCGTGCGTTCCGGCGGCGGGGTCTCACCGGCCGCGGCGAGCTCGGCGGCCTCGTGCTTGGTGCCCACGAAGTACTCGAAGCGGCCACCAGCGACGAGCGCGGGATCGGTGACCGTCATCACGAAGTCGAGCGGGAGGGTGTCGTGGTGCCACTTGTCGATCGCGACCTCGATGCGGGTCGGCTCGTAGTTGAGGTGCCCCAGGTGCAGCGGCATCGCATGGGGCGCGATCGCGATCCCGTAGATCGCCTCGAGGTGGGCGGTCACCTCGGGGCTGGTGCACAGGTCGCGCAGCCAGCGACTCCGGTAGCAACCGCCCCGGGTCATCGTCTCGATCCGGTCGCCGGCCGGGGTGGCGAAGTTCCGGAGCCGGCGGGCGAGCTCGAGCATGATCGCGGCGCCTTCGTCGCTGAGCATGCGAAACGGGGTCGACGCCGCGACCGGGGTGGCCTTGGTCGCGATCTCGGCGTCGGTGTAGCCGAGGTCGGCGAGCATCACGATCTCCGCCGGCGCTTCGAGCTGGAGATGGCGGTCGGGATCGAACACCGGCTCGTCGTCGAACCAGGCGTAGCCGGGCGGCTGCGTGTCGGGGAAGGGAACGGCGATACCCATGGCGCCAGTATCGGGATCGGCGGTCCATGCGTCCAGTGCAGTCTTTCGACCCAAATGATGCACTGGACACATCAGTTCTAGACTTCTCGCATGGCCCTCGACCGCTCCCACCTCGAGCTGCTGCAGGCCCTCGCCGACCATCCGACCCTGCGAGCCGCAGCGGCCAGCATCAACCTGAGTGCGTCCGCGGCCAGTCGTCGGCTCGACGACGCCGAGCGTCGGGTCGGTGTTGCGCTCACCGAGGCGACGGGGCGAAGTCTGACTCTCACCGCCGCCGGTCGGTACCTCGCCGAAGCCGCCCGCGACGCTGACCGTCTGCTCGACGAGGCCGAGCTCGCTGCCCGCTGGCTCGATCGAGGCGCGACCCGGCCGGTCCGGGTCGGACTCGGGTTCCACGACACGCTGCCGTGGGCCGCGGACACCCCACCGATCGAGATCATCCGAACGACCGAGTCGGGCTGGCCGGCCGCGCTCGCGGACGGCGCGATCGATCTGGTGATCGACGCAGGCGAGGTCGCCCGTGGCGTCGACCGAATCGAGTTGGCGACCGACCGCCTGGTCGCCGTCGTCCCCACCGACCATCCGCTGCGCGACTGTGACGGGACCGTCGACGGGCCGGACCTCGCCGACCTGACGTACTTCGCGTCCGCGATCCAACCCCGCCCCGGCTTCGAGTTCGAAGAGCTGTTTCGGCCTTCGGGCACTCGACCCGAACGCATCGTCCGAGTCGAGTCGGCCGCGGTGACCCTCGACCTGGTCGCTGCCGGACGAGGGGTCACGATCCAACCGCGCCGGGCCGTCGCTGGACGACCCGACGTCGCGGTGGTCGAGCTGGTCCGCATTATCGAGGTGACCTGGTGGGCGCACATCACGGCGCCGGTCGACGAGGTGCTCGCGGTCGTCGGCGGCTTCCGCCGGGCGTTTGAGCAGCGCGTCGACCGCTGACGTCCTGGACGCGACACACCGCCGCGGCTGCGAGGCCACGGCGGTGTGTCGTCCGAGATCGGGGTCCTCAGCTGTTGAGCAACCGGGAGTAGCGCTCGATGAAGAGTGCGAGCTCGCCTCGGGTGATCGGACGATCCGGATCGAACGTCGTGTCCGAGGTGCCGACGGTGATGCCGTTGTTGGCGGCCCAGTTCACCGCAGCTGTCTGCCAGTCCTTCACCACATCGGTGAACCCGGCATCGGGAGCACCGGTCGGCGAACCCGCCGCCCGGTAGAGCATCACCAGGAACTCGGCCCGGGTGATGCTGCGCTCGGGCGAGAACGTCGTGGCGGTCGTGCCGGTCGTGATGCCGTTGGCCTTGGCCCAGTTGACCGGTTCGATCTGCCAGTCCTTCACCACATCGGTGAACCCGGCATCGGGCGAGCCGGTCGGCGAGCCGGCGAACCGGTGGATCATGGCGATCGCCTGACCGCGCGTGGCGAGCTGGTCGGGCCCGTACTCGGTGTCGCTGACACCCTCGGTGATGCCGTTGGTCTTCAGGAAGTCGACCGCGGTCGCCACCTCGCCGTCGGCGTCACCGAAGCCGCTGTCGGTCGGCGTCTCGAAGCACGGGACCTGGAAGCCGGTCTGGAACGAGCCGGCGGTCGAGTTGTAGCAGGTGCCGATCTCATAGATGACCGTCGTACCCGAGAGCTCGAAGGCGACGATGAGCAGCGGCTTGCCATTGGGCGAATCGGCCGCGGACACGAACGTCATGCCCTCGGGCGAGACGTCGCCGAAGGGGGCGAAGTTGTCCGCGCCCTCCGCGACCATCGACCGGTCGCCGATCGTGTCGACGAACGTGACCTGGAACGGGTTCGTCGGGTCGGTCACGTCATAGACGAAGAAGCCGTTGAACCGCTCGAGGCCGATGAAGGCGTAGATACGGTCGCCCACCGCGCCGACGGTGAGCGCCTCGGGCTCGCCCGCCTTGTCGTCGGAGCGCTCCTCGAACGACCAGAAGGTCTCGTCGTCGCCATCCGTGTCGACGTCATCGGTCTCGAGCTGACCGTTGAAGTGCTCGGGGAAGTTCGCCGCGAGGAACTGACCGAAGTCGTCGCCCGAATCCCAGACGAGGGCACCGGACGCGTCCCACAGGCTGAACGAGCGAGCGCCGTAGCTGTGGATCTGGTCGATGTCGCCGTCGTCGTCGGTGTCGCCGGTCGCGGTCGTGGTCTTCAACCGGCCGAGGTTCTCGTCCATCTGGAGGTCGGCGGCGTTCGGGTAGGCGGTCGGGTCGAGGGTGAGGTCGGCGACCCGCTCCTCTTCGGACCAGCAGTCGTAGTCGCGAGCGTCGCCCTCGTTGGCGGTGGCCAGGTAGGTGCTGCCGCCAGCGGCAAAGGCGACCGCCGAGTCCGGCTGGTAGATGCCGTAGGTCGGCCACGGTTGGATGTTGACCTCGTCGTCACGGTTGCTCGGGTCGAGCGCGTTCGCCTCGAGCGAGTGGTCCTTGAACCCGAGGGGCACGATCGAGGTGATCGTCATCGAGGCGATGTCGACGACCGCGACCGCGTTGTTCTCCTGCATGAAGACGTAGGCGGTGGCGGAGTCCGGCGAAACGGCGACGTACTCGGGCTCGAGGTCCTCGGACAGGATCGACTCGTTCGCGGTGTCCTTGCCGAAGAAGATCCGGACGCCGGCGGCCTCGAGGGTCGCCTGGTCTGCGTCGAAACCGGTGAAGTCGAGATCGGTCGCCACCGCCGGCATGCCGATGTCGGCGACCTTGATCAGGCTCACCGAGCCGATCGGGTCGACGGCCTTGGTGATGTCCTCGTTCTCGTCGCCACCTGCGTCGCTGGCACAGATCGGCTCGCCCTCGTTGGCCACCACGACATAGGACCCGTCGGGGGTGAAGGTCACCATGTCGGGAAGGAAGCCCGCCGTCACGACATCGGAGGCGGTGATGGTGCCGTCGCCGGCGATCGTGTGGAACTCGATCTGACCCTTGTTGGGGGTCTGGGGAGTACCGGCCACCGTGTCGGTAGGGTCGGTCTCGGTCGCGACCGCAACCAGACCGTCCTGGACGGCGACGCTGTTGATGCCATCGCCGAGGATCCCGATCGGCGTCTTCGTCACCGGGGCGGTCGGATCGCTGATGTCGAACACGTCGACCCGGTTCTCCTCACCGTTGGTGACGAACAGCAGATCGCTGTCCGGATCGAACGCAGCGATCTCGCTGCCGCCCTCGCCGGATCCGCTGTCCGCGGTTCCGATCTTGCTGACGTCGATTCCGGGGGTGGCAGCTGCTGCCGCCGCCGGAGTCACCGTCGCGAGCGGAGCGATCAACGCTCCGATCATCATTGCCAGACACAGTCGCCGAAGCACCGTGGCCTCCTCGTCTTGGGTTGTTCGGGGGTACCCGCCGCGCGCGTGGTCGCGCACCGCGGCGAACGTAGGAGCGGCACCTGAACTGGCAAGCAAACAAGGTGGCCTCGGTGTGGCGACCGGGTGAACAGTCGCGGTCCGAGGCGGGGATTCGCGCGCAGCGAAGTCCCCCCGCCGCCCGTCGCGTCGACTTCGGCCACCCGCCCGGTCGCCGATAGCGTGCCGCCATGCCCGCCCCCGCACCAGCCGAGTCGATCTTCGACCCGTCGATGCGGGGACTGACAGTCGCGATCATGGCCTGCGTCGGCATCATCGCCTACAACAACCTGGCCGTCTCCGCCGCCCTGCCCGAGATCGGTGCCGATCTCGGCGATGTCGCGCTGTTGCCGTGGACGATCTCCGCGGAGCTGCTGACTTCCGGCGTCGCCATCCTCGTCGCCGGCCCCCTCGTCGACGGGCTCGGTCCGCGGCGGGTCTTCCGGTGGTCGGTGACCGCGTTCGTCCTCACCTCGGTCGGGTGCGGCCTCGCCCCGTCGATGGTCACCCTCGTCGCGGCCCGCGCGGTGCAGGGCGTCGCCGCCGGGTTGCTGTTCACCGTGACCATGGCGGTGATCGGCCTCGCCTACGAGAGCGATGCCCGAGCCCGAGTGTTCGCCTCCAACTCGATCGTCTGGGGCGTGATGAGCGTGGCCGGCCCCTCGGTCGCCGCGGTGATGGTGTCGGTCATCGACTGGCGCGGCGTCTTCTTCTTCAACGTGCCCGTCGCGATGATCGCCGCCGCCCTCGCCTGGCGGCAGCTCCCCGCCCGAGCCGAGAACGCCGACGCGAGTCGCCGCCTCGACACGCGCGGGATCGCGCTCGTCACCCTGGTCAGCGCCGCCGGCCTCGCCGTCGTCGAAGGCTCCGTGCTCGCCGTCATCATCGGCGCGGCGGTCAGCCTGCTCGCCCTCCTCGGCTACATCGGCCATGCCCGACGCACCCCGGATCCCGTCGTTCGCATCGCCCACGTCTGGAGCGAGCGGTACCGCTCGATCCACACAACCTCGATGTTGGCGGTCGGTGGGTCGCTCGGGTTCCACGCGTTCATTCCCGTCTATCTGCGGGCCGGGCGCGGTCTGAGCACGACCGCCGCCGCCTTCTCGGTGATCTACCTCTCCGCTGGCTGGACCACCGGCGCGGTCGCGTCGAGTCGATGGCAACGACGCCTCGGTCTCGAGCCGGTCGTGCTCGTCGGTTCGCTCTTCCTCGCGCCGGGCTTCTACCTCGTGGCGGTCGGCGTGCTCACCGACGGACCGCTCTGGCTGCTGTACGTCGGGTTGGTGCTCGCCGGCGTCGGCGTCGGCACGATCTCCACGACCGGCACCAACGTCTTGCAGACCCGGTCGCCGGCCAGCGAGATGGGGCGGGTCTCCGCGGCCCACCAGTTCGTCCGCACCCTGTTCATCACCTACGGGGTCGGCATCGCCGGTGCGTTGATCCTCACCACCGTCGACCGCCGGACCGGCGATGTCGAGGCGGTGCGCGACCTCCTCAGCGACGAGGGCACCCAGGTCGATCCCGCGGTCGCCGACGCCCTCACGACCGGCTTCGGCTACACGATGATCGCCGCGTGTGTGGCAGCGACGCTGACGGTGCCCTCGGCGATGCGCCTCGTGCGGACCCGCACCGAAGCGGTAACCTCCGCGGCGTGAAAGCCCTCCGGTTCTCCCGCAAAGAAGGCCGCTATGCCGCGGCGATGGCGGCGTCTCGCCTGCGTCCCGGCGCCGGAGCGGCGGTCGGCCCGCTCTCGTTGATCGACGACGACGGCCCGGACCTGCCCGCCGAGGACTGGATCCGGCTCTACCCGCGCCTGGCCGGGATCTGCGGCAGCGACCTGGCCACGATCGACGGCCACGCGTCCCGCTACTTCGAGGACTTCGTCAGCTTCCCGTTCGTCCCCGGCCACGAGGTCGTGGCCGACACCGCCGACGGCCGTCGGGTCGTGCTCGAGCCGGTCCTCGGCCATGCGTGCCGCGGGTTCGAACCGCCCTTCGCCGGAGCTCGGCCCGCCGACGGCAACGACTATCGGCACCTGACCTGCGGTCATCTCGAGCCCGGTCTGCAGACCGGCTTCTGTGAGACGACCGGTGGCGGGTGGTCGACCGAGTTCGTCGCCCACCCCAGCCAGATCCACGAGGTCCCGGAGTGGATGAGCGATGAGCTCGCCGTGATGATGGAGCCCGTCGCCGGCGGCGTCCATGCTGCGCTGCGGGCCGGCGTCGAAGACGACGCGACCGTCGCGGTGATCGGTGCCGGCGCGATGGGTCTGGTGACCGTCGCGGCGCTGCGCCACCTCACGTCGCCCGGCTCGATCATGATCGGGGCGAAGTACCCGATCCAGCGTCAGCTCGCCGAGGAGTTCGGTGCCGACGTCGTCTGTGCGCCGGGCGAGCTCGCCCGGGCCGTGCGCCGGACCACCGGCTCGTTCATGATCGGCGATCGCCTCTCGGGCGGGGCCGACATCGTGATCGACGCGGTCGGGTCGCAGGAGACGATCGAGGCCGCCATCGGCATGTGCCGCCCGCGGGGCCGCGTGCTGCTGCTCGGGATGCCCGGCGTCGTCGAACTCGACCTCACAGCCCTGTGGCATCGCGAGACCGAGCTGATCGGCGCCTACACGTACGGCACCGAGACGCTCGAGGACGGGCGTCGGACCAACAGTTTCGAGCTGGCGTTCGAGCTCGCCGGCAAGGTGCCGTTCGACAAGATGGTGTCGGCGACCTATCCCCTCGCCCGCTACGTCGAAGCGATCAGCCACGCCGCCGAGGCCGGAGGCCGCGGTGGGGTGAAGGTCGCGTTCGACATGCGCACCGAGAAGCGGCGCGGTCTCGACTGAGTCGAGAGTTCTCGCTCGGTCGGATTTCGCGAACGGAGTCGTGATCGCGGCGGCGACCGGCCAGACTACGGCCCATGGCCGAGACCGAGACCGCCGCCCCGTCCCTCGACGACGAGACGACCGCCGCCCTGACGCTCTTCAACGAGTACGTCGACGCTGACCGCGAGCGCACCCGCCGCGAGAAGCGGATCAAGAAGGCGGAACGGGCCAAGGACGAGGCCGCAGCAGCGGTCCGCAACGCCAAGGGCGCCGAGGAGACCGCGGCGGCCGAAGCGGCGTACCGCGAAGCCCAGGAGGCGTTCCGCAAGATCCGTGACGGCGAGGAGCCCGAGCCGGCCGAGGACGCGGCGCCCGCCGAAGCGGCCGCTGACGACGCCCCGGCCGAGGACGCCCCGGCCGAGGAAGCAGCTGCCGACGAAGCCCCCGCTGAAGAGGCTCCCGCCGAGGAGGCGCCGGCTGACGAAGCCCCCGCCGAAGAGGCTCCCGCCGACGAAGCCCCCGCTGAAGAGGCTCCCGCCGAGGAGGCGCCGGCTGACGAAGCCCCCGCCGAAGAGGCTCCCGCCGACGACGCGGCGATGGAGACCGATCGCACCGACGACGACGCCGAGGACGCCGCAGAGGATCCGGCTCCGAGCGACGACGGCGAAGAGCAGTAACGAACGACCTGCACAACCCAGAACGCGGATCGAGCGTGCGCCCCGGGGACTTCCCGGAGGGCACGCTCGATCGCTTTTGGGCGGAGTGTCGGGGCGTCAGCCCTGGTAGGTGTTGGCGATCAGTTCGCCATTCTCGTTGAGCGACGCCTCGATGAACCAGATCTGTCCTTCGCCTTCGAAGTCGACCTTGGCGGTGGTGGCGTAGGCGCCCTGGTTGTAGTCCCAGGACTCGTAGCCTTCGGCGGTCTCGGTCTTGTAGACCCGAATCTGGCCCTCGAGGATCTCGAACTTGGCGGCGCCGATGCTGGCGACCTCGACCCACTGGTAGGTGGGCGTCGGGCCGATGTTCTCTTCCCAGAAGTGCTGCTCGACCTCGCCGTTGTCGTTGATGAGCGCCTTGCCGAAGAAGACCGTCTCGCCATCGGAGAAGCCGACGTAGACCTTCCAGCCCTGGCTCTTGTGGATGTCGTAGGTGTAGCCCTCGTTGGCGGTGACGTTGCCGACATAGAGGGTCTCGCCCTCCCGCTCGACGATGAAGCTGCCCTTGCCGGGGACTTCGACGGTGAAGCGGTCGGTGATCGGCGCCGGGGCAGGCTCGTCCTTCGGCTCCTCGGTGACGACCGGCTTGATCGTGGTGGTGGTCGTGGTCGGCGGGACGAACTCGTCGACACTGACCAGGATCTCGTCCCGGGGTCCCGGTTCGATCACGACGACCTTCATCACCTCGCCGTTGCTGAGCAACAGCGCGAGCGCACCGTCGACCACCTCGGTGTTGATGACCTCCCAACCTTCGGCGAGGTCGGTTCCGACCACGTCGAAGGCGTCGTCGCCCGCCTTGACTTCGACCCAGCCGAGCGCACCCAGGTCGAGCTCCTTCGGAGCATCGGGGTCCGGGGCGGCGATCGTCGTGGTCGTGGTGCTGGTCGTTTCGACCGGCTCGTCGACCTCGACGGCCTCGCCCTCGGACGCGTCGTCGACCTCGGTCGTCTCGCCCTCGCCGATCTCGGGGAGGTCGACCTCGTCGTCCTCGACGGCGGTGGCCGCCTCGGTCTCGGTCCCGGCGGTGTCACCACCCGCCGCCATGGCTGCAGCGCCGAATCCCAGGAGAGGAATGACGGCGACGCCGGCAGCCAGGCGCCGGAAGTGGGCGATCCGGGCGGAGTGCATGCGGGGCCGCAGGCTCTCGAGGATCTGGTCGGTCGCGACCGGGTCGGTGGGGTTGACGGACATGGGGTTCTCGATCTCGTTCATCGGGCCATCTCCTGACGGCCGAAGTCTTGGCGGCCGAGGCGTTCGACCATTCGGGGCTTGAGGGCCTTGCGGCCACGGCTGAGGTGGAAGCGGAACGCGCCGGGCGAGATGCCCATCCGGTTGGCGGCTTCCTCGGAGCTGTAACCGGCGCCGTAGTAGAGGTCGACGGCTCGGCGTTGTTGCGGGGGAAGCGATGCGAGGACCTCGTCGAAGTCGTCGCTGTCGACCGACGTCTCGTCCTCGATCGCTTCGGGCGTCGCCACCTTCGGGAGCGCGGTCTCACGCACCTTGGAGTGGCGGTGCTGGTCTCGCACCACGTTCACCGCGACTCGACGAATCCACGCTGCGGGTTCGCGATAGTGGCCGACTCGCCACCAACGGGCGTACGCCCTGACGTACGCCTCTTGGGCGGCGTCGTGGGCGTCTGCGGCGCTGGTGCCGTCGAGGAGGAGTCCTCGCACCGTCGTGTCGTAGTTCTCCCGGAAGAACCGGTCGAAATCTCGGGCCATGCCCCTTCACCTTTGCTGTCTCTACCGTCGTGCACCGCGCCGCCTCCCACCATGTCCACGTCTGGGGGCGCCGAAGTGTTTGGTCGAATCGAGAATTCTTCGACAACTTCCTGATCGGCCCGGGAGCGTGCTCAACTGAGCCGATGCGCGCCGTACGGATCATCGATGGCCAACCCACCCTCGAGACCCTCGACGATCCCGACGGTGACGGGGTCCGGGTGAAGGTCGTGACGTCGTCGATCTGTGGGAGCGACCTGCACCTGGTCGATGCCGGGTTCGCCGAAGGGATGATCCTCGGCCACGAGTTCTGCGGCATCGCCCCGGACGGCACCGCGGTCGCCATCGAGCCGATGGTTTCCTGCGGGGCCTGTGCGGCCTGCGCCGAGGGCAGCCTCACCCACTGTGCGGAGGGAGCGTCGTTCTACGGCATCGGCCTTCCGGGCGGTATGGCCGAGGAGGTCATCGTGCAACCCGAGGCGCTCGTGGCCCTGCCCTCCGGGCTCGATCTGAGTGTCGCCTGCCTGGTCGAGCCGTTGGCCGTCGCGACCCACGGACTCAACCGTGCCCGCGTGACGTCCGCCGACCGGGTGCTCGTGATCGGGGCCGGCCCCATCGGGCTCGCCGCCGCTGCGATGCTCCGCCATCGCGGCATCCCAACCCACCTGAGCGCCCGCCACGACCATCAGCGGATCGCCGCGGAGCAACTCGGGGCGACGACGACCGTCGGCCACGGGTACGACGTGGTGGTCGACTGTGTGGCGACGAGTGCGTCGATCGCGGAAGCGGTCGAGCGGATCCGACCGAACGGCCGCATCGCGATGGTCGGAACCACCTGGTCACCGGCCGAACTCGGGATCGCTGCGTGCATGAAGGAGATCGAACTCCTCCCGGCGATGGCCTACCGGTGCCGCGTGCCCGGGCGAGACTTCGACGAGGCCGCCGCCGCGCTGGCCGCGGCGCCCGACATCGGCTCGGCGATCATCACCCATCGCTTCCCACTCGACGGATGCGCCGACGCGTTCACGACCGCGGCGGATCGGGCGAGCGGCACGATCAAGGTCGCCTTCGACGTCTGAATCGCGCCCGTCCGGCGGGCGGCGTCAAGCGCGGCGACCGCCGATGGTCGCCATCGCTGCGATCCGATCGGTGCCCGCGTCGACAAGATGGAGTCGAACCAGGCGGGTCTCGCCGCGGTCGACCGTCTCGATCAGCCGCGCGATCGCCGGGCCGGTCTGCACGGCCCGCAGGTACCGCACCATCAGGTCGGTGGGAGCGGCGACGCCGGCGCGGCGAGCGGCCTGTTCCATCATCAGCCCGGTCAACCCGCCGTGCAGGATGCCCCACGGGTTGCGTGTGCGTTCGGTGATCTCCACTTCGACTTGGTCGCCGGTCGCTCGCACGCCGAAGTAGGCCTCGAGCGAGGGACCCGGATCGTCGGGCGGCGTGAACACCCGAACGCCGCCGGTGTCCATGTGTTGGAGCGAGTCGTCGAACGTGGGCTCGAGGACGCCGTGGTTGGCTGTCGAGAGCGCGACGAGCGCATCACCGGCGCCCTCGTCGACGATCCGGGACTCGACGACCGACATCGTCCGACCGGGTTTGATCGGCGTGCTGTCGATCCGGAGGGGCCCGACGGTGCAGGCGCCCACGATCCGGGTCTCGATGTCGGCGGTCACGGTCCACTTGGGCAGGACGGCGCCGCCGGCGGCGAGCCCCGCACCCATGTCGATGCCCATCAACACCGCGGCGAGGCGGAGGGAACCGTCATCGTCGGCGAGGTCGGCGCGCAACGGCACCCGGGTGGCGGTTCCGGCCTCGGTCTTGGTGATGGTGACCCCGTAACGGCCGGGGATGTGTTCGTACGCGGGGGTCACGAAAGCGCGTCGAACAGCATCGAGAAGAAGTGATCGCTCGGGTAGTGGGTGACGATGTCGACGTTGGGTTCGCCGCCGACGAACCCGAGCCGGTCGACCTCCATGACCCCTCGCTGGCCGCCGTCGCCGAACATCACGTTGACGTTGAGGCGGACGACCTCGGCCGGGGCCGGGTCGAGGGCGTGGGCCATCGCGATCGGGTCGGGGAGGTCGTCGCCTTCGAGCCCGTTGCTGAGCGAGAAGCGGCGCACGACCTGGGCGATGTCGACCGCGAACCGCGACAGTGGGGTGTCGAGCGCCTTCATCGCCTCGTGACGTTCGGCGGTGACGATCGCGCTGCCGATCGAGATGTCCCAGCCGACGAACTCGAGCGGCATCCCCGACGCGGTGACGATGTTCGCCGCTTCGGCGTCGGCCCAGAAGTTGAACTCGGCCATGGCGCTGATGTTGCCCGGACCGTTCACGCCGGTTCCGCCCATGATCACGACGCGTTCGACAGCATCGGCGATCTCGGGCGCGCGGAGCAGCGCGGCGGCGATGTTGGAGAGCGGACCGAGGCACACGAGGGTGATCTCACCCGGCGAGCCGAGGATGGTGTCGACGATCACGTCGACGGCACGACCCGGCGCCGGGGTGCGGCCCGAGAGCGGAAGCCCGCAGTCGCCCATGCCGTCGATGCCGTGGATGTTCTGCGCCGTCTCGAGTTCGCGCATGATCGGCGTGTCCCGCCCGGCATACACCGGCGTCGATTCGCCGCAGAGTTCGACCGTGTAGAGCGCGTTCTGAACGGCCTGCTCGAGCCCGACGTTGCCGGCGACGACGGTCAGCGCCTCGACGGTGACGTCGGGGTGGCGCAACGCCATGACGATCGCGACCGCGTCGTCGCTGGCCGTGTCGGTGTCGATGAGGAAACGTCGCATGGAGGGTGACGCTAGTCCCGCGGCTCGTCGATCGCAGCGTCAGTTCGGGCACCCGGAAGGGGCTGGCTCGCCTCTCGACCCGGCACTACTCTCGGTGACCCAAGGTCGACGCAGCGAGAGCCAAGGAGGGCGGCGGGCATGTTGGACCACGTGACCAACCTCGCGCTCCGTCGGCCACGCTCTGTACTGCTGGTCGCGCTGGCTGCGCTCATCGGCAGTGTGATCATCGGTGGCACGATCGCCGATCGGCTCGGCGACGGTGGGTTCGACGACCCGTCCTCGGATTCGGTTCGCGCCCGCGACGAACTCCAGGATCGCTTCGGCGCCGGCGCGGCCGACCTCGTCGTCCTCCTCACGGTCGACGACGCCATCAGCTCGGTCGACGATGCCGAGGCGGTGACCGCAGGCATCGCACTGACCGACGAACTCGCCGCCATCGACGGCACCGACGACGTCGTCTCGTACTGGTCGACCGGTGACTCGACCCTCGTCTCCGAGGACGGCCGCCGCGCCCTCATCGTGTTGCGGGTGCCCCAGACCGGCACCGAGACCGAACGACGGGCGGTGATCGACGAACTCGCCGCCGACTACCGGCTGACCGAACGGGGCCCGCTGACGGTCGAACTCGGCGGGCGGGAAGCCGTGTTCGACCGGATGTCGGAGGTGATCGAAGCGGACCTCACCACCGCCGAGCTCATCGCCATCCCCCTCACGTTCATCGTCCTCGTGCTCGTCTTCGGCGGCCTCGTGGCGGCTTCGCTCCCCGTCGGGGTCGGCATCCTCGCCGCGCTCGGCGCCTTCGGTGTCCTTCGCCTCGTCACGACCTTCACCGACGTGTCGATCTTCGCCCTGAACCTGATCACCGCGCTCGGGCTGGGCCTGGCGATCGACTATTCGCTCCTGGTCGTCAACCGGTACCGAGAGGAACGGCGCCGTGGCGGCAGCGACGCCGAGGCCCTGCGCCGAACCGTGCGCACCGCGGGCCGGACCATCGCCTTCTCTGGCCTGACGGTGGCGATCAGCCTCGGCACGCTGTTGGTGTTCCCGCTCACCTTCCTGCGCTCGTTCGCCTGGGCCGGACTCGGCGTCGTGGGCTTCGCGATGGTCGCTTCGATCGTCGTCCTGCCGGCCGCACTCGCCCTCCTCGGCCCGCGGATCGACGCCCTCACGGTGTACCGCCGCCCGACCGGACGCCACGCGGTCACCTCCTGGGTCCGGCTCGGTCGCCAGATGACCACCCGGCCGTGGCCGGTGATCCTGCTCGCGGTTCCGCTGCTGATGCTCACCGCCGTCCCCTTCCTCGGGGTTTCGTGGGGCGAAGCCGACGATCGTGCCCTCCCGGCCGACGACCCGGTCCGCCAGGTGTCCGACGTCCTCCGCGACGAGTTCACGACGGCAGAGGCCAACGCCTTCCCCATCATCGGGATCGGCTCGAGCGCCCCCGCCGACGCCACCAGCTATGCGATCGAACTCTCGCTCACCGACGGTGTCGCTCGGGTCGACACCGTCTCGGGCAGCTTCATCGGCGGCGCATCCGTGAGCCCCGGCGGCCCGACCGCCGACCGGTTCGCCGGCGCCGACGCGACCTGGTTCAACGTGGTGCCCGACGTCGAGCCGATCTCGCCGGAGGGCGAGGCCTTGATCGCCACCGTGCGGGGCATCCCGACCCCCTACGAGGAGGCCTATGTCGGTGGCGCCACCGCCGCCTTCGTCGACACCAAGGCAGCGGTCCTCGACAACCTCTGGATCGCCGGTGGCCTGATCGGACTCACCACCTTCGTGCTGTTGCTGGTGATGTTCCGCAGCGTGCTCGTCGCGGTGAAGGCGATCGTGCTCAACCTGCTCTCGCTCGGCGCGACCTTCGGGATGATGGTCTGGATCTTCCAGGATGGGAACGGCGCCGATCTCCTCGGCGTGACCACGACCGGTCAGACCGACATCACGACACCGATTCTGATGTTCTGCATCGCGTTCGGCCTGAGCATGGACTACGAGGTCTTCCTGCTCGCCCGCATCAAGGAGGAGTGGGACCGCACCGGCGACAACCAGGCCGCCATCATCAACGGGCTGAGCGCCACCGGTCGCCTCGTCTCCAACGCCGCCGTGCTGCTGTCGATCACGTTCCTGTCGTTCGCACTGACATCGAACGTGTCGACGATCGTGCTCTTCGGACTCGGCCTCGCCGTCGCGGTTCTCGTCGATGCCTTCATCGTCCGGATCACTCTGGTGCCCGCCCTTCTGGCGGTCGCCGGCCGACTCAACTGGTGGGCGCCCCGCCCACTCGTCCGACTCCTCGATCGCCTTCCATCCCACACGGACGAGGCCATCGACCTGAGCGACGCGGTCGACCTGCGCGAGGAGGTCGATCTTCGCGACGAGGGAGGCCGGCGCGAGGAGACCGAAGCCCCGACCGGGAGCGAGCGCCCGATCGAACGATGAGCGCCGCTACTGCGGGTTGCTGTCGTCGGAGCGGTTGAGGAGGGTCGCCCGGGTCGGGCGGTCGCTGCGGTCGGGGAAGCGAGCGATGAGGTCCTTGCCCTGTTGGACCCACTCGTCGCGTTCGATCCGTCCGGGGAACTCCTCGAGCGCAGCGTCGACGGTCTGCACCTGATCGTCGGTGAGCCAGGCCAGCTGCTCCCAGCTCTGGATGCCGAAGCTGTTCAACAGCTCCTCCATCTTGGGACCGATGCCGTTCACGACCTTGAGGTCGTCCTGGTGCGCAGCGCCCGGGGTGCCGAGGGAGGTCTCGCCGGCCTGCCAGTTGACCTCGGGGTCGTCCTGGCCCTCGAGTTCGGCGATCCGAGCACGGGCCGCTTCGAGGTCGTCACGGCACGTGTCGAGCGCCCGTTCGTCGCCGGCTCGAAGCTCGGCGTTCTCGGCTTCGAGGGTCCGCACCTTCTGCTCGAGGATGAGCCACTGGGTCTCGGAGACGATCCGGCGACGCCAGCGCCACATGAGCCAGCCGATGACGATGCCGAGGAGCACGGCGAGGATGAGCGGGATGATGATCTCCCAGAGGGCGGGAAGCATCTGTGGTTCCTTTCTTGCGAAACGGAGGTCTTGCGAAACGGGGTCAGCCGATGAACTCGGCGAGGGCGGTCAGTTCGACGCGGCGGTTCTGGGCTCGGCCTTCGTCGGTGCCGTTGTCGGCGATCGGTTCGTCGGCGCCGGCGCCGCGGGACTGCAGGCGCTCGACCTGGATCCCTTGGGCGACCAGATAGTCGACGACCGCCTGCGCCCGAGCGCCCGACAGCGCACGGTTGGCGTCGGGGTCGCCGGTGGAGTCGGTGTGGCCTGACACCTCGACGACCGGGAGCGGATGCCGGTTCATCGCATCGACCACCTTGTCGAGGGTGGCGGTGGCACCGGCGTCGAGCACATCGCTGCCGGTGGCGAACACGACGTTCTCGCGGATCTCCGCTGCTAGCTCGTCGAGCTCGACCTGCAGCTCGTTGATCTGCGCTTCGTCGGCCGGGGCTTCGCCGAAGTCGAGGTCGGGAGCCGCCTCGTACTCGACGCCGTCATCGGTGAGGAAGGCCGCGACGATCGAGCCGTCGGCGAAGTCGGCGATGCCCTCGGCGAGCTCAGCGACGCGTGCGTCGGCACCCGGGACGAGCGGGTCGGCACCGAGCACGACGAGGTCGTCGATCACGTTGTCGGCCCCGACCGCATCCTGGGCAGCGGCGATGAGCAGGTCCCGTTGCGCTTCGGTCAGCACGGTGCCCGACAGGCGCAACACGCCGCCGGCGAGGCTGGCCTCGACCTCGGCCGAGCCGAGCGGAACGATGTCGAGGTCGACCGACCCGTCGATGCCGGCGCCGTCGACCGCGGCTTGGAGGGCTTCGGCGCGAGCGGCCGAGATCGTGCCGCTCACGTCGAGCGATGAATCGGTGAGTTCGAAGGTGAGCGTGTCGCTCGGGCCGGCAGCCCGAAGGGCCGCGGCGAGTGCGGCGATCCGACCATCGGCACCGTCGGTGGCCGCACCGTCGGCGACGACGAGTTCATCGACGACATTGTCGGCGCCGACCAGATCGGCGGCCGCGGCGAGCAGCGCCTGCCGGTGCTCCTCGCTCGGGACGGTGCCGCGCAGCACGAGCATGCCGTCGACGAGCTCGGCGCTGACCTCGGTTCCGACGAGGACGACCTCGTCCTCGGGCGCTGCATCATCGCTGACCGGCTCGTCTGCCGCGTCGCCGGTGTCGTGGACGTCGAAGTCGTAGAGCAGCCGATCGTCGACGTAGGACTCGGCCTCACGCTCGGACACACCTGTGGGCAGCGCCCCCCACGCGTCGCCGTCGCGGTAGTCGAAGTCGATGGTGAAGGCGTCGGGGTCGAGCCCGTTCGCGGCGAAGTCGGCGCGGGCTTCCTCGACGAGCTGGTCCTCGATGTGATCGATGCCCCACCACGAGGCGAGCGCCACGAAGATCGCGAGCAGCGGGACACCGATGAGCGCGAACACGGCCGCCGGCGGCCATGGCTCCCGGCCGCCCACGCCCTCGATCACCACGGTTCCATCGCCCGTCGAGGGGCTGGATGCATCACTCATGTCGTTCGCCATCTCCCTGTCCGCTTCACCCGACGTCCTCACCCCTGAGAAAGTCGCGAACACCATTTCGAGACAACTGTCTCTTCGCGGCGCTGAACGATGTCATGTGGAACGGCGTTTGTCGACCGGACGGTCAGACGGGGCGCCTCAGGACCGCTGCCGTTTCGCCGATCTCATCGGAGACGCCTGTTCCTCGACGGTTAGGGTCCCTCACATGGCGGATCGAACGATCATCGACGTACTCCTCGCCGAACTCGAACGCGACCCGACCAATGCGTCGGTTCGGGCCCATGCGGCGGGCCTGTTGCACGACGCCGGCGAATCCCAAGAGGCCTTCGACCTCTCGGTCGTCGGTCTCGGCTTCGAGCCGGCCAACGTCGACCTGCTCGGCATCGCCGTGCGCGCCGGCCGTGCGTGCGGTCACGATCAGAAGGCCGACGGCTACGCCCAGTTGCTGTCCGCCCTCGGCGGTGAGGCCGACGAGCCGTCGGTCGACGACCAGCCCGCCACGGACGCCGAGCCCCCGACCGCCGTCCCGCTCGCGGCCGGCGGACCAACCACGCCCGACACGGTCGACGACCTGCTCGCAACGTGGGCGGAGTCAGATGCACTCGAAGAGCCCGAGGTCGGCCACCTCTCCCACTCGACGACCATGCTCAGCGACGTCGGTGGCATGGCCGCAGTGAAGGAACGTATCGAACTGTCGTTCCTCGGCCCGTTGAAGAACCCCGAGATGCAAGCAGCGTTCGGGAAGTCGCTGCGCGGCGGCCTCATGCTCTGGGGTCCGCCCGGTTGTGGCAAGACGTTCATCGCTCGCGCCGTCGCCGGTGAACTCGGCGCCAAGTTCTACGAGGTCGGCCTCGCCGACGTGCTCGACATGTGGATCGGGTCGTCGGAACGCAACCTGCGGTCCGTGTTCGACGTCGCCCGCAACAACAAGCCGTGCGTGCTCTTCTTCGACGAGATCGACGCGCTGGGGATGAAGCGCTCCGAGCTTCGGGGTGGCAGCGGTGCGATGCGCGGCGTCGTGAACCAGCTCCTCACCGAACTCGATGGCGTGTCCTCCGACAACGACGGCGTGTTCGTGCTCGCCGCGACCAACCATCCCTGGGACGTCGATTCGGCACTGCTGCGCCCGGGTCGCCTCGACCGCAGCTTGCTGGTCCTCCCGCCCGACCAGGACGCTCGTGGCGCGATCCTCGCCTACCACCTCCGCGGCCGACCCGCCGACGACGTCGATGTCGCCAAGATCGCCGCGTCGACCGACGGGCTCACCGGCGCCGACCTGGCCCTGATCGTCGAGCAGGCGACCGAGGAGGCGCTCGCGGAGTCGATCAAGACCGGCAAGGTGAAGCCCATCACGACCAAGGCGCTCGCCAAAGCGGCGAAGGGCGTGAAGCCGAGCATCGGCGCGTGGATGGAGACCGCCCGCAACCACGCGACGTTCGGCAACGTCGACGGGATGTACGACGAACTCTCGATGTATCTCCGGAAGCGGCGATGAGCGAACTCGCCCGTGTTCATGCGCTGCTTCGGCTCGGCCGGGACCAGGAGGCGGCGCAGGCCGCGGAGGGGGCCCTCGCAGCCGATCCCGACGACGTCGACCTCCTGCTGGCGCTGG
>CAZEML010000036.1:25141-26227 GCA_964513285.1 uncultured Candidatus Nemicrothrix sp.
AACGACGCGGTGGAGCGCCGCCCACAGGACCCCGATGCCCTCCGGGTCCTCGCACGCTGCCACTGGCGAGAGGGAAGTCTAAACCTCGCGCTCGAGGCCGTCGACGCCATGATGGCGATCGCGCCCACGATGCCGGAGGCCCACAGCTACCGGGCGGGGATCCTCCTCCAGAACGCCACGCAGCACGGGCGCCCTCACAAGAAGACCCTCGCCAAGGCGGCCGAGTCCGCCGACCGGGCGGTGGAGTTGGCGCCGAACTTCGCCGCCGCGCACTACCTGCGCGGACAGGTCGCCCTCGCCCTCAAGGATCGGGTGACCGCGGAGCGATCGGCCAGACGCGTCCTGGCGATCGACCCCGAGGACAGCCGCGGCCACGAACTGCTGGGCTCGATCGCCGAAGCGAGGGGCGATGTGCGGACCGCCGGAGATCACTACCTCGCCGCTGGTCGGGCAGACCCGAGCAGCGGGGCGGCCGAGCGGCTCGCCTCGCTCTCGACCCCATTCAAGGTCGGCGCCGGCATCGCCCTGTGGTTGACCTACCGGGTCGTCGTCACGCTGGCCCGGAACGGTCAGGGGATCGCGGCCGGAGTCATCGCCGTCGTGGCCGTCATCGTCGTGCTCGCGGCGTTGCGCTGGCGACGGCAACAGGTGGATGCGGCCTTGTCCGAGGACGCCCGGACCGCACGGGAGACCGCCCGTCGTTCTCGTCGCCGTTGGGGCCGCTGATCGACCCGCTCAAACCCCATCGGTGAGGTTGTGGTGCCCCGGTAGCCTGAAGGCTTATGAGTGACGCAGAGAAGGCGCCGTACCCGCATGTCGAGAGCCCGGATCTTCCGGGCATCGAGCGGCGAATTCTCGCGCGGTGGAGCGCCGACGAGACCTTCGACAAGAGCGTTGAGAGCCGCCCCCTGGAGAACGAGTACGTCTTCTACGACGGTCCTCCGTTCGCCAACGGCCTTCCCCACCACGGTCACCTGCTGACCGGCTACGTCAAGGACGTCGTCCCGCGCTACCAGACGATGAAGGGCAAGCGCGTCGAGCGCCGCTTCGGCTGGGACTGTCACGGTCTCCCCGCCGAGATGGAGG
>CAZEML010000037.1:0-25397 GCA_964513285.1 uncultured Candidatus Nemicrothrix sp.
GGTCGATGCCGACGTTGCGGTAGTCGGCGTCGGGGTTGTCGCACCCGATCTTGAGGTTGAACGGGATCGGGAGGATGTGCGGCCGGACCCGATCACCGTTCTCGATGAACGCGGTGAGCCCGCCGCGTGCAAGTCGGCTGAGGTAGCGGAAGCCCTCGATGCGGTCGAGGTCGTCGGTGCTGTGCTCGACGATGAGGTCCCCGGCCGCCTTGAGGGCGTCGCAGAAGTCGGCCCAGGCCGTTCCGGACACGGCGGCGTCGCGATGTTTGCTTCCACTCATGGCGCGACCGTAGGTGGGTGGACGGGTCGGTCACCATCTGGTGGGTGCCGTACGCTCGCAGCCATGTCGATTCCGTATGAACGTCTCGCCGTGCCAGTCGCCGGAGGCGAGCTGTGTGTCGGCCGTTGGGGCACCGGTGAGCGCATCGTGTTCGCGTCGCACGGCATCACGGCCAACCACCTGTCGTTCTCGATCGTCGCGGCGCGCATCGTCGAACGCAGCGAGGGAGCGGTCTCGGTCGTGGCGATCGACCACCGCGGTCGTGCCGGCAGCGCGGACGTCGGCGGCCCGTTCGGACTGGTTGCGCACGGCGACGACGTCGTCGCGGTCATGGACCACTTCGGTGTGGCTCGGGCGGTCCTGTTGGGCCACTCGCTCGGCGGCTTCATCATCGCCAACACGGCGGAACGTCATCCCGAGCGCTGCGAGCGGTTGGTGCTGATCGACGGCGGCGTGCCGTTTCCGGGAAGCGACGCGCCGATCGATCCGGACGTCGACGTTGAGCAGATCATCCACGCCGTCATCGGTCCGGCCCTCGCCCGACTCGACATGCGGTTCGAGTCCGAGGACGCCTACGTCGACTTCTTCCGTGCGCATCCTGCGTTTCAGCCGCCCAACGAGTGGACCGCCACGATCGAGGACTATGTCCGCTACGACGCCGTGACCGAGGCCGATGGTCAGGTGCGATCGAGCGTCAACAAGGAGGCGGTCTTGGTCGACGGGGGTGCCGCGATCGCCGAACCCGAGTCGGCGGCCGCCGTCGAGCGCTCCGACGTGCCCGCCACCATGCTCTGGTGCCCGCGCGGGCTGCTCGACGAGACGCCCGGCCTCTACACCGGCGACTACCTGTCCGAGGTGGCGAGTCGGCTCGCCCGCCTGACACCGGTCGAGGTGGCCGACACCAACCACTACACGGTCGTCACCACGGCGGCCGGTGCCGACGCAGTCGCTGCCGCGGTGCTCGGCTGACACTGGCCGAGCCGCCGAGACCTCCAGCTAGCCGGGGCGCTCGGCGGCCATCAGTCCGGCCAGCACCCGGCTCGGGGTGAGCGGGAACGAGTCGAACCAGACGCCGGTGGCGTCGTGGACCGCGGCGATCAGCGCGGGCGCGTACGTGATGTAGGGCATCTCGGCGACCCCGCGGGCGCCGAAGGGGCCGAGTGGGTCGGCGAGCTCGAGCACCTGACTGTCGACCTCGGTCGGGATGTCGCCGATGCCGGGGATCAGGTAGCCCGAGAAGCGCGGGTTGGTGATGACGCCATCTCGGAGTTGGAGGTCTTCGCTCAGCGCGTAGCCGTGCGCCTGCACGACCGCGCCCTCGATCTGCCCTTGGACGAGGCGAGGGTTGATCGCCTTCCCGACATCGTGGGTCGAGGTGACGCGGTCGACCCGGATGTGGCCGGTCTCGATGTCGACGGTGACCTCGATGCACTGCGCCATGTACCCGATGCAGAAGTTCGGCACGCCCGCGCCGGTCTCGGGATCGAGTACCTCGGTCGGGGGCGGGGTGTAGCGGAAGGAGCCGTGGGCCGGCCGGTCACCGTCTCGCCACGCCTTCTCCGCCTCCTCGGCCGCGCCGAGGATCGAGTTGCCCGACATGAAGGTCAACCGACTCGCGGACGCGGAGCCGGGGTCGCCGGAGGTCGCGGTGTCGCTGAAGTGGCCCTCGATCGCGTCGAGCGGGAGGCCGGTGGCGTCGGCGGCCATCTGCAACATCGCCTGGTGGTTGCCCTGGCCGACTTCGGCGCCGCCGTGGAACAGCTCGGCACGGGTCGGTTCGTCGGTGTCGGGTTCGCCGTGCAGCACGATCTCGGCTTCGCACCGTTCGGGGAAGCCGAAGGAGAAGCCGACGTTCTTGAACCCGGCGGCGAAGCCCCGCCCCTTGCGGAGGGCTTCGGGCGCCGAGGGGAGCGATGCGATCGGCGAGAAGGGTTCAGGGTCGTCGATCGGCTCGCCGAGGTCGGCCCGCATCGAACACGCGGTGATGACCTCGCGGATGCTGACCCCGTCGGGCATGGGGGCCTGGGTCGTGCTCTCGTCGCCGTCGACCAGGGCATTGCGCAGTCGGATCTCGGCCGGGTCGATCCCGAGCTGGTCGGCGAGCTTGTTCATCGCCGTCTCGATCGCGAAGTGGCCTTGCGGTCCGCCGAACCCCCGGAACGCGCCGCCGGGAACCGTGGTCGTGTAGATGGCGCGAGAGTCGATGCGCGCGTTCGGAACCCGGTACGGACCGCCGACCGACAGGTGCGCGTTCCCGAGCACCTTGTTGGAGGTGTAGTTGTAGGCACCCGCGTCGAGGTCGACGTCGGCTTCGAGCGCGGTGATGATCCCGTCGCTGGTCGCCCCGAGCTTCAGGTGGATCCGCCCGCGGTGCCGCTTGTGGTGCCCGACGATCGACTCTTCTCGCGACCACCGGCAGTGGATCGGCCGAGGGTCGCCCCGTTCGGCCAGGCGCATGGCGGCGAGCCCGAGTGCGATCTGGATCGACATGTCCTCCTTGCCGCCGAACGCGCCACCGATCGCTCGGTAGATGATCCGCACCCGGTCCTCGGGCAGACCGAGCACGTGGGCGACCTGCTCGCGGTCCTCGGAGGTCCACTGCCCGCCCACCTCGAGCGTGACGCGGCCGTCGTCGTCGAGGTAGGCGGTGCCGGCCTCGGGCTGCAGATAGGCGTGTTCCTGGTGGGGCACCTCGTAGGTGCCGTCGATCACGACGTCGGCGACCGCCCATCCGAACGCGAGGTCGCCCTTGCGGATCTTGAGGTGGTGGTAGGCGTTGGTGTCGAGTCCGTTCTCGGGATGGAGCAGCGGCGCGTCGGGCTCCAGCGCTGCGTCGATGTCGGCGACGACAGGGAGCGGCTCCCACGCGACGTCGATCGCGGCGGCACCGGCGCGAGCGGCTGCGACCGTCTCGCCGATCACGACGGCGATCTGGTCGGCCTCCCATCGCGAGATGGCGCCATCGACCGCGGCGAGCCCCGTGTGATCGACCCCGACGAGTGCGGGCTGGTCGCGCATCGTGAGCCCGTACTCGTTGACCGGGGCATCGGCGGCGGTGATGACATCGACGACCCCGGCGACCGCCCGCGCCGCGTCGGTCGACATCGAGACCATGCGGGCGTGGGCTTGACCGGAGAAGACGATGACGGCGTGCAACGCATCGTGGGGTACGACGTCGGCCGGGTACGCGGTCGACCCGTCGACCTTGCCGGCGGCATCGCGCCGGACCGGTGATTCGCCGACGCTCACGTGGTCAACTCCACGTCGACGACGCTCGCCCGCTGCACCGCCTGCATGATCGAGTAGTAGCCGGTGCAGCGGCAGAGGTTGCCCGACAGGCCGAGGCGGATGTCGTCGAGCGAGGGATCGGGGATCTCGTCGAGAAGCGTCGCGCCGGCGACGATGAAGCCCGGGATACAGAAGCCGCACTGCACCGCGAACTCGTCGACGAAGGCCTGTTGGAGGACGTGGGGCGTGTCGGCCGGCGCCACCCCTTCGACCGTCGTGAGCATCGAGCCATCGGCCTGGGCGGCGGGGACGAGACAGCTCATCACGGCCGCGCCGTCGAGCTGCACGGTGCACGCGCCGCACTCACCTTCTGCGCACCCCTCCTTGGCGCCGGTCAGCCCGACCTCGTCGCGGAGCCAGTCGAGCAGGTTGGCCGACGCCGCGCCGCGGCCGGCGACCTCGTCACCATTGATCGTGACGGTGATCTCGGTCGCGTCGTCGACGGTCTCGTGCCCGCGGCGCCCTGGCGGGTGGGGGTGGGAGAGGCACGGCGTGCGGCCCGGCCATCGGGCTCCGGCGGCGTCGTCTCTGAGGGTGCGGAGGGCGCGCTGCACGAGGGTCGGGATGAGAGCGGTGCGGTAGTCCGCGGTCGCTCGCACGTCGTCGATCGGGGTGACGCTCTCGGCCGCGAGCCGGGCGCACGCGTCGATGGTGTCGTCGTCGAGCGGGTGGCCGATCAGAGCCTCCTCCGCCTGCCAGAGGGTCTCGACCCGTGCCGCGACGCTGCCGATCGCCAGCCGCGCATCGTGCACGACGCCGTCCGGGTCGCGTTCGACGACGACGCCGAGATGGACGACCGAGATCGCCTGGGCGGCTCGGTTGCCGAGCTTGACCCAGATGCCGGCGTCGGAGTCGCGCATCGCCGGGAAGTCGATCGAGGTGATCAATTCGCCGGGGGCGAGCACCGTCGACCGAAAGCCGGTGAAGAAGTCATCGAGCCGCACGACCCGCTCTCCCGCGGTCGAACGAAGGGTCACCGTCGCATCGAGCGCGAGCAACGCGGAGATCGAGTCGTTGGCGGGACTCGCGGTCGCGAGGTTGCCGGCGATCGTGGCCAGGTTGCGAAGCTGGGGCGAGCCGATCTCGAGACACGCTTGGGCGAGCGGCAGCGCGACGATCGGCAGCTCCGGGTGGCCGACGACGTCGTTGTGGGTCGTCAGCGCACCGAGATGGACCATGCCGCCGGCGATCGTGATGCCGCGCAGCTCGTCGATCGCGGTGAGGTCGAGCAAGGTGACCGGATCGCCGGGCCCACCCCGGTGGAGGTCGAGCAGTAGATCGGTGCCGCCCGCGACGGGACGGATGTCGGGGTCCTCGGCGAGGGCCTCGAGCGCCTCCGCGAGGAGGCGCGGCCGCAGGACCCGAGTGACGGTGCGGCCCGGTCGTTGGACGGGATGGAGGGAATCGACCGTCATTGACAGATTGTAAACCTGCGTCCGACCCGGAGGGCGAGGCCGCCCCGATCCCGTCAGTCGTCAGGGATGGTGGCGTCGACCCAGGCGAGGGCGTCGTCGAGCGTGTCGAAGGCCTGGGCCTGGAGGTCGACCACGATCGACCGGGCGAGGTCGATGAAGTCCGCCACCCGGGCGCCGCTGCGCGGCCCTCGAACGATCGCGATCTTGAACCTCGGGCCGAGCCGCAGATCGCGCACCGAGCGCACCAACAGGTGGAGGCGGTCGAGCTCCTCGTTGCGGGGAAGGACGAACGGCGAGTCCGAGGCGGACACGTCGATGATGAGGTGTTGCCAGTCAGGGTTCTCAGGGACGAGCCCGAGCGCCGCGACACCGTCGTCGACGGTCACCAGTTCGGTGCCGATGATCAGTCCGCCTGAGGACGTGGTGCGCGCGTGGAAGGGCATGTCGACAAGTACTCAAACGATGTTCAATTGAGAGTAGTTCTCAACAGTGGTGCGCGCCGACCGTGGTCAGATTTTCGACAGCTCCGGTGGCGGCCTCCACGTAGGGGGCAACGGCGTGCGACGATGCGGCCATGCGTCTTCATCGCCTGTTCGCCCTGCTCCTGACCCTGTCGCTCATCGCCGCCGCGTGTGGCGGAGGTGATGATGAGGCCGCCGACGACGGGGGCGCAGAGGCGGACGCGGCCACGACCACCACGACGACGGAGGCGCCGGCGACGACCACCGAGGCGCCCGAGACGACGACCACGACCACGACGACGACCGAGGCGCCGCTCCCGGAGGTCGCCGACGTCGGGCTCGGCCCGTACCCGGTCGGTGCCACCACCATCACGATCGACGACGGCGTTCGTGATCGACCCCTCACCGTCGAGGTCTGGTTTCCGCTCGCCGCGGCCGGCGACGACGCGGCGCCGCATCGGTACACGTTCGTGACCGGCGACTTCTTCGACTCGGCCTTCGCGGTCACCGCCACGGCGGCGGAGGCGGCCACCGACGGGCCCTTCCCGCTCGTCGTGTACTCGCACGGGTCGGGCGGGCTTCGTTACATCCACTCCGACTACACCGAGACGATCGCCAGCCACGGCTACGTGGTCGTGGCGCCGGATCATCCCGGGAACACCGCCATCGAGCGCGTGCTCGAATCAGCCGACCCGACCGAGCAGATCGCCTACAACCGTCCCCTCGACGTGATCGCCGTGATCGACGCGATGACCGATCCCGGCGACGCGGAGGCTGGTGCGTACGCCGCGTTGGTCGACCCCGAGTCGATCGCAGTGACCGGTCACAGCTTCGGTGGCTACACGACGTACGCGGTCGCATCCGGCACCGACGGCAACCCCGGGGGCGTCACCCCGGCCGACGACCGTGTCGATGCGCTCATCCCGTTGGCCCCCGCGGTCGGCGATGGCGACGCCGGTCTGCTCGACGACGAGACGCTCGGTCGCATCGACCTGCCCACGCTGATCATCGTCGGCACCGACGACAAGACCACCCCGGTCGACCCGAACGTCGAGACCGCATGGGCTTCGTCCAACGCGTCACCGCACTACCGGCTCGAACTCGTGGCCGGCGAACACCAGTCGTTCACCGACCTCTGTGACTACGCCGACGCGCTGGCGGATCGGCCGGATGCGAACGCGCTCGTCGTCGGCGTCATCACCGAGATGAGCGTCGAAGGTTGCTCACCCGACGACATGCCGATCGAGCGGGTGAAGGAATTGACGAACACGTTCGCGGTCACCTTCCTCGAGAGCGTCTTCCGCGGTGGCGAGATGTTCACCGCCGAGAACACGGCCCTTCCCGACGACGTCATCTACGACGCCAAGTAGCCCGCGCTCACCGAACGTCGGACCGGCCGGTCACGCCAGCACGAACTTCTCGAAGTCGGGGGCCTTGGTCCACGCCTGGTACACGTGCAACGGCCACGGGCTGAGCGTGTGGACGTTGCCCTTGGCGTTCTTGTAGTGGGTGTTGGTGATCGACCAATGGCTCCACACCATCTGGGAGATCTCGGCCTGGAGCTCGGCGTCGTAGGTCTCGTAGGCCTCGACCGTCGGCTCGATCGAGGTGAGCTCGTCGGCGATCAGCTTGTCGATGCACTGCATGATGTAGGTGATCTGGCACTCGGAGTGGAAGATCAGCGAGCCGCCACTGGCGAGGTTCGTGCCCGGGCCATACATGCAGAAGAAGTTCGGGAAACCCGGCATCGTGATCCCGAGGTACGCGGCCGGTTCATCGCCCCACAGCTCGCGCAGCGTCTGCCCGCCACGCCCCGTGATCTCCATCGGCCACAGGAAGTCGTTGTGGCGAAAGCCGGTGGCGTAACAGATGACGTCGGCTTCGAAGAACTCGCCGTCGACGGTGCGGATGCCGTTCGCTTCGATGCGTTCGATCCCGGTGCGGACGAGATCGACGTTGTCCTTCTTGAGACAGCCGAGCCAGGAGCCGTTGTCCTGCAGGGTGCGCTTGCCGGTGGCCGGGTAGTCGGGCGTGATCTTGGCGAGGAGCTCGGGATCGTCGCCGATCTGCTCGGCCATGAACCCGAGGAAGAAGTCGCGCGTCGACTTGTTGCGCTGGCTGATGGCGAGGCCGTCGGAGTCGTCCCAGTCGGGGTCGATGCGGGGTCCGGCCAGGTCGATCCCCGCGCCGGGCCACAGGATGAGGAAGCGGAACCAGCTCCGGAACGACGGCAGATGGCGGATCGCCCACTTCATGCCGTCGGGCACGGGCTCGTGGTAGTTCGGGTTCGGGAACATCCACTGGGCCGTGCGTTGGAAGACCGTCAGCCGCTCGACGTCGTCGGCGATCGTCGGTGCGATCTGAAAGCCGGTCGCCCCGGCGCCGACGAGGGCGAACTTGGTGTCGGTGACGTCGACGGAGTGGTCCCAGCGGATCGAGTGGAACGACGGTCCGGCGAAGTCGTCCATGCCGGGGATGTCGGGGAGCTGCGGCCGGTTCAGCGAGCCGACGGCGGAGATGACGGCGCGGGCGGCGAGGTCCTCGGTCGTGCCGTCGGCGGCGCGTACCCGCACGGTCCAGGTGCCGCTGGCTTCGTCGTAGGTCGCCGCGTCGACCTCGGTCTCGAACCGGCAGTGTTCGTCGATGCCGTACTTCTCCATGACGTCGACGAAGTACTGCCGCAGTTCGGGCTGCTGGGAGAAGTACTCGGTCCAGTGATCGGCCGGCTCGAAGGAGTAGCAGTAGAAGTGGCTGCCGACGTCGACGCGGGCACCGGGGTAGGCGTTCTCCCACCAGGTGCCGCCGGGCCCCGCGTTCTTCTCGATGATCGTGAAGGGGATGCCCGCCTCCCGGAGACGGATCCCGGCCAGAAGGCCGGACTGCCCGCAGCCGATCACGACGACCGGAAAGTCGTCGTGGATGACCGGTGGGGCTGTCGTCGACGGCACGCCCACCGCGTCGAGGTTCAGCTCGCCGAGCATCATCGGCACAGTGTCGTCGGGGATCTCGGCGCACCCGATGAAGGCCATCATCTCCTGGACGAGCTCGGGGGACGGCGGCGGCGGAAGGGTCCCGTCGCCGTCTCGGAACGCGGTGATGTGGGGGAGCGCCCGGGCCCGGGCCTCGGCCTGGGCTTCGGGCGACATGAAGCCGTCGTAGATGTTGAGGAAGAGACCCTGCGGCTTGATCGCGTCGTCCCGGATCCACGACGGGTCACCGGTGAGGTGCACCATCGCGCAGAGCAGGGTCGGCACACTCACGTCCTCGAGGAGTCGAGCGATCGTCGCGTCGTCCTCGGTGATCGGCGTGCGGCCGTTCAGGTCGGGTGCAGCATCGTCGGTGGTGGGCACGCCGACGATGCTCGCAGGCCCTGGCTTCTGCGGGCCAACCGTCGTCTGAAGGTTTCCGAAAGGGCGTCATCGGAGGCTGCCTCCACGAACTCGAAGTGCGGGTTCGTGGAAGGAACCAAGACCATGCTCCGTGGACTCACCGCCACCCTGATGCTGACCGCGCTCCTCGCGCTCGGACTCGCCGCACCGGCGAGCGCCGGCGGGCCGCCTCGCGACGTGTTCGAAGACAACGATCGGACCTGGGGATGCTTCGGTGATGACGGCGCCGCCGTTCCCCCGCATCACTGCATCAACCTGAAGTCGAACGGAAAGACCGGCCTGATCCTCGTCTTCCCCCCGGACGATCGAGGCCCCGCGGAGGGCATCGCGGGGATGGAGGCGGACGACCGGCCGTGCCCCCACGATCCCGGCTCGCCCGACGGCACGTGGTTCGAACCGTTCCCCGGCGCTGGCTTCGTCGTCTGCCATCACAAGCCGTGACGCTCAGCCGGACGGTCTCCCGTTCGCGGGGTACCGTCCGGCCATGCGTGTCGCTGGAGTACAAGCCGCCCCCGTCTGGCTCGATCGGGAGGCGACGACGACCAAGGTGATCGAGTCGCTGCACGAGGCCGCCGATGGCGGCGCCGAGCTGGTCGCGTTTCCCGAGACGTTCATCGCCGGGTACCCGGCCTGGGTCGACATCACCGACGCGTCGGCGTGGGAGCAGCCCGAGCAGCAGGACGCCTTCCGCTGGTACGTCGAGTCGGCGGTCGACATCGACGGTGGTCAGCTCGACGGGGTGGTCGACGCGTGCCGTGACCTCGGGGTCTTCGCCTATGTGGGCGTCGTCGAACGGACCGCATCGGCCGAGTCGGTCTACTGCTCGCTCGTCGCCATCGACCCGGTCGACGGCATGGTCGGCGTCCACCGCAAGCTCAAGCCGACGTTCGGTGAACGGATGGTGTGGAGCGACGGCGACGGACACGGCCTGCGGGTTCACGAGACGAACGGCTGGCGGGTCAGTGGTCTCAACTGCTGGGAGAACTGGATGCCGCTCGCCCGCACCGCGATGTACGCCCAGGGCACCCAACTCCACGTCGCGGTGTGGCCCGGCTCGGTCGGGCTGACCCAGGACATCACCCGGTTCATCGCGATGGAGGGCCGCTGCCACGTGCTGTCGGTCGGCGCGGTGCTGCGGGAGGAGCACGTGCCCGCCGACTTTCCGCTTCGGGCCGCGATGCTCGAGGTCCGCGAGCGGTACTACAACGGCGGCACGATCATCTGTGCCGCGGGAGGTGAGGTCGTCGCCGAGGCCGATCGCCACGCGGAGACGATCGTCTTCGCCGACCTCGATCTCGGCGACGTGCATCGGCAGCGACACAACTTCGATCCGACCGGCCACTACTCCCGGCCCGATGTGCTCAACCTGAGCGTCGATCGCCGCCGGCTCGGACCGGCGACCTTCTCGGACTAGCTGCGGAACATCCGGCGGTAGAGCCGGGCGGCCTTGTCGACCTCGTCGATGTCGATCCACTCGACCGCCTGGTGCGCCTGATCGATCGAGCCCGGCCCGAACACGACGATCTCCGCGCCGGTGGCGCCGTACTGCAGGGCGTTGCTGCCGTAGGTGACGACGCCGGGGTCGGTCTCGCCCTGCTCGGCGAGCCAGCGGATCAGCGGCGAGTCGGGGCTCTGGTAGAACGCGCCGAAGGTCGACTCCAGCGAGATGTCGATCGCGCACGGCTCGGCGGCAGCACGGGAGATGGCCGAGAGGTGCTCGAAGATCTCGTCGGGATCCTCGCCGGGTGCGACCCGACGCCCGATGTACATCGACGCGTGCGGCGGGATGATGTTGCGGGCGACACCGCCCTCCATCGTCAACACCGCGACCGAGCCGTTGCCGACCTCGGTGGCCGGGTCGAGCCCCTCGATTCGAGCCTGCTCGGCGTCGATCGCGTCGACGATGCGGCCCGCGCCACTGATCGCATTGACGCCCAGGTGCGGCTGGGACGAGTGGCAGGCGTGGCCGTGGACCGTCACCTCCATGCCGACCCCGCCCTTGTGGCCGTACACCGGCGCACAGTTGGTGGGTTCGGCGACGATCATCTGATCGACCTTCTCGTTGTTCTCGGCCAGCCAGGCGGCGTAGCGGCCGGCGCCGATCAGCCCGCCGACCTCTTCGGCGACCGTGCCGACGACGTTGACCGTCGGCATCAGGCGCTCACCGGATCGCTGCATCTCCTCGATGACGCTGAGCACGATCGCCAGGCTCGCCTTGGTGTCGACCGAGCCGCGCCCGTACACCCGGCCGTCCTCGATCCGCCCGTCGAAGGGCGGGTCGGTCATGTGTTCGACCCCGACGGTGTCCATGTGGACGTCGACCACGATCGTGCGGTCGGTCTGGCCCTCGAAACGGGCGTAGACGTTCTCGCGGCCGTCGAGCACCTCGTCGGTGGTGACGTCGGCGCCGAGGTCGGCGGCCCGCTCAGCGAGCCACGCCGACATGGCGATCTCGCCCTCGTCGCCCGACACCGGTCCGGCCTGGAGCGGGTTGACGCTCGGGATGCGGACGAGATCACCGATCCGCTCGGCGATCGTCTCGGTCGGAAGGAGCTCAGGGGTGGCCATCTCCCGACCCTAAACCACAAGGGTCCTGGCTAGCCTCCTGAGCGATGCACGAGAGCGATCTGCCGACCCCGAACGACGACGCCGCAGAGGGCGAGGAGGCGCCGGCCGCCGATATCGAACTCGACGCGATCGCTGACGATCTCGACACCGTCGAGGCGGCCATGAAGGCCCTCGACGCCGACGATCTCGATGGGGCCGAGTCGCTCGCCGCCTCGCTCGGAGCGTCGAGCGACGACGGCTCGAGCGACGACGGTGCGGGCGCAGACGGCGGCTCGGTGCCGGCCGACGACTCGGGACCGTCCGAGGGCTGACGATGGCGCGCATCGGGCGCTTCGTCCGGCGGCTCACCGGGGCCGCGCTGATCGGTGGATTCGTGGCGGCCCTGATCGGTCGTGTCGCTCGGCCGGCCCCCGACGCGAACTCACCGCTGAGCGCGACCAGCCGGGGGTCGCGGAGCGCGACGATGGCTCGCCTGGCCGCCCGCCGGGCGCGCGATCGTACGTGGACCAAGGCGCGGCAGCGGCTGGCCGACGACGAAGGCCGCCGCCGGATGCAGGCCGAGCTCGAACGACGCGACGCCGAGGACGTCGTCGCTGCGCTCGGCCACATGAAGGGCGCGATGATGAAGCTCGGCCAGATGGCGAGCTATCTCGACGAAGGCATGCCCGAGCCGATGCGCGAAGCGCTGGCCGGCCTTCGCAGCGACGCTCCGCCCATGCCCGGCGACCTGGCGTTGAGCGAGATCGAAGCCGGCCTGGGGCGTCCACTGCACGAGTTGTTCCAGGCGATCGATCCCGAACCCATCGCGTCGGCCTCGATCGGCCAGGTCCATCGAGCGACGACGACCGACGGTCGCGAGGTGGCGGTGAAGGTCCAGTACCCGGGGATCGCAGCGGCGATCGCGGCCGACATGGACAACTCCGAGACCATCGCGATGTTGCTCGGCATGATCTTCCCGGGACTCGACCCGCAGGAATTGGTCGAGGAGCTGCGGGCTCGCATCAACGAGGAGCTCGACTACGAGAACGAGGCCGCCAACGTCGCCTTGTTCGCCGACTACTACCGAGGCCACCCGACGATCTGGATCCCGGAGGTGATCGGCGAGCTGTCGAGCCGCACGGTGCTCACGACCGAGTTCGTCCGCGGCGAGCGGTTCGAGGCCGTGTACGACCGGAGCCAAGAGGAGCGGGACCGGGTCGCGGAGATCCTCTACCGCTTCGTGTTCCGGAGCCTCAACCGTCAGTACGTCTTCAACGGCGACCCTCACCCCGGCAACTATCTGCTCGCCGACGACGGCCGGGTCGCGTTCATCGACTTCGGCCTGGTCAAGCACTTCGACGCCGACGAGATCGAGCAGTTCGCTCGTCTCATCCGAGCGATGCTCGATCGCGACGCCGGCGAGTTCCGTCGCACCGCCGAAGAGGTCGAGGTCCTGCGGCCGGAGGCACCGTTCACCGACGACGAGATCTACGACTGGTTCGCGGCCTACTACGAACTGATCCTCGACAACGAGGAGATGACGGTCACGTCCGAGTACGCCGGGCGGCTGCTCTACAAGACCTTCGACGCCCGCACGAACGAGATCCTGAAGCACACCAACGTGCCGCCGACCTTCGCCCTGATCCAACGGATCAACCTCGGGCTGTTCTCGCTGATGGGCAAGCTCGAGGCCACCGCCAACTGGCGGGCGATCAGCGAAGAGCTCTGGCTCTGGACCGACGCCCCGCCGACCACCCCGATGGGAGAGGCGGAGGTGGCGTGGATCGCGAGCGGAGCCAGCAACGCCCGGCAGACCCACGTCGAGAACGCGGCTCGGCTCCATGCCGCACCGCTCGCCTTGCTGCGAGATGCATCGGCCCGGATCGAGGCGGAGCAGCGCCGGCCCGCGACCCTCGACGAGTTGGCGGACGCCACCGGGATCCCCGAGGACGAGGTCAGCGCGATCGTGCGCAGCGTCGCCTTGCCGATGCCGATCGACGAGGCCGACTGAGCGTCGCTACGGCTGGTTGATGCGGTCGCTGACCGCCATGAGATAGCCCGTCGCCCGCTCGTGCAGCGGGTAGCGGGCCATGATCGCCTCGAAATCGGGGCCGTGGTCCGCGACGACGAGGTGAGCGAGTTCGTGGATCAGCACGCTGTCGAGGACCCACGGCGGGACGTCGACGAGCCGGTCCGAGATGCGGATCTCGCCCGAACCGATCGTGCACGAACCCCAACGCTGCCGTTGGATCTTCGACCACGTGACCGAGGCCGGATACGGCAAGCCGTACTCGTCGGCCAGGGTGCGGGCCCGCGCCTCGAGATCGATGGCGGAGGAGCGACGTTCGCGTTCGATGCGTTCGACGACGTCGTCGACGAACCGGGCTTCGTCCTCCGCGCTCATCCACGCGGGGATGCGGACGCGGATGACCCCGTCGACGATGCGGGCCGAGACCGTCTTGTTGCGACGGTCCGAGCGGATGACCTCGACCGGGTAGCGCGACGACATCCGTCGCGTGCCGTGGACCGGATGGCTGGGATCGCGCGGAACCGCCGCGTCGGCCGAGCCGCTCATCAGACGATGTCCTGTTCGTCGATGGAGACGTCGTCGGGGGCGAGCAGGATGCGCTCGCCCAGGCGCCAGGTCGAACCGTCGAAGTGCAACCAGCGGCCACCGAGATTCTCGATGCGCTCATAGCTGCCCTGCAGGTGGCCTTCGATCGTGTAGATCACGCCGCCGTGGCTGACCGCGAGCACGTCGCCGTGACCACCGGTGTGCTCGACGATGTCGGCGAGCGACGCCATGACCCGCTCGAGGACCGACTCGTCGTCTTCCCAGTTGGGCGGCCAGATCCCCGCATCGAGGTTGCCGGGGAACTGTTCTTCGATCTCGGTCCGGGTGAGCCCCTGGTACTCGCCGGCGAAGCGCTCCTTGAGCCGCGGATCGACGATGACGGGCCCGACCCCGATGCCGTTGGAGATGATCGTGGCCGTGTGCAGCGCCCGCTCGAGGTCGCTGGCGAACAACGCGTCGAAGGCGCCGGCCTGTTGCGCCGCCGCACGCGCTTGGGCGCGACCGAGCTCGGACAGGGGCGGATCCTCCTGCCCTTGCCAGCGCCCGACGGCGTTCCATTCCGATTGTCCGTGCCGTGCGAGCAGGAGGTTCAGCATTCGGCGGCCGACCGTATCGACGGGGTCTGACACCGCCGGGGATGCCCCCCTGTGGAAATCCGCGTCGGCAATCCTCGCCCCGACCGGCATCATGGGGCCATGGCCCGACTGCGTCTGTTCGCTTCGATCCGAGAAGCCGCCGGCACCGGCTCGACCTCCTTCGACGGTGCGACCGTCGGCGAGGTGCTCGATGCCGCGGTCGACACGTACGGCGGCCCCGACGGCACGTTCGCGGGCCTGCTCGCCACGTGCAACGTGTGGTGCAACGGCGAACCCGCCGAGCGCGACCACCCGGTGACCGACGCCGACGAGGTCGCGCTGCTCCCACCCGTCTCGGGTGGGTGAGCCGCGAGCAGTAGGATCAACGCCGTGATTCCGGAGCTGACCCGCGTTGCCGAAGCCGACTATCTGAGCGGCATCGCCACCGCGCCGATCGACGAGATCCGCTCGATGCGCTCGAGCTGTGCCGATCTCGAGAACGGTGCGTCGTTCGTCCGTCGGCTCGCGCAGGGCCGCCTCGACCTCCTCGCCGAGGAGAGCAAGCGCCGGGCGGAGGGTTCCGGCGGCAGCCTCGGTGCGCTGGTCGACAGCCTCGCCGACACGCTCAGCGACGGGGTGCGGGCACCCGGTTCTGGCCGGATCGACCAAGAACTCGACCCGCCCGATCATGTCGTGACCCCCCTCACCGCAGCGCTCGACGCCCGGGTGCCGCCGTCGGTCGTGACCTCGGTGGCCGAGCTCGGCGACGACGAGTTGTCGGCGGCGCTGATCGCCTTGCGTGACTTCGAAGAGGAGCTCTCGGCGGCTCGCCGCTCGCTGCATTCGACGATCGACGCCCTCAACAACGAGCTCGCCCGTCGCATCGCCGCCGGAGAATCGCCCGCCGGACTCGGCTGACGATTTTCGTCGGAGGGAATTCGCGATGGCATCGACTGGTTGGAGCGTGTGGTGACCAGGGTTGCGATGCTCTCGCTCCACACGTCCCCGCTGGTCCAGCCCGGTGGTGGCGATGCAGGAGGCATGAACGTCTACGTGCGTGAGCTCGTGGCCGCGCTCGCCCATGCCGGCACCGACACCACGGTCTATGTCCGCCGCTGGAGCGATGATCTCCCGACTCGGATGACCGTCGAGCCCGGTTTCGAAGTCGTGCACATCGACGCCGGTGCGATCGACCTCGCGAAGGAAGACCTGCCGGCGATCGTCGACGACTTCGCCGACGGCGTGCGTGACCATCTCGCGATCGAGCCCGCGGACGTGTTGCACGCCAACTACTGGCTGAGCGGTGTCGCCGCCCACCGGCTCAAGCACGAGCTCGACCTGCCGTTGGTGTCGACGTTCCACACGCTCGCTCGCGTCAAGGCCGAGACGGGCGACCCCGAGCCGCAGGCCCGCATCGATGCCGAGGCCGACGTCGTCGCGTGCAGCGACATCATCACCGCCAACTCGGTCGTCGAGATGCACGAGCTCGTCACCCACTACGGGGCCGACGCCAGCCGCATCGAGGTCGTGCCCCCGGGGGTCGACCATGCGTTCTTCTCGCCCGGTTCGCGGCGAGGTGCCCGTCAGGCGCTCGGGTTCGGCGACGAGCCGGTCCTGTTGTTCGTCGGTCGGATCCAGCCCCTCAAGGGCGTCGACGTCGCGGTGCAGGCGCTCGCCTCGCTGCGCGATCGACGGGCTCGACTGGTGATCGTCGGCGGTTCGAGCGGCACCGAGGGCGACGACTATGTCGCCGAGGTCGACAAGCTCATCGCCGACCACGGGCTGACCGAGCGCATCACGATGGTGCCGCCCCAGCCGCACCATGTGCTCTCCACCTACTACCGGGCTGCCGACCTCACGATCGTGCCGTCGCGCAGCGAGTCGTTCGGGCTCGTCGCGCTCGAATCCGCGGCGTGCGGGACCCCGGTCGTCGCGTCCGACGTGGGCGGGCTTCGCACGCTCGTCGATCACGGCCGGACCGGGCTTCGGGTCCCGGGCCGCGACCCGCACGACTACGCGGCGGCGGTCGAGCGGATCCTCGGTGATCCGGTCTTCGCCGACACGTTGTCGCGTCGCTCCGAAGAAGCCGCATCGGCCTACACCTGGACCTCCATGGCGGGACGCCTCCGTCGGGTCTACGCCGACCTCACCGAACGAGCGCTCGTCGACTGCTTGGCCTGACGGCCGGCTGCACTCGCTCGCCCCGCCGCTGCCAGACTCTCTGCATGGAGCTGTCGCCGCCGGCCACCCCCGAAGAACTCGACGCCCTCGAGGCTCACATCGACGCATGGCTCGCCGCCGAGGCGGATGAGAACCCGATGATCGATGCCGTCGAGAAGGGGGAGCGGTCCGTCGGTCATCAGCAACGGCTCTGGTACGTCCGCCTGCTCGGCGAGGAGAAGGACGTCTGGACGGCGTACTGGACGATCAATCAACGCACGTTCCGCTTCGAGACGTTCCTGATGCCGGCTCCCGAGGAGAACGAGCAGCAGTTCTACGAGCACCTGCTGATCCGCAACCGCGAACTCACCGGTATGAACCTTGAGATCGGCGACGAGCACGCCATCTTCCTCGCCGGCGCCCTGCCACTCGCCGCGGTGACTGACGCCGAGCTCGATCGGGTGCTGGGCTCGATGTGGGCCTACGTCGAGAAGGTGTTCCGTCCGGCGCTGCGGATCGGCTTCGCGTCGCGCTTCTCCGACTAGTTGCTTTTCATATCCTTTCATGTAGTGTGACCCGAGCCGACGGCGGAACGATCGCTCGGGGAAGTGTGGTCGGTTCCGCCGTTGGCACCCAGCCTTCGCCGCCGGCCGCAGTACGGTGCCGACATGAGCGAGACCAGGCTCCAGTTCATCGGTGGTGGCAAGATGGCCGAGGCCCTGCTGGGCGGGATGATCGCCCAGGGCTGGGCGCCGCCGGAGGCCATCCACGTCGTCGAGCCGGTCGCGGAGCGTCGCGCTGTCCTCGCCGACGCACATCCCGGGCTTTCGGTCGGTGACCAACCGCTGGCCGGTGTCGACGCCGTGCTCGCCGTCAAACCGCAGATCGCGCCGGACGTCTTCCCGGCGCTGGCCGAGGCCGCGGTCCCACGGTTGTTGTCGATCGCCGCCGGCATCACGATCGCCGCGATGGAAGCGGCGCTCGCCGGCGGAGCGGTGGTGGTGCGGTCGATGCCCAACACGCCGGCGCTGGTCGGCGAAGGCATGGCGGCCATCGCGGGTGGCCGGCTCGCCGAGCCCGCCGATCTCGAGTGGGCCGCATCGATCCTCGCCGCCGTCGGTCGAGTCGTGACGGTGGAGGAAGGCGAACTCGACGCGGTCACCGGCGTGAGCGGATCCGGCCCCGCCTATGTCTTCCACCTCGCGGAGGCCCTGACCGCCGCGGGTATCGCCCAGGGGCTCGATCCCGACGTGGCCGACACCCTCACCCGCCAGACCCTCCTCGGCGCGGCGACCCTGCTCAGCGAGTCCGGCGAGGACCCGGCGCAGCTACGGATCAACGTGACGTCGCCCGGCGGCACCACCCAGGCCGGCCTCGAGGTCATGGCGGCACGGGACTTCACCGGGTTGATCGACGCCGTCGTCGCGGCGGCCACTGCCAGATCTGTCGAGCTCGGCGGATAGCGTCGGCGTCCGTGACCGGTCGCCGCTACGACACCATCTCGTTCCTCTCGGACTTCGGCCACGCCGACGAGTTCGTCGGCGTCGTGCATTCGGTGATCCGATCGATCGCCCCGCAGGCGGGTGTGATCGACATCACCCACGGCATCCCCCGCTACGACACGAGGGCCGGCGGTCTCGCGCTGGCTCGTGCGGCCAACTATCTCAACCCGGGCATCGTCGTCGCGGTGGTCGACCCTGGCGTCGGTACCGACCGGCGACCGGTGGCGCTCGAGGTCGGCGATGGCATGTCGGTGTTGATCGGTCCCGACAACGGCCTGCTCGCCCCTGCGGTCGGGCTCGTCGGCGGCGCGACCCGTGCCTTCGAACTCACCAACCCCGACTACCGGCTGCCGACCGCCGGCGGCGCCACGTTCGACGGACGCGACGTGTTCGCCCCTGCGGCAGCCCACCTGTGCAACGGCGTGCCGATCACCGAGATCGGGACCGAGATCGATCCCGCCACCCTCATGCCCGGCGTCCTCCCGATCTCCCGCTTCGAAGAGGGCGCTCACGGCCCCGAGCTGGTCTGTGAGGTGCTGTGGGTGGATCACTTCGGCAACTGCCAGCTCAACGTCGACCCGCTCGAGATCATCGACCTCGCGGCCGCAGGCGGGGAAGTGGTCATCGAGATCGGTGCGGGTTCGGCCACGCCCGACGAACGCATCGGGATCCGCGCCGACGCCTACGACCAGATCCCGCAGGGCCGGATCGGGCTTGTCGTCGATTCGAGTGGACTCCTCTCGCTCGCGGTCGCGCGAGGTTCCGCAGCCGCCGATCTCCAGTTGGGCGAAGGCATCGAGATCCGCATCCGTTCCCTCGCCGAGGGCGACCGCGGTGCTGGGGTCGTCACCCCGGTGCAGCTCGGCCCTCGCCCCGACGAGCCAACCAGCAACCCGTAGGAGCATCCGATGCGTGCCGGTACCACCCTCGTGATCGCCATCTTGCTGCTCGCCATCCTCGGCGCCGCAGCCCTGCAGTTCGTGCTGCTCGCGGACTGAGCGTCAGGTCGTCGCCGCGATCCGGTCGCGGCTGAACTGGCGCGACCCGCGCCACACCAGGAACAGCGCGATCACCCAGATCACCGCGCCGATCATCAGGGCGATGCGCAGGCTGACGAGGAGGATTCCCGTCGACTGGCCGACCGCGACGAAGATCAGCGGCAGGATCACCGCGCCGCCCAGCTGATTCGCCTCCTGGCTGGTGCGGCTGCGGGCCGACACCCGCACCATCACGCCGAGCCCGAGCATGGCGACCGCGGGTGCGACCCAGAAGATCATCACCAGCCAGAGCCGGTTCGGGACCAGCAGTCCGTCGACCCGTCCCCACGCGACGCCGTTGGCCACGATCGAGAACGCCAGGAAGCCGCCCCACGACACCGCGATGGCCGGGACCAGACCGGTCAGGAGCTTGGCCAGGAACAGGTCGCGATCCGAGACCGGGAGATGGAGCAGAGTCTCCATCGTGCGCCGTTCCTTCTCGCCGGCGAAGGCGTCGGCGGCGATGACCGCCGAGACCATCAGTGGGACGATCATGAAGAGCGGGGCGAGCAGGAAGCCGAGGATCAACGTGAGCAGCTGCGCCTGCGGAGGAAGGGCCTCGATCGGTTCGGCCAGCTGGCGCGGCACCGAGTCGAGGAAGGCTTCGGCACCGACCTCGCTGGAGCTCGCGGACCGGGCGGCGTAGCCGACGAGCAGCGGCAGCACGATCATCAGCAACGTCGGCACGAGCAGCATCGGGATCACGACCGCCTTCGAGCGACGGACCGCGGTCAGGTCGCGGCGCACGATCGACCAGACGACCGGCCAATCCGGGCCGCGTCGATCAGCGGTCGCTCGCGTCGGCACGGCGGTCACGCGACACCTCCATCGATGGTGACGCCCTCGGTGACGAAGCTCTGTTCCAGCGCGAAGTAGACGTCTTCCATCGAGGCTCGACGGAGCTGGGCGCCGTACACCGCGATGTCGGCGTCGTGCAGGACCCGGAGCAGCGCGGGGATCACGTCGCGGTCGCGGGCGCCGATGGTCAGGCCGGTGGCGCGGGTCTCTGACCGGGTGACGCCCGGGGTGGCGTTCACGAGCGCGAGCTCGCGATCGGTGGCCGGTCGACCGAGATCGATGTCGGCGGGTACCCCGTCCCACAGCTCGGCCGCGAGTTCGTCGGGCCGGCCGATCGCTCGCAGCCGGCCCTTGTCGAGCACCGCCATGCGGTCGGCGACCCGGCCGGCCTCCCCGAGGAAGTGGGTGGCGAGCACGACGGTCCGCCCCTCCTCGCGGGCGAGGTTGCCGATCAGGTCGGTCACGTCGCGGGTCGCGGTCGGGTCGAGTCCGCTCGTCGGCTCGTCGAGGAACAACAGTTCGGGGGCGTGCACCAACGCTCGGGCCAGTGCGAGGCGCTTGCGTTGGCCGGTCGAGAATCCGGCGGTGCTCAGGTCGGCGGTGTCGGCCATCCCGAATCGTTCGAGATGGGCGGTCACGAGGCGGCGGGCATCGGGGCGGCTGAGGCCGCGCACCTGGGCGGCGAACTCGAGGTTCTCCCGGGCGGTCAACCGGTCGTCCAAGCCCGCGTTCTCGGTCAAGACCCCCGTTCGCCGACGGACGTCGTCGCCGTTGCGAGCCGGATCGAGGCCGAGGACGGACGCCGATCCGGCGTCGGGGGTGAGGATCCCGTTGAGGAGGCGAACCGTTGTCGTCTTCCCGGCGCCGTTGGGGCCGAGGAGGGCGAGGACCTCGCCACGCGGGACGACGAGATCGAGATGGTCGAGGGCGAGGCGGCCGTCGAAGCGGCGGGTCAGCCCGCGAGCCTCGATCGCCGGAGCGGCGTCGGTCATCAGCAGGTCAGGTCCCGACCTGGTCGAGCAGCTCGAGGAGGGTCACCACGCGGTCCGCGGAGATCCGAGGTGGGCCGATCGGGGCGTCGGTGACGGCGTCCGACGCTCCACCGTTGGTGTCCGGCGCCGTCGTCGTCGGCGCGGTGGGCGCGGTGGTGGTCGGGATCGTGGGTGCGGTCGTGGTCGGGGTCGGCGGCGCGGTCGTGACCGGTGCGCCGGGGACCTCGAGGAACCGGTGGGTGGTGTAGAGCGCGTTGTCGCGCCACACCACGCCGATCCCGATCTCGGTGAACGACGGATCGACGATGTTGGCGTAGTGGCCGGGGCTCGCCACGAAGGCGTCCACCAACACCGAGACGTTGGCGCCGACACCGACATTCTCGCCGATCTTGGACCACGGCCCGACATAGCCCGCGCTGATCGGGCTGGCGTGGAAGATCTCGCCGGCGTCAGCCATCACTTCGGCGTGGTCGCGGGCGAGGTCCGAGAGCTGGGCGTTGAGCGTGAAGGCCGGGAGACCGATCCCGGCGCGCACCTCGTTCAAGGCGTCGAGGAAGGCCTTCTCGTCGCTCGAGTTGGCGGCTGCGGTCTGGGTGTCACGCGTGGTGATCGGCCCGAGGAGCGTGACCACCATCACGAAGAGGATCCCGATCTGGATTCGGGCTCCTCGCCGGCTTCTGCTCGGTCGCGAAGGGTCGGGTGCTCGACGCATCACCCTTCCCGTCGGTCGGTGACCCTCGGCTCTTGAGGGAGGGTCGATCGTCCCTTGAGGAACCCCTGGGCTTCTGTGCCAAGATGGTCGGCTGTGAACCTCGCGACGCTCTTCGCCGACCACCCCACCGAACGCACGGCGATCGTCGCCGGTGGCGACCGGATCACCTATGGCCAGTTGGCCGAGGAAGTGGCCAAGACCCGGGGTGTGCTGACCTCCCTCGGGCTCGAGCCGGGCGACCGGGTCGCCATCCTGTGCGCGACCAACTTCCGGTTCGCGCGGGCGTGGTTCGGCATCCTCGGCGCCGGAATGGTCGCCGTGCCGCTCAACCCGCAGAGCCCGGCGCCCGAGATCGAGCGCGAACTCGCGGCGGTCGGCGCGAAGGCCGTCATCGCCGGCCCGGCCGGGATCGCGGTCCTCGAGCAGGTCGACCGCTCGGTCGTCCCGACCCTGCAGCACGTCCTGCGCCCGAGCGGCGTCGCGCTCGCCGACTCGCTCGACCTCGACACCCTGCGCGACACGGTCGAACCGACCGACATCGTCGATCGCACCGAAGACGATCTCGCCGCCCTGCTGTTCACCAGCGGGACCGCGGGAGCGCCCAAGGCCGCGATGCTCACCCACGGCAACCTCGCCGCCAACCTGCGCCAGAACATGGCGACCGGCGGCAAGACGATCCGGCCCGACGACATCGGCCTGTGCGTGCTGCCCCTCTTCCACATCATGGGGCTCAACTCGATCCTCAACCTGAGCCTGTACGTCGGCGCGACCTTGGTGCTGCAGGAACGCTTCGACCCGATGACGGTCTTCGAGACGGTGAAGGACGAGCAGATCACCGTGCTGGTCGGCCCGCCCACCTTCTGGTCGGCCCTGAGTCAGATCGATCTCGTCGCGGAAGACGCCCTCGAGTCGATCCGGATCGCCGTGTCCGGCGCCGCGATGCTGCCGAACCGGGTCGTCGAGGAGATGATGGGCCGCTTCGGTGTCCGCATCCTCGAGGGTTATGGCCTCACCGAGGCCTCGCCGGGCGTGACGATCGCCCGCGAGGACGACACTCCGGTCGGCTCGATCGGCCGTCCGATGGTCGGGATGGAAGTCCGCATCGTCGACGCGGCCGGCGACGACGTCTACATCGGCGACGAGGGCGAGATCATCGTGCGCGGACCCAACGTGTTCGTCGGCTATCTCGACGATCCCGAGGCCACCGCTCGTGCGCTCGATCCGGACGGCTGGCTGCGCACCGGCGACATCGGTGTCGTCGATGACGACGGCTACGTCTATCTCGTCGACCGGGCGAAGGATCTCATCATCGTCTCGGGCTTCAACGTGTTCCCCGCGGAAGTGGAGCGGGTCCTCAACGCCCACCCGGGCGTGGTCGAGTCCGGCGTGGTCGGGGTCGCGCACCCGCACACGGGCGAGTCGGTCAAGGCCTTCGTGGTCGCCGAGCCGGGGCGAGTCCTCGAAGAGGACGACCTGATCGAGTGGTGCGCCACCGAGCTCGCTCGCTACAAGTGCCCGACCAAGATCGACGTCGTCGACGAGATCCCGCGGGGCCTCGGCGGCAAGATCATCCGTCGAGAGCTCGCCTGACGCCGACGGCGAGGCGATGAGGGTGCGAGCGGTCCGCCTGGTCGATCAACCGATCATCGGCCCCGACAGCCACCCGAGCATCGGCACCAACATCCAGGGCCCGTCGGTCATCCGCGCGCCCGAGTGGCTCCCCGACCCGCTCGGGCGGTACCTCATGTACTTCGCGGACCACAAGGGCGGGTTCATCCGCTTGGCGTTCGCGGACGAGGTCGCGGGGCCCTGGACCGTGCATCCGCCCGGGTCGCTCCAGCTCGCCGACTCCCACTTCCCGACGGAGCCGCCCGCCCTCGACGACGAGACGTTCGAGCGGATTCTCGCCGGCTATCGGGCCGCGCTCGGCGACGACCTGTTGCCCGCGGATGTTCGAGACGATCTCGTCCACCCGCACATCGCGTCGCCCGACGTCCACGTCGACGACGAACGACGAGAGATCGTCATGTACTTCCACGGCCTCGAGTCGGTCGGCGCCCAACACACGCGCGTGGCGGTGTCGCCCGACGGCGTGCGGTTCCGGGCTGAGCCGGAGCTGCATGGTCCGTCGTACTTCCGCGTCTTCGCGCACGACGGCTGGTGGTACGCGCTCGCGATGCCGGGGCTGTTCTTGCGGTCCGCCGATGGGCGCACGGGTTTCGAACCCGGACCGACCCTGTTCGAACCCGACATGCGGCACAGCGCGGTCCGACTCCACCCGATCGACCCGGAGACCGGCGGCCCGTCGCTCGAGGTGTTCTGGACGCGTGTCGGTGACGCGCCCGAACGGATCCTCCGGACCTGGATCGACCTCGTCGGCGACTGGGCCGAGTGGCGTGAGCGAGGCGAGCCCGAAGAGATCCTCCGCCCCGACCGGGAGTGGGAGGGTGCAACCCAGCCACTGGTCCCGTCGTTTCGCGGCGCGATCAATGTGCCGGTCAACCAGCTGCGCGACCCGTGCATCTTCGAGGACGACGGTCGCCGCTATCTCTTCTACGCGGTGGCCGGCGAGGCGGGGATCGGTGTCGCGGAATTGATCGACACCGGGGACTGAGTCGGACCTGACGCGGAGCTTGTGACCTTGTGCCCGCGCTTGTGAACCAACGCACAAGGGTCGTACCGTGGAGGCATGGCCTCCGTTGGACGGATTCCTGACGCCACCGTCGCTCGACTCCCCCTGTACCTCCGGGGGCTCGAGGCGGCCGCTGTCGGTGTCGGCGCGACCGTGTCGTCTGACGAGTTGGCGGATCTCGCCGGCGTGAATGCCGCGAAGGTCCGCAAGGACTTGTCCTACCTGGGCACCTACGGCACACGCGGGGTCGGGTACGACGCCGATTTCCTCCGCTTCCAGATCAGCCGGGCGCTCGGTGTCACCAACACCTGGCCCGTCGTCGTGTGCGGCATGGGCAACCTCGGTCGGGCGCTCGCCAACCACACCGGGTTCAAGGACCGCGGCTTCCCCGTCGTCGCCGCCACCGACAGCGACCCGGCGAAGATCGGCACCGAGATCGACGGCATTCCCGTGCACGAGCCGCGAGAACTCGGCGAGATCGTCGAGCGCCACGAGGTCGCCGTCGGCGTGATCGCCACGCCCGCCGAGGCGGCGCAAGGCGCGGCCGATGCCCTCGTCGACGCGGGCGTCACCTCGATCATGAGCTTCGCCCCGACCGTGCTGGCCGTGCCCGATCACGTCGATGTCCGAGCGGTCGATCTCGCCGCCGAACTCCAGATCCTCGGCTTCCACCTGCACCGCACGAAGCTGGCGGCGGAGGTCGAGGAGGCCTGAGGGCGCTCGCCGAGGAATTCCCGCACCGGGTGTGGGGTTCTGCTCGGTGGAATTCTTCGCTGATTCTTGCCGTGACCTTGGTCCCCCGATCCGGGTTCTGGCCGATACTTCTTGTACCGTTCAGAGTTGATCTGAGCGGCCCGCTTTCGCTCACCCCGTCCCTGTCCGAGGAGCCCCCTCCGTGTCGATCGTCGCCATCGGTTGCAACCACCGATCGACCCCGCTCTCGATTCTCGAGCGGATGACGATCGCGCCCGACGACATCTCCAAGGCGCTCTCCGACCTCGGCTCGGCCACCCATCTCAGCGAGGTCGTCGTGC
>CAZEML010000038.1:0-25375 GCA_964513285.1 uncultured Candidatus Nemicrothrix sp.
CATGCGGTTGCGGGTCGACAGGCTCGGGTCGAGCTGGATGCCGCCGACGAAGGGCCGGAAGAACCGGTCGATCATCGCGTCGCTGTACCCGCGCTGACGCAGGCCGTCTGCGGTCGCCGTGTCGGGCTGGCGGAGGAGCTCCGTCGTTTCGGTGCGACCGAGGCGGACTCGATCCTTCAGCAGGCGCAGCTTGTCGGCGATCCCGCCCACCGGCGCTCGCAGCGACGCCGGGAGGGTGGCCGGCTTCCGCAACGGGTCACCGAGCAGTGCCAGTTGGTCGCCGACCCGCACCAGGGCGCCGGGATCGAACGACCGGAGATCGAGCGCGGCGACATCGAACTGGCGATCCAGTTCGGGGTACGAGCGAAGCAGGATCTGAAAGCCGCGGTCGAGGATGAAGCCGTCGACGATGTCGCTGCGCACCCGCCCGCCGACCCCGTCCGCCGCCTCGAGGACCACGATGGATCGACCGGCGCCGGCGAGCGTTCGGGCCGCGGCCAGACCGGCGAGACCCGCTCCGACGACGGCGACATCGACGGATTCGGGGAGCGGAAGCTGATCGGTCACGCCGGTCAGGCTACGGGGTAGCGTCCGACGAGATGACCGATCCGATCTCGCCGCCAGCCCCGATGCGCAACCAGCCGCATCTGATCACCTATGTCGATCGCCTCGCGGGTGATCTGGACGGACTCGGCGCGGTGATGCGGGGACCCCTCGCCGGCGCGTTCGGCGGCGTGCATCTCCTTCCGTTCTTCCCCCCGATCGACGGGGCCGACGCGGGCTTCGATCCGATCGATCACACCGAGGTCGACCCCCGGCTCGGTTCGTGGGCCGATGTCGGCGCGTTGGGTGACGACTTCGAGCTGATGGCCGACCTGATCGTCAACCACGTCTCGTCGAGTTCGGAGCCGTTCCTCGACTGGCAGGCGAACGGTGATGCGTCGGCGTTCGCCGGCATGTTCCTCACCAAGGACGCCGTCTTCCCCGGCGGTGCCGGCGACGGCGAACTCGAGATGGTGTACCGGCCGCGGCCGTGGCCACCCTTCACCACCTACGAGATCGCCGGCGAGCCCGTCGAGGTCTGGACCACCTTCACGTCGGATCAGATCGACATCGACGTGCGCCACCCCGCCGCTTGGGCGTACCTGATGACGGTGCTCGACCGCCTGGCGCAGAACGGGGTGCGGCTCGTTCGGCTCGATGCGGTCGGCTACGCGATCAAGCGTCGGGGCACATCGTGTTTCATGCTGCCCGAGACCTTCGAGTTCATCGAGCAGCTTCGGGTTGAATCGCATCGCCGGGGCATGCACCTGCTCGTCGAGATCCACTCGTATTTCGGCTTCCAGATGGAGATCGCGGCGAGCGTCGACTTCGTCTACGACTTCGCCCTGCCACCGCTCGTGCTCCACGCCATCCACGCCCGCGACGCCGCACCGCTCGAGCATTGGCTCGACATCCGCCCCACCAACTGTGTGACGGTCCTCGACACCCACGACGGGATCGGTGTCGTCGACGTCGCCCCGGAAGGCGACAAGCCCGGGTTGCTCGAGCCGGCGCAGGTCGAAGCCCTGGTCGACGCGATGCACGACGCGTCGGAGGGCCGCAGTCGTGAAGCGACCGGAGCCGCCGCGTCGAACCTCGACCTCTACCAGGTCAACGGCACGTTCTTCGAGGCCCTGGGGAGCGACGACGACGCCCAGATCATCAGTCGGCTCATCCAGGTGTTCGCGCCCGGGATTCCGCAGATCTACTACGGCGGGCTCCTGGCCGCGCCGAACGACATGGCGTTGCTCGCCCACACCGGGGTCGGCCGCGACATCAACCGGACCTACCACGACGCCGATTCGCTCGCCGCCGCGCTCGCTCGCCCCGTCGTCCAGTCGCTGGTCCATCTGCTTCGCTGGCGGGGCGCGAACGCCGACCTCTTCGATGGCTCGTTCTCGGTGGGCTCCTCCGCCGTGGACCAACTCGTCCTGCGATGGGACGCCGGCGAGCGGTCGGCGGAGGCACGGATCGATCTGACCGATCGTCGGTACGAGATCGAGGTCGACGGGGTGATCGTGACCTCGGTCGATGCGCTGACGCTCGACTGAAATCGGCTGTCGGCGCGTCGATTCTTCGTCGAGACTGCGCCGGTGACGCTCGATCCTGAACAGGTCCTCGACGGCGTGCTGGGGCGGACCTTGCCCAAGCCGGAGTGGACCCACGAAGCCCATGTGGCGGCGTGCTGGGCCGCGGTGCGCCGCCATGGCGCCGACGAGGCTCTCACCCTGCTGCGCAGCGGGATCAAGCGCTACAACGAGGCCACCGGCGTCGCCAACACCCCGAGCTCGGGCTATCACGAGACCATCACTCGCTACTACGTGGCTGCGGTCGCCCGGATCGCCGACCGTGCCTTCGCGGAGGTCCTCGCCGACCCGACGGTGGACCGTGAGGGGCCCCTGGCCCACTGGTCGCGGGACGTGCTCTTCACCCGCGAAGCGCGGGCCGCCTGGGTCGAGCCCGACCGGGCACCTCTGCTCGCCGGTTAGGGGTACATCTCCTCGACACAGTCCGCTGCGGCACGCACCGCGGTGTGGACCGAACTCCAGTCGAATTCGCGGGTGTAGCTGCAGCCGGCCATGAAGACACGTGGGCCGATGTTCTGGCCGAGGTCCTGAGAGATGTCGGAGTCGGCGTTGTCGGCGAGATACGCGGCGCGGATGAACGGTTCCTCCGCCCAGTTCTGGGAGATGTGCTGCACGTAGGTCTCGCTCGGGAGTCCGTCGTACAGCGGGTCGAGTTCGGACAGGACCAGGTCGCGGAGCTCGTCGCCCGGGTCGACCGCCTGATACGGCGCCGACATGTCGCCGACCGTGAACAGACCGAGCACGTTGGCTTCGGAGGTCTGGCCATAGGAGGCGTCGTACCAGAGGTGCTGGCCGCCGACGTCGTCCTTGGCGGACAGCCAGGCCGGCCAGAACGACTCGGTGAACTCGATGAACACCTTCATGCCGGTCCAGATGTTGGCCCGCTCGAGGGCGGAGACGTGGCCCGGCGGCAGGCCGGGCTCGAACTCGATGTCACCGTCTTGCAGGATCTTCATCGGTGCGGTGAACACGATCCGGTCCGCGGTCCACTCCTCGCCGGACGCGGTGGTCATCACGACCTGATCACCGCCGTGATCGACACGGACGATTTGGGTGTCGAAGACCATCCGATCGCGGATACCGGGCACGATGTACTCATCGAAGAAGTCGAGCCAGGTCGCGCCGATGAACTTGAGATCTTCGGGCTCGCCGGCCGGGCCGATCTCCACCGTGCCGTCGACCACCACCCCGGCCGGGTCGTCGCGCTGATAGGACGCCATCCGTTGGGTGATCTCGACCGAGTCGTCGTTGACGATCCGGGCGAGGGTCGCCTCCTCGACGTGGAGCCATTCGCCCCCGAGCGGGATCGGGAAGTCGACGAAGTCCTTCGTCCGCTTGATCCGGCCTCCGTAGGTGGGGGCCGCTTCGAGGATCTGGAAGTCGACGCCTCGCTGGTTGAGCAGATGGGCGGTGGCCATACCCGCGGCGCCGGCGCCGACGATGAGCACCTTCTCGCCATTTGCGGGTCCGGCGCCGTCGATGCCGTTGTCTTCGATGAACCAGTCGCCGCACGCCGTCGCCACCCCCGCGACGCCGAGTAGACCGGCGACGGCGAGGAAGTCGCGTCGGGTGACCTGCATGAGCGGCTCAGCCGGGGATCTGGAAGACCGAGACGACGGTCGCGCCGGACGGGCTGCGGAACTCGGTGTGGTCGGTTCCGGCCTCGGCGGCATAGGCGTGGCCGGCCGCCATCGGCACGCCGTTCGACACCAGGTCGCCCTCGAGGACGTAGGTGAACTCGGCGTCGCCGTGATGATGGGTGCCGCCTGCGTAACCGGCGGCGAACCGGAACATCGCGATCAGTCGACCTCCGGCGGACGCCAGCGTCTTCATCTCGACACCGGGGCCCATCTCCTGCCAGGGCAGGCCAGCGGCGTCAGCGAACATCCAACCTTCGGGAGTCTCCATGCGACGAGTCTGGCATCCGTCGCGCCTCGGTGTGCCGTCGTCCTAGGGTGCGGGCCATGCACACCGGTCGAGGGGATGCCGCCAAACGGGCGAAGACGCGTGCTCGGATCCCGGTCGCGGTCGACGCGTCCGACACCTCGTGTGGGTTCTGCGTCGGTGCGGACTTCGAGCGGTTCAGCCAGGTCGACGACGTGTTCAGCCGGTCGCGGCACGACCCCGAGGTGCACACCGAGAGGGCCGACACGTTCTACGCGACCTATCGGCGGCCGTTGGCGGACTGGCGTGCCGCCAAGGGCTACCAGCAGAACGACTACGCCTTCCGGAACGCGACCTGGCACGTCGCCGATGTCTTCGCCGAGATGTACGAAGCCGACGACCGTCGGGACGGCTTTCTCGATCCGCTTTCGATGCTGCGAGACGGCGCGGCGGAGCAGGTCGATCTCGGCTCGCCGCAGGAAGCGGCAACGAAGCTCAAGCACTCCGCCCACGCCGCCGGCGCCGACCTGGTCGGCATCGCTGCCTACGACCATCGCTGGACCTACACCGAGCGGTTCTCGGTGCAGTCTGGTGGCGCCAAGCCGAACGACCTGCCCGAGGGTCTCGACCACGTGATCGTGATCGGGCAGGCGATGGACTCGACGCTGATCGAGACGGCGCCGTCGGCGTTGTCGGGTGCCGCGACAGGGATGGGCTACAGCCAGGACGCCGTGGTCCTGCTCACGTTGGCGCAGTACCTGCGCAACCTCGGGTATCGGGCGATCCCATCGATGAACGACACGGCGTTGGCCGTCCCCTACGCGATCCAGGCCGGCCTCGGCGAGTACGGCAAGCACGGACTCGTCATCACGCCGGAGTTCGGCACGAGCGTCCGGTTCGGGAAGATCTTCACCGACGCACCGCTCGCCCACGACCGGCCGATCTCGTTCGGGGTCCGGGAGATGTGTGAGATCTGCAACGCCTGCTCGAAGGGGTGCCCGTCGAAGGCGATCCCGGATGGCCCGCCGACCACCGAGCGCCACAACCGCTCCAACCTCGTCGGCGTGAAGAAGTGGTCGATCGACGGTGAGAAGTGCTTCGCCTACTGGTCGCGCATCAACAGCGACTGCTCGGTCTGTGTCCGGGTGTGCCCGTACACCCGTGACTACACCCGCCGTCGCAACCGGCTCTGGCTGCGGCTGGCCGACTCGCCGCTGCGTCGGCTCGCGCTCCGGCTCGACCGGCGGGCGGGGCGGGGGGACCGGCGTCAGACCGACGATTGGTGGCCCGAGGGCTGACGTCAGCCGAGCGCCCGACGGACGACCAGCTGAAGGGTCCCGTCGTCGATCAGCTGGTCGAGCAGACCTTCGACGAAACGGTCGCCTCGGACGAACCGGGTGATCAACCGGACGGCGTCGGGGACGGACGCGTCGTCGAGGTGCTCACCGTCTCGGTACCGGGAGTCTCGAGACCAGGCGACCCAGTCGAAGCGGTTGGTGACGAGGCCGGCCGCGTTGAGGGCCCGGATCAGTTCGCGGCCGTCATCGCTGTCGGCGGCGACGACCGTGTCGGCGAGCGCGAGGATCCGCGCCCGTTCCTCGGCCCCCACCGCATCGGCGATGGCGGTGAGTTCGGCGTCGGCGGCGGGTGGCGTGTCGATGCGGTCAGTCAACCAGGCCGTCGACGAGGACGTCGGCCCGCTGGAGATGCATCTCGGTGGCCCGGCCGTAGATCGACTCGGAGTGGTACGGCCGGTTCATGCGGTACGGGTCGTGCACATAGGTGGGCAGCCCGATGTAGCGGGTGGCGTCGCCGACGATCGGGGTGACCCGGTGCATCGAGAACCGGCCGGCGAAGAGTTGGAGGTCGCCTGGCTGGAGATCGAGTTCGTGCACACCGTCGCGACCACCATCGAGGATGTGCTTGATGTGCTCGTAGTTCTCGGCTTCGGGCGTGCGGATGTTGGGGACGTACTCGAAGACGCCGCCTTCGTCGGCCTTGGTGACGAGGATCGACACGGTGAACTCGTTGCCGTCGAAGTGCCACGGCAGGTAGTGGCCGGGCTCCATGACGCCGTAGGGGTTGCGGCCGAGCGGGTCGGCCCATCGGTAGATCGGCTGCGGCGTGCCGAGGCACTCCCAGACGAAGTGCACCAAGACGTCGGCGTCGTACAGCTTCCGCAGCGGTGACTGCTCGGTGAGGATGTCGGAGTTGATGAACCCGCTCTGGCGGTGCTGGAACGTGCGCCGCGGGTGGTCCTCGGGGAACGACTCGTCGTCGGGGGAGAAGTAGGGGTTGTGGTCCTGCACCGACCAGAAGGTCTGGTCGTGGAGCGACGCGGCCTCGCTCGCCATGGTGGCGATGGCCTCGGGGCGGATGAAGTCCTTCACGCGGAAGCAGCCGGTGTCGAGCATCGCCTCGCGGGCCTCGTGCACCAGCTCGGTGCGGGTCGGGTTTCCGACGGCATGGATCGGGTAGGTGTCGAGATCGATGTACTCGTCGAGGTCGATCTCGACGGCAGCGAACGCGGACGGCTTCATGGCAGGCCCCTCACAGGACACGTACTGGACGTTTGTTCAGTCGGTCAGCGTACCGGCGGTCTTGAACAAGTGTCCAGTGATTCGCTGGGGTCGGGGGCGGGCCACCCGACGACTCAGGTGCGGTGGATCTGTCTCGCGATCGGCCACACACCACTCGACGTGTTCGAGAGCACCGAGTAGCGAAGTCCGTTCGATCGACGGAAGCCGCTCACGAGCGACACGCCGGCGTCCATCCCTTCGAGCCAGACATGGTCGCCGTCGGTGCTCACCCAGAAGCCGAGCCCGTAGCCGACGTCGTCTTCGTAGGTGCTGACCGGGCTCGTCATCTGCTCGACGGCGGCGGGGGAGACGATCGATCCCTCAAGTAGCGCGTCCCAGAACCGGTCGAGGTCATCGAGGGTCGTGTAGGCCCCGCCGTCTCCCGCCCCGATCACCGGGAGGTGGAAGATGTTGGTGCGGCCGTCCTCGAGGTAGCCGAGCGCGGTGTCGGCGGGAAGCTGGTCGGACCGGAAGAAGCCGGTCTCGGTCATGTCCGCCGCCTCGAAGACGTGGGTCCGGACCGCATCGACGTAGCTGCCGACGGTCCGCTCGATCAGCAGCGACAAGACGACGAAGCCGCTGTTGTTGTAGCGGAAGGTGCTGCCGGGCGCTTCGCGCTGCGGAGGCGCGGCCAGGAGATCGAGGAACGCCTCGGGTGACGCGAACTCGTGCATCGAGCGTGAGCCCAGGACGTGGGCGTCGATGTCATCGAGTTCGTCCTCGTCGAGGTAGTCGCCGATGCCGGAGCGATGCCCCAGGAGGTGCTCGACGGTCACCCGGTCGTCGATGTTGGCGAGGTCGCCTCCCAGGATCGAGCGGGCGGTGGTGTCGAGGGAAAGCTCGCCGGTCTCGACCAGCGCCATCGTCGTGAGCGCAGTGAAGCCCTTGGTGCCGCTCGCCGTCGCGAAGCGCGTGGAGAGCTGGTTGGGTCGGCGGTTCGCCCGGTCGGCGTCACCCGCACAGCGGTCGATCGCCGCGGACCCTCGAACCCGGATCACGCCGGAGAAGGCGGTCTGCTCGACCTCGGCGGCGAGTCGGTCAGCGAGCTCGGACACGATCAGGCGATGACCTCGGCGAGCACCGACGACTCGTCTGAGCCGGGCCATGTACCGGTGAGGGTCGCGCCTGACGCGGTGCCGGGACGGGGGGCGTGTCGGACGATCACCGAGGCCTGACCGAGGCTGACAGCGGTCACCGTGCCCTCCCGAGTGGCGGCGCCGACCTCGATCGTCGGGCCGTCGGCCGCGGACCCGCTCCCCGTGACGAACACGACGTTGTCGCGTTCGAGCGTCTCGCCGTCGGGGAGCTGCACGATCAGGGGCGACTGCGCACCGCCGGTGGCGATGATGCGCACGAGCTCGGTGATGTACACCGGGTCGGCCACCGCGTCGTAGACGTGGCGGGTGCCGAGCACGGAGTGTTCGAGGGTGCCGAGCTTCCATGACGCAGCGCCCTCGAGCGGGTCGTTGCGATAGGTCAGCGGGAGGTGGATCGTCCGCCCGTCCACGGTGCGGACGAGGTGACTCTCGATCCCGACCTGGCCGTCGGGATCGTCGAACCGGTAGGCGCCGAGGTGTTCGATCGGTCCTGCCGTGACCTGGAACTCCGCGACGCTCGGCAGGTAGGCCTCGATCAGTTCGGGCTTGGAGGGGGTGAGGGTGGCCTTGTGGAGGATCGCCATGGGCGAACCGTAGCGTCGCCCCGACTCGGGCGTCGGTGGGTTCTGGGCGCGACGATGGGTCGATGGACGAGCGGCATCACACCGAGTTCCCCGCGGGGTTCTTCGCCCGCGACGACGAGACCGACGACGGCGACTTCTACGCCTTCGACCGCTTCGTCACCCACATCGACGACGGCGCCATCGAGGCGGTCGGCGCCCTGTACGAGCAGCTCGGCCTGTGCGGTTCCGCGTCGGGGCCGGTGCTCGACATCTGCTCGTCGTGGATCTCACACTTCCCGACCAAGCCGGAACGCCTCGTGGTGACCGGGATGAACGCGAACGAACTGGCCGCCAACGAGATGGCCGACGAGTGGGTGGTGAAGGACCTCAACGTCGATCCGAGTCTCCCGTTCGACGATGACGAGTTCACCGGTGTGACGTGCGCGGTCTCGGTCGACTATCTGACCCGCCCGCTCGACGTGTTCGCCGAGGTCGTCCGGGTGCTGCGCCCCGGTGGGGTCTTCGTCTGCACCTTCTCGAACCGGTGCTTCCCCACCAAGGCGATCCGAGGTTGGCTCGCCAACTCCGACCACGCTCGGGTCCAGCTCGTCGGCCGCTACTTCGAGCTGACCGACGGGTTCGATGCGCCGATCGGCGAGCATCGCAACCACGGTGCGTTCGGCGACCCGCTCTACGGGGTGTGGGCGCGACGGGAGGGCTAGCGTCCACCCATGCCGGGATTGACCACCGACGAACTCGCCGCCTTTCTCGCCGAACCCGGCCATCTGATGCGGCTCGGCACCATCGACCGCGACGGGCTGCCGCGAGTCGTGCCGATCTGGTTCCAGCACGACGCCGGAAAGCTGTGGTTCACGCCGCGGGCCAAGTCGGCCTGGCTCGACGACCTCCGGGTCTCACCGATGGTGTGTTGCACGATCGACGAGTCGTCGGGCGAGATGCGCAAGCTCGTCGCTCGCGGCACCGCCGTCCTCGAACACGACCTCGGTGAGGACGACGTCTGGCGAGATCGCTACCGCGACATCGCGTGTCGGTACACGCCCGAACGGTTCGCCGATGCGTACATCGAGGACACGATCGAGGAGCCCCGGGCGCTGTATTCGCTCCGTCTCGCCGATGCCGAGACGGCGACCTGGCGGATGCCCGTCCGCGATGGAGAGAACCCGCTCGCCGTCTGGGGCCGGCAGTACTACCACCGCTGACGGTCGCGTCGGATCAGTTCGACGCCGTCACCCACGGCGGGACGATCTTGGTCTCGCGGATGCGAGCGCCACCGACCAGCGATGCGTACCGGCGGTGATGGGTGCGGCGCAGCCACACGACGATCGTCACGAAGCCGAGCGCCCCGAACACGCCGAGGGTGTCGGCCGCGGCCATGTGCCAGTCGGCCTCGGTCCGCCCCAGCGCGTAGGCGTAGTGCGAGAGGCTGCAGGTGAAGAAGACCGCGGTGAACGTGACGGCCGAAGACGACACCACGCCTTCGGTCCGGTGGCGCTGCACCTGGGTCAGGGCGAGCAGCCACGCCACGGCGAGATACGCCGCGAACATGATGATGCCCGGCCAGAACGCCCAGCCGTCGAGCGGCTCGGTGCGGCCGACGGATCGCATCGCCACCCAGACGAGAAAGCCGCCGCTGACGGCGACCGACACGACCATCGCGTTGAGCGCAGGCGTGCTGAAGCTGTCGATCTCGTGGTCGGCGGGCCGTCCGACCAGCGCGTTGAAGCGGAAGCGCACATAGACGCTCGCCGGCACGATCGACGCCATCATCGCCAGACCTTCGGGCAGGTCGGCCGCGACATCCGAGCCCAGGAGGTGGTGGGCGTGGAACAAGTGGTGGAGGGCGCAGGTCGTGAACGCGCCGATGAAGCCGAACGCCAACGGTCCCCCGGCCTGTCGTAGTTCGCGGAGCACCTGCGCCGTGAGGACGAGGTACAACGCGCCGACCGTGACGCTCGTGTAGCCGAAGACGAGGTTGCTCATCGGCGACCTCGGGTCGTGTCGAGGCCGAGATGGCGCGCCATGTCGGTCATGAACGAACCGGTGGAGCTGACCTCGCGGCGAGTCTGCGCCGCGCGCTTGCGCAGATCCCGGTCGACCACCGAGGCGATCTGGGGGAAGCCGGTCACGGCCAGTTCCCGGAACCGTTCGTCCGGCACCGGTGGAGCGAAGGCGTAGCCCTGTCCGACGCTGTAGCCGTAGCGGATGAGCGGGGTCACCGACTCGACGTCCTCGATGCCTTCCGCCACCGCGGAGGTGCCGAGGCTGGCGGCGAGCGACCCGGTCGCCGCGACGATGGCTCGGTCGTCGACCGACTCGATGAAGCTGCTGACGAACCGGCGGTCGAGTTTCAGGAACGACAGGGGAAGATCGCGCAGCGCGGAGAGGGATGCCTGGGCGACACCGAAGTCGTCGACGACGATGTGGACGCCGAGCTCGGCCATCGCCTCGACCTCGGCGAGCGCTTCCGCGTCGAGCAGGCCGACGGCGGTCTCGGTGACCTCGACACAGAATCGGTCCGGTGGAAGGTCGCGCTCGGCCAGCGCAGCCCGCAGCTCCTCGGCAGCGCCGTGGCGCAGGGACACTTCGGTGACGTTGATGGTCACGAAGAGCGCTTCGAGCCCGGGGGTGCGGTGCCAGAGGGCGAGCTCGTCACATGCGTGAAGCATCGTCTGACGGTCGAGCTCGCCGATGACGCCGAGCCGGCGGGCCATCGGCAAGAAGTCGGCGGGGGGACGGACGCCGCCGTCCTCGGTGTGCCAGCGGACCAGGGCTTCGGCGCCGACCACGTCCCCCGTGGTCAGGTCGACGAGCGGCTGGTACCACGGTCGGAACTCGTTGCGCCGCAGCCCGACTCGGATCCCGTCCGCCATCGCGACCGCGCGGCCGTACTGCGAGCGGATCGTGTCGTCGAACACGACGACCTGCCCCTTGCCGCGCCGCTTGGCGTCGTACATGGCGAGGTCGGCGTCGTGCAGCACGGCGCGGGTGTCGACGTCCTCGCCCGGGCGAACCGTGCGGACACCGAGGGAGGCGCCCAGCCACACGGTCGCAGCCGAGGCCTCGACGGGCTGATCGAAGCGTTCGAGCAGCCGGGCGACGAACGCGTCGACACCTTCGTCGTCGACATCGTTGACGAGGACGACGAACTCGTCGCCGCCGAGCCGAGCGACGACGTCCCCTTGGCGGACACAGGCCATCAACCGGCGGGCCGCTTCGACGAGAACTTCGTCGCCCACCTGGTGGCCGTGCTGATCGTTGATCGCCTTGAAGCCGTCGAGATCGATGAAGGCTGCGGCCAGGGTGTTGCGGGTTCGTTGGGCGAGCAAGACGTCGAGGGCGGCGGCGAGACCGGCTCGAGTCGCGGCGCCGGTGAGCGGGTCGACATGGACCGAGCCGGCGGGCGCGGTGTCCTCGATGATCGGTCGGTAGCTGGCGATCGTGGCGATCGTCGTGCCGTCGTCGTCGAACACCGCCGAGACGTGCAGGTCGAGGTTGAGGACCTCGCCGGTCGCGGACCGCCGCTCGCTCTTCACCCGGATCGTGCGCCCAGCCTCGACGAGGTCTTGGAACATGGCGAATTCGTTGCCTCGGTCGACCGGCACGACGAGCTCTCGCAGCGGCCGTCCGAGCGCCTCGCTCGTGGTGTAGCCGAAGAGTTGGGTCGCCCCCGAGGACCAACCGATGACCTTGGCGTCGGTGTCGATGACGACCACGGCGTCCGCCAGAGCGTCGAACACTCGCGCCGCGAGCGCTGCCTCCAGGCCCGAACGCAGAGCGATCGTCGACGCGGCCGTCGAATCGACGTCAGCCATCGCGTTCGCCCCCCAGCATCGGGGTCGGTCGGGTCATCGTTCGCCTCCGGGCGCGGTCGTTGTGCCGAAATGGGCACAACATGAGAACCAGTTTCGGTCCGATCGCGACGGGTATGAGCCGTGTGACCCGGCCCGGCCCGGAGCCGTCAGCGCTCCAGGATCGGCTCCAGCACGTAGAAGAACGGGTTCGCGGCGTCGGGGTCGGTGCCGGTGGTGATCATCGACAGTCGCAGCATGCGACGGTGCATCAGCACGACCAGTGCCTCGTCGTCGCGGGGGTCGTCCGCGTCGATGCGGATCTGCAGCGCGGCGTCGGCTGCCGCCAGATCGTCGAACCGTTCGCCGAGGAACGCCTCGATGTCCTCGCGGGACACCCGCTCGAACCAGCTCCGGTGGCGGGTGTAGTTGAGGAGGAAGTCCGGAATCGCGCCCAGCAGGTCGCGCTCCCAGTCCGCGAACGCGGTCGAGGTGGGAAGCCGTTCGATGTCCGCGATCAGCTTGCGCAGACCCGATGCCTCGAACGAGTCCGGTGTCGGGTCGGGCAGGTGGAGGTCGTGCTCGAGTTCGATGCCCGCGAGTTCGGCGATCGCTTCGTAGGCCCGGCGGGTGATGCTGGCCTTCTCGAGCATTCCCTCGATCCAGTTGCCGCCCCGGATCTCGGGGATCATGAAGAACGTCGCGCCGATCACCGCGAGTTGGAGGAAGGCGACGGTGTAGTAGCAGACGACCTCACGGTCGATCGGCTGGCCGGTCACCCGTTCGTACTCTCGGTACAGCGCTGGGATGTCGCCCATGTTCTCGTAGGGGTGCCGACCCCGGAAGCAGGCGAGATCCCAGTGGGTGTCGCCGACGTTGGCGATCTCGAAGTCGAGGAGCGCGGCCACCTCCGGACCGCGAGACATGAACTGGCCCGCATCGCCGCACAGGAAGCGGACGTCGTTGCGATGGGTCGGCGCGTTGCGTCGCAGCCACAACTGCAGGAACGACAGCGATGGATCGATGTTTCCGGCCATCTCGCCCATCGCGTACATGCGATCGACCGCGTGGAGCGCGATCTCGCGGGGCTCGGTCGGAGGATCGGGCAGTCGGGTCACGTCCGCGAACTCGCTCAGCGGGACGGCGTGCACCGCCGCCAGGTGGGTCATGTACCCGAGCATCGCCTGCCAGCGATCGGGGTCCATCTCCGAGGGCGTGTCCATCGCGGTGTGGAGCATCCCGGGCGCCCGGTCCTTGGTCTCGACCCAGTCCATGACGAAGGCGACCGGGTCGTCGCACCAGCCGTGGATGTGGGGGACGAGGATGCCGTTGCGTTCGAGGACCTGCATGCACTCCATCTCGAACCGCAACGACTCGACCGGCGCGATCGGCCGGTTGCCGCGCACGAGAACGGCGTTGGTCTCGCCGGCGGCGGTGTAGGTGACCTTCCACTGCGGGCGCCAGCGTTCGAGCCGTTCCATGGCGACGACCTCGCCACCGAGATGGTCCGCCACCCACGTTTCGACGCCCGCCCGGCACTGGGCCTCGAACGCCTCGTGATCGATTCGATCCGCTTCCCCCGTCATGGCCGCACCCTAGAACCGGCGCTGCGGCCCCTCTGAATCGTCGGGAAGGCGACATCACGGACGGTGGTGAAGCTCAACAACGTTCAGGGATCGTCGAAGATGAAGGCATGGATGAGGCGGCGTTCGGTCCGCTCCTCGACCGCCTGCCCGACGCGGTTCTCGTCGTCGACACCCTGGGGGTGCTCCACGACGCCAACATCGCCGCGTCCACTCGCTTCGGCTGGTCCCTCGAGGAATGGCAGGGCCGATCGCTGCTCGAGCTGGTGCATCCCGACGACCTCGACTGGGTGATCTCCTCGCTCGGCACGGTGCAGGGCAAAGACGTCGGGTCGTTGATCGAGTTCCGCGCCCGTGCCGCCGACGGCTGGCGGTTGGTCGAAGCGAACGGCACGGCGTTCGAGCACGACGGCGAGGCCTTCGTGCTGCTGGCCATCCGCGATCTCACCGAGCGGCGCGGGTGGGAGGTCGCCGGTGACGACACCGCGATGTTCCGCACCCTCTTGCAGTTCTCCTCGACGCTGACGGTGCTGACCGACGGTGCGGGTGTCGTCCGCTCCGCGTCCGGCGCACTGATGCGGATGACCGGCCTCGATCCGGGTGCGGTGGTGGGTAAGCCACTGACCGACGTCTTGATGCCGGTCGACCGCCCGCATCTCGATCAGGCGATCGAGTCGCTCGGGCCAGACCGTCGACACGTCACCATCGAGGTGACCCTGCACGCCGAAGACCGGACCCCGGTGCCGTGCCAGCTCTCGATCGTGGACCTGACCGAGGACCCGACGGTCGGGGGGCTCGTCATCTCGGGCCACGACATCACCGAACTCCAGAGCGCTCGCGAGGAGCTGGAGTACAGCGCCGGTCACGACCCGCTCACCGGCCTCGCCAACCGGCATCAGCTCGTCACCGCCCTCGACGCGCGGCTCGCGGCCGGCGAGCGCCGCTCGACGTTGGTGGTCGCGTTCGTCGACCTCGACCGCTTCAAGCCGGTCAACGACCTCTATGGCCACAAGGTCGGCGACGAAGTGCTGTCCGCAGTCGCGACCCGTCTTCGCGCCGAGGTGCGGGAGTCCGACGTGGTCGCCCGGTTCGGTGGCGATGAGTTCGTGGTGGTCGCCGAGGCCACCGGCGCCGATCCGGTCGGCGCGGTGCGCGACCGGGTCCTCGATGCGTTCGCATCGCCGTTCTCGCTCTCGACGGGCGAGTTCGTGATCGGCGCGAGCGTCGGCGCGGTCGCGTGTCGCGAGGGCCAGGACGCGGAGACTGTGATCTCCGAAGCCGATGCGGCGATGTTCGCCGACAAGCACGACCGCGGAGAACGCCGGCTCGGTCCGATCGTCACCCGTCGTGAGTTGGCCGAGCGTCTCTCCGACGCGCTCGACGGTGGCGAGTTCGTCGTCCACTACCAGCCGATCGTGTCGCTGGCCGATGGCGCGTGGCTCGGCCTGGAGGCGCTGGCTCGCTGGCGCCACCCCGATCGCGGGATCCTGCTGCCCGGCGACTTCCTCGACGTGATCGAAGACACCGGACGGATGGGCGACCTCGGCCAGGTCGTGCTCGATCGGGTCGCGACCGACATGGCTCGGCTGCGGATCGACGTCGGTGCGACCCCGTCGATCTCGGTGAACGCGATGGCCAGCGAGATCAGCGGAACCGACTATCCCGCCCGGATCGCCGAGACGCTCCGCGCCGGTGGCATCGAGCCGGGACGGTTGACGGTGGAGCTGTCGGAGCGGGAGGTGTTCGGCCCATCGACCCGGCGAGGGACCGAGCTGGCGACCAGCCTCGCTGCGCTCGCCGACGCTGGGATCCATCTGGCCGTCGACGATTTCGGCACCGGCTACTCGTCACTCACCCATCTCGTCACCTTGCCGATCGACGTCATCAAGGTCGACCGGTCGTTCATCGCCGGCCTCGTCCACGACCCCCAGCGACGATCGGTCATCGCCGCGCTGGCCGGGTTGTCGGACTCCGCGGGCATGACGATGGTGGCCGAGGGCATCGATCAGCCAGGGCAGATCGAGGTGCTGCGCAGCCTTGGGTGCGAGCTCGGGCAGGGCTTCCACTACGCCCGACCGATGCCGTTCGACGAGATCGTGATGGGCTACCGATCCGAGGTGGCCCTCCGCGACTCGGTCGGCCGTAGCTGAGCGCCGTCAGACCTCGGGCGTGTAGTCGCGGTCGTTGAGGACGACGAGGCGGTCACCGGGGCGTGGATCTCCGGCGGCGTCGGGCCGGAGGTGACGGTCACCGCGCACGACCGCCACGAGGAACGCGCCGTCGGGGAGGACCGGGACGTCGGTCGGGAGCTCGCATTCGACCTCGGTGAGCTCGAGGCCGCTGCCCGCCTCGAGGAGTTCGTCGAGCACGCCGATCGCGGCGGGCGAACGGGTCGCGATGCCGAGCATGCGGCCGACTGCGGCGGTGGCGTCGATCACTTCGTCGGCGCCGCCCTGTCGCAACAGGTGCAGGTTCTCCTGCTCTCGGCCGCCCGCCACGACGTGGGCGGTGGCGTTGAGCTCGCGAACGGTCAGGGTGGTCAAGACCGCGGTGTCGTCGCGGTTGGGCGCGACGACGACCGCCTTCGCTTCCGCGATCCTTGCCTGGTTGAGCACCGCACTGTTGGTGACGTCGCCGTGGACGGCGACGAAGCCCAGCTCGGTCGCTCGTTCGACGACGTCGGGGTCGATGTCGACGACGACGATGTCGTCTCGTGCCACCCCTCGGCGGATCAGATCGGCCGCGGCTGCGGCCCCGGTCGATCCGAATCCACAGATGACGTAGTGATCGTTCACGCGGCGCCTCCAGCGTCGGATGAGAAGCAGTTCTCGAGACCGGTCGGTCAGCACCTCGACGGTGGTGCCGACGACCAGGATCAAGAACACGATGCGGGCGGGGGTGATCAGCGCGATGGTCGCCAGTCGGGCGCCGTCGGAGACCGCAGTGATGTCGCCGTAGCCGGTCGTCGTGACCGTCACCGACGCGTAGTACAACGCGTCGAGGAAGCCGATCGCGTCTCCGCTGTCGTCGACGTAGCCGTCGCGCCCGAGGCGAACGACGATGGCGACGAAGAGCACGAGCGTTACGGCGAACCCGATCCGACGGGCGACCGCGAGCAGCGGAGAGCGCGTCGCGCGTGGCAGCCGGATCTCTCCGGGATCCACCATCGACGACGCCTCGCTCACGAGCCGCGACTCTAGGTCGCCGGGATGGGTCCGAGCCCGCGCTTGAGATGACGTTGGTCATCACCACCAGAGGCGGTCGAACCGTTTGCCGCGACTCGGCCCGCGTTCAGCCGTCATCAACGTGACGCCACACGTGGATCGCGAAGGAGGTGGACCGATGGATCGTCACATGCTGAAGGCGCTGGAATCGCGCTACGGCTACGACCGCGAGGTCCACGAGACCACGTTGCTCCGCAACCGGCGTCAAGCCGAACAGATGCCCCGACCGCAGTGGCCGGCGACGGGCACCACCCTCATCGCGGCCCGCCTCCGCGAGGCGCGACGGCTTCGCGACCAGGCGATGGTTGAGGCGTTCACCGAAGGCGGCGCCGCACCACGAACGGGCAAACCCGGCGACAACGTCTTGGGCCCGACCGCACCGCTGTGGCGCCGAGTCGTCGTCGACCGTCGAGTCGGAGCCGGCGTCTAGCTGCATCGGATCCGGCCGAGGGAGGGAGTCCTCCGGTCGGCGGTGTCTCGTTTAGCCGCTGTGCTGAAGGGCCGCGGCTTCCCACTCGGTGAGCAGGCTCATGATCTCGAGCGAGTCGTGCAGGCGCGGCGACGGACGAGGCGCCTCGGTGCGGCCCTCTGCCAGACAGCGTTCGACGAGCCTCGTCTGGTGGATGAACGCGTCTCCGTCGCTGGTGACGGTGATCGTCTCGGGCTCGCCGTCGTAGGGCGTCCACTGGATCTGGTTGTCGCCGGCGATCGGCAACCAGGGATTGGTGAGGAACCGCAGCTCACCGGTCGTCGTGTGGACCGTGAAGTCGAACGCCATGCCGTAGTCGTCGGTCGACGACAGTGTCGCGAGCACACCGTTGGCGAACCGCAACGACGCGGCTGCCGACCCGATCGTGTCGTCCGGGGTGCGGGTGCCATGGCCGGTCAGCTCGTGGGTCGCGAACGCCGCTTCACCGAACGCCGTCTGCACGGTCAGGTGGAGCAGTGACGCCGGGTAGCAGCCCAGGTTGTAGATCGTGCCCCGGCCGAGTGGGTTCACGACCGCCGCGATGTCCGCTGCGTAACGACCGTGGACCGCGGTGACCGTGCCGGTTCGCTCGTCCGCGAGGAGTTCGACGAAGCGGCCGATCACCGGGTGGGCGAGGTACATCAGGCCCTCGACGAAGAACACCCGCTCGCTCACCGCGTCGACCAGTTCGTGAGCCGTCGCCATCGTCGTGGTGAGCGACTTCTCCGACAGAACCGCCTTGCCTGCGGCCGCGGCCGCGGCGACGACCGGATGGTGGGCATGGTTCGGGGTCCCCACGTACACGACATCGATGTCGGGGTCGCACACAGCGTCCTCGTACCCGACACACGTGTGAGGGATCGAGTGCTGGGCCGCGAAGTCGGCGACCCGCGTCGCGTCTCGTCCGGCGACGAGCTCGACGCGTGAGCCAGCGCAGGCGGCGATCGCCTCGACGACCGTGTTCGAGATGAACCCGGTGCCGACGATCGCCCACCGCAGGACCGTTTGTCCGTCGGTCATCTGCGGTCTACTCCTCGGGGCCGACGAGCGCGGTCCGCATCGCGTCGCCCATCGACGGGAGGTAGGCGGCCTTGGTGATGGCCAGGATCTGCTGCAGGTGCTCGTGGTCGTGGAACGGCCACTCGTAGACGAAGTCGCCGGCGGAGAACGTACCGAACGCGGGGTAGTCAGCGGTGGCCGTCAGCTGCTCGGGGTCGAGCGCGGCGACGAAGGGCACGACTCGTGCCCGGCTTGCGTCGAACTCGGCCAGAAGGTCCGGCAGTGCGACGGCATGGAAATCGCGCTCGTTGATGGCCGCCCACGGACTGAAGCCGGGGATCTCCGGATTCCCGTCGAGGATGCCCTGGATGCGTTCCTCGAAGGCGCCGGCGTCGGTTGCGATCAGGTGGCCGATGACCTCGTGCACGCTCCACTCGCCGGGCTCGGGTCGCACGATCAGCGACGAGGGGTCGAGGGGTTCGAGCAAGGTGCGAAGCACCGTGGGGAATGCTTCGAGGGTGGTTGCGACATCGGTCGGAGTCGTCATGGGACGGGTCTAGCCGACCATGACCGTGGCTGCTGGACGGTGGCAGCGTTCCCAGTAGAGTCCGCCGACCCGAGCCCGATGACGGAGATCGACCATGACCACGCTGCTTGACCCGATGTCGTTCCCCCGAGGCCGGGGCATGAAGAACCGGTTCATGCTCGCCCCGCTCACCAACTCCCAGAGCCACGAAGACGGGGTGCTGTCCGACGAGGAGTACCACTGGCTCACCATGCGGGCGACGGGTGGCTTCGGTTTGACGATGACCTGCGCCGCTCACGTGCAGGCGATCGGCAAGGGGTTCCCCGGGCAGCTCGGTGTGTTCGGCGACGAACACCTCGACGGTCTCACCCGCCTCGCTGCGGCCATCAACGCCGAGGACAGCGTCAGCATCGTCCAGCTGCACCACGCGGGGATGCGCTCCCCGGCGGAACTCATCGGTGAAGCGCCCGTGTGCCCGTCCGCCGACGAAGAGACCGGGGCTCGAGCGCTCGACCACGACGAGGTCCTCGCCTTGATCGAGGACTTCGTCGCCGCAGCCGTTCGCAGCGAACGGGCCGGGTTCGACGGCGTGGAGATCCACGGCGCCCACGGCTACATCGTCGCCCAGTTCCTGAGCCCCAAGATCAACCAGCGCACCGACGAGTTCGGCGGGTCGCTCGAGAACCGGGCTCGCTTGCTGTTCGCGATCATCGACGGGATCCGCGAGCAGTGCGGCCCCGACTTCATCCTCGGCGTTCGTCTCTCGCCGGAGCGCTTCGGGCTGCGGCTGGGCGAAATGATCGAGGTCGCCGAGCGTCTCCTCGCCGAACAGAGGATCGACTTCCTCGACATGTCGCTGTGGGACGTCTTCAAGGAGCCCGAAGAGACGGAGTTCGCCGGCCGCACCCTCATGTCGTGCTTCACCGAGCTCGACCGTGGCGATGTGCGCCTGGGCGTCGCCGGCAAGATCCGGACTCCTGAGGACGCCGAGCGGGTGCTCGCTGCGGGCGCTGATTGGGTGATGCTGGGTCGCGCTGCGATCCTCCACCACGACTTCCCGAACCGGTACGCCGCTGATCAGCGGTTCGTTCCGGTCGAGAACCCGGTGACCCGTCAGTACCTCGCCGACGAAGGTCTCTCGCCCGCGTTCGTGGACTACATGGCCGGATGGAAGGGCTTCATCGCCGAGGAGTCCTGAAAACGACGGACGCCCCGACCAGCGGCCAGGGCGTCGTGTAGAGCGGGTGACGAGAATCGAACTCGCGTTCTCAGCTTGGGAAGCTGATGTTCTACCATTGAACTACACCCGCGGTGGCGGCCGATCGTAGCGGGACGGTCGGCGTGGCACACTGCGGCAATGATCGACGAGCTCCTGGCCCGGATCGCCGCGTTCCATCGTGGGCGGACACCGTCGCCGGAGTTCCCGATGGTCGCCGAGGTCATCGACGCCCTCGAGTCGGTTGAGGCGCCAGACGAGATCCCGTCGGCGCCACCGCTCACCGTCACCCGTCACCTGCGGGCGGTCGAGCCGACCGGCACCGACGCGCACATCGATGCGGTGATCGAGGAGTTCCTCCGCATCGCTGATGATCTGCCGTGGCGGCGGACCGCCGGCTATCTGGATGTGCTGAGTGAGGAGTACCTCGCCAACTACGGGTACGTGCAGCTCGTCGGGCCGGCCCCGTCGATCGTCGAACACCCGTCGGTGCGGGTCGGGATCGGCGTCTGGGGCCCCGACCTCCACTACCCGCTGCACGAGCATGAGGCCGAGGAGCTGTACCACGTGCTCGCCGGCACACCGTCGTTCGGAAGCGAGGACGGCTCGTGGACTCCGGCCCGCCCGGGCGACGCGGTGCACAACCCGCCGTGGCACCGCCACGCCCAACGCTTCGGCGCCACGCCGACCGTGCTCCTCTACTGCTGGACGGGCGCGGTCGAGGCCGACGCCGTACTCGTGGAGACGCCGTGACGGGGGTCGTTCGTCAGGCGGTGATGACGTTCGTCGCGCTGACCCTGTGCGTGCTCGTCGGGATCGGCGGGCTGATCTTCGCCGAGCTCGTGCCCGACATCTGGGTGGTCGAAGCGCTCGAACGCGCCGAGGGACGGGGTGAGATCACCGCTGAGGAACGCCCGCTCGACAATGCCGGGATCCAGATCGACGAGGCGAGCGAGTGCACGACGCTGTCGGTCGGGCTCGGTGAGATCGAGGGTCAGAGCATCTTCACCACGACCGCGCTCGCGCCGAACCTCGGCCCGTGCTGGCGCTTGCTCGGCAACCTCAACCCCTACGACGGCGCGACCGCGGCCGAGAACCGCGACACCTACCTGCGCTACTGGCACGGCTCGGCCCCGATCGTTCGGCCGGTGCTGGCGACGGTCGGTCTGTCGGGTCTGCGGGTGGTGGGCATGCTGGCGATCGCGATCGCCGGGGCCGCGGTGTTCGGTGTCGTGCGCCGCAGTTCGGGGACCGCCGCCGCGGGGGGTCTCGTCGCCCCGGTCGTGCTCACGACGTCGATCCTGTCGCTGCCCGGCTCGATCCATCAGGCCCTCGCGTTCGCGGCCGGCCTGGCCGGCGCGGCGCTCGCCGGGACCATCGCCGCAGGCGGACTCACCCGCTCGCGCGTCTGGTACCCGAGCCTGCTCGCTGGCGCCGCGTTCGTGTACATCGACCTGTTGACCGCGGTCCCCGGGCAGTGGCTGCTCGTCGCCGCGCTCGTCGGACTCGCTGCGCTCCAGCGCGGGCATTCATGGATCGAGACCGCCGGATGGATGGTCCTGTCCGGCGTCGGCTGGCTGGTCGGCTACGCGGGCATGTGGCTCGGCAAGTGGGTCTACGCCGGCCTGATCCTCAGCCCGCGTTTGGTGTACGACGACGTCACCGACACGATCGGGCGGCGACTCGACGGCGACACCGTCTACTCCGACCCTGGCTTCGGCAACGCGATCTCCGACAACGTCGACATCTTCCGCGGTCGCCCGTTCGCGACGACGACCGTGCTGGTGGCCGTGCTCATCGTCGTGGCCGGGTTGGTTCGGCGACCAGCGCGAGAGACGGCGCCCCGGGCTGTGGTCGCGGCCGCCGCGCTCGTCCCGTTCATCTGGTTCGAGATCGCCTCGAATCACAGCCAGATCCACGCCTGGTTCACCTATCGCTCGATTCCGATGGCGATCGGCGTGGTGCTGATGGCGTCGCTGGCGACGCGACCAGCGGCGCTCAGCTCGTCGGATTCGGCACCGGCGTCGACGTGAACTCGCCGATCAGTTCGTCGAGCGGCACCGGACGACCGAACAGGTAGCCCTGCCCGTAGAGATAGCCGGCGTCGATCATCTGCCGATGCTCGGCCTCGGTCTCGATGCCCTCGCCGATCGCCACCATGTCGCCGCCGTGGGCCATCGCCGCGATGGCGGCGGCGAGATCGGCGGCGCCGGGGCGATGGAACGACTGGGTGATGATGCGGTCGACCTTCAGGTGGGTGAACGGCATCGACAGCAGCTGCTCCATCGACGAGTAGCCGGTTCCGAAGTCGTCGATCGCGAGCCCGATCCCGATGGCGCGGAGCTGCTCGGCGGTGGTCCGCCAGATCGACGACTGCGGAAGGTGCTGGCTCTCGGTGACCTCCAACACCAGCTGGTGCGGGGGCACGTTGCGTTGCTCGAGGATGGCCGCGACGGTGTGCGCGAGTGTGCGTTGGAAGAGGTGGCGGGCCGAGATGTTGACGGTCGCGTACACGTCGGTGACGCCGGCCTGTCGGAGCTCCGCGAGGAAGTCGACCGCGTAGCGAACCATGAGCTCGCCGAGCTGCGGGCCACGGCCCTGCTCTTCGATGATCGGAACGAACTCGCCGGGCATCACCATCGACCCATCGGACTGCGGCCAGCGGGCGAGCAGTTCGAGGCCGACCGGCCGCCCCGTGCGCAGGTCGGTGACCGCCTGGCCGAAGGCGACGATGTCCTGTTCGTCGAGGGCATCGGTGAGTCGTTGCGCCAGCGCGAGGCGATCGGACTCCCGTTCCCGTAGACGCGGGCTCATGTCGACCAGCTGGTTCTTGCCCGCCGCCTTGGCGGCGCGCAGTGCGGCACCCGCCTCACGGAACAGGGCGGCGGCCTCGGTGTCGGCGCGGGGGAGGGTCGTGCGTCCGATGCTCAAGGTGAGGTCGAGCGGCGTGATCGGGCCGTGGTCGGTGATCGTGGCCGTGAAGGTGGCGAGCTCGTCGAGTTCGGCCGGCTCCGCGCCGATCGCCACGAACTCGTCGCCGCCGAAGCGGGCGACCGTCCAGCTGTCGGGGAGCACCGTCTGGATGTGGGTGGCGACCTGCCGCAGGACTTCGTCGCCGGCGGGGTAGCCGTAGGTGTCGTTCAGCTGCTTGAAGTCGTCGATGTCGAGGAAGACACAGGCGATCTCCTCCACCGGTTCGGCGAGGAGTTCGTCGATCGCGAGCGTCGCCGCGGCCCGGCTCCCGACGCCGGTCAGTTCGTCGACGAGGCTGCGGACCTCGCTCTCGACCCGCCGATCGATGAGCGAGTCGGTGATCGCCTTCCACCCGTTTCCGCCCCACACCAACAGGGCGAGATAGAGCAGCACCGCGACGGCCGCGCCCCACTGCTCGGCGAGCAGCAGCACGAGGACATAGCTCGACGTGTACGGCGTGAGGATCATGGCGAGCGACGTGTCGCTCGTCTGGGGGATGAAGACGACGTCGCTCGCGATGCCGTAGGTCACGACGAACACGAGGACCCACGCGACGAGATCGACCTCTGCGGCGGACGGGCTCAGCCAGGGGAGTGCAGCCCACAGCACCGCCGAACCCCAGATCCAGCCGAACCGAATCGCGCGGAGGAGTGGGCTGCGGGTGTCGGGTCGGATCGCGGTCGACACCCAGCTCGCGGTCGACAACGCGAGGAGCGCGCTCCAGACGACCAACCGGGTGTGGTCGACGTGGTCCCACAGCAGGTACGGGACCCCGATTGCGATCGCGATGATGCCCACGCCGTCGGCGACGTCCACCAGCCGTCGCTGGTCGAAGTAGATCTCGTTTCGTACCCGGCTTCGGGCGAACTCAAAGGCGGAATCGTCCGCTGCACCCATCTCTGGTACTCAACGGTAGTTTCCGCCCGAAGTTGAGGAGAGGGATTCGTCCGAAACGGGTAGGGTCGCCGCCGATGGCGAAGCTGCGGTTCACCTTCGGGACGATGGGGTCAGGCAAGTCCACCCAGGCGCTGCAGATCCACCACAACCTGCGCGCCCGGGGGCTGTCGACGATTCTGATGACCCAGCTCGACCGTCGCGAAGGACGGGTGTCGAGTCGTCTCGGTGTCTCGGCCGACGCCGAGATCGTCGAACCCGGCAACGACCTCTACGAACTGGTCCGCCAACGACAGAAGTCGCTCGGCACCCTCCATGCCGTCATCTGCGACGAAGCCCAGTTCTACGAACCCGGCCAGTGCGAGCAACTGGCTCGCGTCGTCGACGAACTCGGCGTCGACGTCTACGCCTTCGGACTGCTCACCACGTTCCAGGGCGTGATGTTCGAGGGTTCGGCTCGGCTCATGGAGTTGGCCGACATGCGCACCGAGATCCAGGTCGAGGCCCGCTGCTGGTGCGGCGCCCGCGCCACCCACAACGCCCGGTTCGTCGACGGGGTCCAGGTGATCTCCGGTGCGACGGTCGTGGTCGGCGACACCGGTGGGCCCACCGCGGGTGAGGTCACCTACGACCTCTTGTGCCGGGCCCATTGGATGGAAGGCGCTCGTGCCGCTCGCGGCGATCAGCTCGAATTGCTCGACAACGAGGACGGTCGCGCCGGCGACCATCCCGATCGCAGCGGCCCGGTCGAGGTCGACCCGGCCGCCGTTCCCACACCTCTACATGCCACGAAGACCGCTGGAGACCTCTCGTGATCCTGTCCGACCGCACCATCCGCGAACAGCTCGACTCGGGCCGCATCGTGATCGAACCGCTCGGGCCCAACAGCCTGCAGCCGTCGTCGGTCGACCTGCGGCTCGACCGCTTCTTCCGAGTGTTCAAGAACCACACGATGGGTCACATCGACGTGAAGCAGAACCTCGAGGAGCTCACCGAGCTCGTGGAGGTCGCGGACGACAGCGACGAGCCGTTCATCCTGCACCCCGGCGAGTTCGTGCTCGGCTCCACGTTGGAGCGGGTCGCGGTGCCCGACGATCTGGTCGCCCGGCTGGAAGGCAAGTCTTCGCTCGGCCGTCTCGGCCTGTTGATCCACTCGACCGCCGGCTTCGTCGACGCCGGATTCGACGGTCAGCTGACCCTCGAGCTGAGCAATGTCGCCAACCTGCCGATCACCCTCTACCCGGGCATGAAGATCGGGCAGATCAGCTTCCAGCAGATGACGACGCCGGCCGAGACGCCGTACGGCTCGGGCGCGTTGAAGTCGAAGTACAAGCACCAGCAGGGCCCGATGCCGAGCCGCTACTGGGAGAACTTCGACTGACGACCCGGCGGGGCAGCGGCCAGCCAGCCGCATGAGGCTCGTCAGCGAT
>CAZEML010000039.1:0-25262 GCA_964513285.1 uncultured Candidatus Nemicrothrix sp.
CAGGCGGCCTCGCCGGCGATCACCGGATCGTCGCTGCCGGCCGCCAGCACGAGATCGCCGATCACCCGCCGCCACGCGGCGGCGAGATCGACGTCGGGCACCTCGACGGTGAGCGCGGCGCCGGTGACGGCTCGCCAGCCCGCGGCGATGTCGGTCGGCGATGCCGGGCGCATCCGGCCGTCGCCGTTGATCGTGACCGTGACCGACACCGACTGGCGATGCGGCACCGGCACGAGCATCGCGACATCGCCGTCGCCGGCCGCGGACGCGGCGGTCGGCCCGGCCGCGAGTTCGGTCCAGATGTCGTCGCTCACCGCGACTGCACCACCATCGACGCTGGGGCGGATCCAGCACACGCCGTCGATCCGGACGCCGGAGAGTTCGGCGCTCACCTGACCGCCGCCCACACCGACCGTCGCGACGACGACCGCGTTGGGCGACGCGTTCTCGTACTCGATCAACAGCGCTTGGCCCTGGCCGTCGTTGAGCACACCGACCCGTTGGATGACGTCGCCACCCGGGACCCGCATCCAGGTCTCGTAGACCGGCGCGTCGTCGACCCGACCCTGCCGAACCGCCTTCTCGTCGGCGGCGCGCTTCCACTCGGGGCCGGCGAGCACGCCCCACTCGATGCGCCAGGAGCCGTCGAGGGTCGCGACCGCACCCTCCTTGCTGATGCGAGCCACCGGCCCGCTGAGGTCACCGATCAGCTGCCCGAACGACGGGTCGAGGGGCGCGGGTCGGCGCCGGAAACGATCGAGGAGTCCCATGATCAGTCGGGGTCGATCTCGCGAGCGGCGGGGTTGCGCACCAGGCCACGGTAGGCCTCCATCGCGGTGCGTCCTTCCTGCACACAGGCCCGCATCTGTTCGGCGATCGGCATGTAGACGCCGTGCTGGGCGGCCAGTTCGCACACGATCGGCGCCGACTTCACGCCCTCGGCCACCTGGTTCATCTCGGCGCGGATCTCGTCGAGGGAGCGGCCCCGCCCGAGCTGCTCGCCGACATGACGGTTGCGGCTCTGGGGGCTCATGCAGGTCGCGAGGAGATCGCCCATCCCGGCGAGGCCGGCGAACGTCGCCGGCTCGCCGCCGAGGGCCACGCCGAGGCGCGTCAGTTCGGCCAGGCCTCGCGTCATCACCGCGGCGCGGGTGTTGTCGCCGGTGTCGAGACCGTCGGCCATGCCGGCCGCGAGCGCGATGACGTTCTTGAGCGCGCCGCCGAGCTCACACCCGATCACGTCGGTGCTCGTGTACACCCGGAACAGCTGATGGTTGAACACCGCCTGCAGCCGCTCGGCGATCGTCTGATCGGTGAACGCGATCACCGCGGCGGCAGCCCCGCCGGCGAGGATCTCCTTGGCGAGGTTCGGCCCGGTCAACACGCCGACCGGATGACCGTCGAGCTCCTCTTCGACCAGCTCGGTCATGCGCCGGCCGGTGCCGAGTTCGAGGCCCTTCGCGAGCGACACGACCGGCACCCACGGACGCAGATGCGGCCGAAGGTCCTCGAGGGTCTGGCGGAAGCTGCCCGACGGGACGCCCATCACCAACAGATCGGCCTGGGCGACCACCGACGGGAGATCGTCGGAGGCCTTCAGGTCAGGATGCAGCTGATAGCCCTCCAGGTAGGCCGGGTTCTCGTGGCGTTCGTTGATCGCCTCGGCGATCTCGGGGCGGCGGGCGTAGATCGTGGTCGGGGCGTTGTGCGCGGTGAGGTGTGCGACGGTGGTCCCCCACGACCCGGCACCGAGGACGGCGACACGCATGGTCATGGACCCACCCTAGACTCGCCGCGTGCGTGCCACCGACGCCGCCGTGCTGATCCCGATCCGGTCCTTCGACGACGCCAAGACGCGCCTCTCGGGAGTGCTGTCCGCGGCGGACCGCACCCGGCTCGCACGGGCGATGGCCGAGCGAGTCGTCCACGCCTCCCGCGGACTGCCGGTGCACGTGGTCAGCGACGATCCCGAGGTCGCCCGGTGGGCGTCGAAGATGGGCGCCGAGGTCCTCGCGCCGGGCGTTCGAGGGCTCAACGAGAGCGTCACCGCCGCGGTCGCGGCCATCGCCGCCGCTGACGATGCACCAGCGCGGGTGATCATCGCCCACGCCGACCTGCCCCTCGCCGACGACCTCCGCGTCGTCGCCGGCCCGGGGGTTGCGATCGCACCCGACGGCCCCCGCGACGGGAGCAACGTCATGTCGCTCCCCACCGGCGAACCGTTCACGTTCCACTACGGCCCGGGTTCGTTCGCCGCCCACTGTGACGAAGCCGAACGGCGGGGCCTCACCGTCACCGTGATCGACGACGCGAGCCTCGCCCTCGACGTCGACGAACCCGCCGACCTCATCCGACTCCAATCCCAGCAGGAAGGCGGCTGACCATGCGGGTCGACCTCCCCACCCCGACGAGCGTGCTCGCCATCGGTGCTCACCCCGACGACATCGAGTTCGAGTGCGGCGCCAGCCTGGCGAAGTGGGGTACCGCCGGCGCCGCGGTGCACTTTCTCGTCTGCACCGACGGATCGAAGGGCACCTGGGACGTCGACGCCGACAAGGACGAACTCATCGCCCGACGCGAGGCCGAGCAGGCGATCGCGGCGCAACGCATCCACCCCGACGCGCAGGTGCACTTCCTGCGGGCGGTCGACGGCGAACTCACCAACACGGTCGACCGGCGCGGCGAGGTCGCCCGCATCATCCGGCAGACCCAGCCCGACATCGTGCTCGGCCACGACCCGTGGCGACGCTGGCGGATGCACCCCGATCACCGAGCCGCCGGCTTCCTCACCGTCGACGCGGTCGTCGCCGCCCGCGACCCGCACTATCACCGAGAGCACATGACCGAGGGCTTGGCCCATCACCGGCCCACCGCCTTGCTGCTGTTCGAGTGTGAAGAACCCGACCACGTCGAGGCGATCACCCGCCGGCACCTCGGCGCGAAGGTCGACGCCCTCCTCGCCCACGAATCCCAGTTCGAGACCACGATGGCGATCGACGACGACGATGACGGCCGCCAGGCCCAGGCCTTCGCCGACCGAACCCTGCGCGAAGCCCGCGATCACGGTCGCCTCGCCGGAATCGGGCTGGGCGAGGCGTTCCGCTTCATGGACCCCGCGTCGTGAACCTCCGGGCTCGCCTCCGGCTGCGCCCGGACGCGCCGAGGACGCCCTCCGAAGAGCGCGCCCCCGACTGGCTGACCGTGGAGGCGGGTTGGGTGGTGCCCACGGTCAACGTTCCGGGGCTCCCGACGACACACGGTTCGGATTTGTCGCGAGAAATCTTTCCCTGGCCGATTCGCGACCTCTCGGGCCCGTCGGGCGTCGGGAGAGCCATGGTCGCCGTGCTCCGCCCCCGAACCCGTTGGTGGGACGGCTTGTTGGCGATGGCCGGACTCGACGACACCGAGACGGTCCCGACGAGCGCACCCACGCCGACGGCGGCCGGCGCCACGACCAACAACGGCAGACCGGCACCCCGGGGCGAACGTCCCGACGCCGACCTCCTCGGCCTCGAGCCGGCCGAACAGCTGGCCGCACTCACCCGCCGCCATGCCGACGCGGTCTACCGGGTGGCGTTGTCCGTCACCCGTGATGCCGATCTCGCGGAAGACGTCTCCCAGGACGCGCTCCTCAAGGCGTGGCAGGCGTTGCCGTCCTACCGCGGCGACGCCCCGCTCAAGAACTGGCTCCTGCGGATCACCCACAACACCGCGATCTCCGCCCTGCGACGTCGCCGCGACGTCCACCTCGACCCCACCGAATTCCCCGAGGACGCACCATCGGCTCACCTCGCGCCGGCGGCGAGTGTCGAGGACACCGTCGAGGACCGCGTGTCGTTCGACGCCTTCGAGTCCGCGCTCGAACAGCTCGACGAGCTCAGCCGATCGGTGGTCGTCCTTCGCGAAGTCGAAGGCATGTCCTACGACGAGATCGCCGCCGTCCTCGATGTCCCGTTGCCGACCGTAAAGACCCGGCTCCTCCGGGCCCGGCGACTCCTGTCGACCGCGCTAGAAGGGTGGCGACCATGAGCCGGCGCTGGAAGCTCGGGATGCACCCGTCGAGCAAACGCCTGCAGCGGTGGCTCGAGGCTGGCCCCGTGGCGGAACCCGAAGTCGACGAACACATCCTCACCTGCGACCGCTGCGCGAACCGGCTCGAAGAACTCGCCCAACCCCTTCCCGAGCTCGGTGTGGCGCTGCAGCGAACCCTGGCGAGCCCCGACGATCTCGTGGCCCGGCTCGGCGTCCGCATGAACGAGACCATCCGCAACCGAGAAGACCTCTCGCTGCTCTTCGAGCTGATGGGCATCCCGTTCGCTACCGTTCGCAACCTCATGGAGGACGAAGGCCGATGACCTACCGACCGAGAAAGGACCGGGCATGAACGAGTGGATCGCCGCCGCGATCGCCGTCGCCGGAGGCGTCGTGATCGGCAGCCTGCTGGCTCGCATCGTCCGCGGGGTGCTCATGAACGAGCGTCGCCCCGAAGCGCTCCAGCGCAGCGCGGGCGCGATCGCCAGCCTCTTCTTCTCGGTGGCGGTGATCATCGGCTTGATCACCGCGCTCGGCTTCGTCAACGAACAAGCCCTCGATCAGCTGCCCGAGGATCTCGTCGACTATGTGCCGCGGGCCCTCTCGGCCGCGATCGTCGTCATCATCGCCAACATCGCGGCGACCTTCATCGTCGCCGCCCTCGAGCGGTCCCTCGGCCACGTCTCGCCCGGGATCCGGCGTCGCGTTCCGCCGATCGTGCGGGGGGCGATCCTGTTCGCAGGCGGCCTGATCGCGGCCAACCAGCTCGGCATCGACACGACCATTCTCACCCTCGCCGCGGGTGCGCTCTTCTTCGGCGTGGCCCTCACGATCGCACTGGTGGCCTACAGCGGCAGCGGCGCCGTCTCCAGCGAGATCGCGGCCAGCCGTGCGCTTCGCCGAGTTCTCAGCCCCGGCGATCGAATCGACACCGACCTCGCCACCGGCACGATCGTCGAGCTGCACGGCGTGCAGGCCGAGGTCGAGACCGCCGACGGCAGCCACGTGCTCGTCCCCTACTCGGCGCTGCTCCAGGCGGTCGTCGGGATCGAGCGGGCCGAGCCCGACCGCGACTGACGTGGGCGTCGTCCGGGGCGCCTGCCACCACGACTGCCCCGACACGTGCGTGTGGGAGGTCACCGTCGAGGACGGTGAAGCCGTCGCGCTCCGGGGTCTCGCTGACCACCCCACGACCCAGGGTCAGCTGTGCCCCAAGGTGAACCGCTTCCTCGACCGGGTCTACCACCCCGACCGGGTCACTCAGCCGCTGCGACGCACCGGCCCCAAGGGGTCGGGTGAGTTCGAACCGATCGGGTGGGATGAGGCGATCACCGAGATCGGCGATCGCTTCCGCGAGATCATCGCCACCCACGGTCCGGCGGCGATCCTGCCGTACTCCTTCGACGGCACCCAGGGCGTCATCCAGAAAGGCATCCTCGCCCGCCGCTTCTTCGCCGCGCTCGGCACCTCCGACGTCAAGCGGCATCTGTGTGGCGTGAGCGCATGGTTGGGAGCCGCCCAGGTGCTCGGCGCGCCGAAGGGCATCGATCCCGAAGACCTGCGACTCGCCCGCACGATCGTGCTCTGGGGCACCAACACCCTCGTCACCAACCGGCACCTCTGGTCGACCATCGAAGCCGCCCGCGACGACGGCGCCATCGTGATCGTCATCGACCCGGTCCGCACCACGACCGCCGATCGCGCCGACCGGTTCTTGCAACCGAAGCCGGGTACCGACGTCGCCCTCGTGCTCGGCCTCGTGCACGTTCTCGAGCGCGACGGCCTTCTCGACCACGAGTGGCTCCGCAGCAACACCACCGGGAGCGATGACCTGCTGGCGTCGGCCCGGTCATGGACCCCCGACCGCACCGAGGCGACGACGGCGGTCGCCGCCGACGACATCGAGTGGCTCGCCCACACCTTCGCCACCCGTCGGCCCGCGGCCGTCCGCTCGCTGGTCGGGCCCGAACACCGCGTGAACGGCATCGAGATCATGCGGGCGATCACCACCCTCCCGACCGTCACCGGGGCGTGGCGCGACCCCGGCGGCGGCCTGGCTCGCTCGACACAGGTGTGGTGGGAGGAGGCGTTCGGTTTCGACGACGAGCCCTTGGCGCCGCCCGCCCGCACGTTCAACATGGCCCGGCTCGGCGAGGTCCTGACCGACGACGAGCTCGAACCACCGATCGCCGCGCTGTTCGTCCACAACAGCAACCCCGCGGTGATCTCCCCCGACCAGAACCAGATCGTCGCCGGCCTCGAACGCGACGACCTGTTCACCGTCGTCGCCGAGCAGTTCATCACCGACACCGCGCGCTACGCCGACCTCGTGCTCCCCGCCACGACCCAGATCGAGCATCTCGATCTCGCGCCCGCGTGGGGACATCTCAACATCGCCCTCAACCAGCCGGCGATCGCACCGCGCGGCGAGGCTCGGTCGAACAACGATCTCTTCCGCGGGTTGTCCCGCGAGCTCGGGCTGGACGATCCTTCCCTGTTCGAGTCCGACGAGGAGCTGATTCGTGGGCTCCTCGAGCGTCCGCACCCACTCCTCGACGGCGTCACGTGGGAGGCCCTCGCCCGCGATGGGTGGACCCGCTTCGGGTTCGAGCCCGGGCATCGACCCCATACCGACACCGTGTTCACGCTCGGCGCCCTGGATCCCACCCTCCCGAGCCCGACCGGTTCGTTTCAGCTCATCTCGCTGAAGCAACACGTGAAGTTCCTCAACGCCAACTACGCCCAGTTCCCCGCCCATCTCCCCCGGCCGGCGACGCCACAGCTCGAGATCCACCCCGACGACGCTGACCGGTTGGGCGTCGACGACGGCACGCCGGTCCGGGTCCACAACGAACGCGGCGAACTGACCCTGCCACTTGCCCGCAGTCCCAGGCTCCAACCGGGATTGGTAGCCATCCCGTTCGGATGGTGGCATCGTTCGTCTCCGGAGGGCCGAGCGGTCAACGCCTTGACCAATGCCTCGGTGCCCGACGACGACCGCGGGTCAGCGGCCTTTCACGATACGTGGGTCGAGATCAGCGTCTGAACGAGACGCTCAGCTTCATTTAGTCTGATTTAGTTTCATTTATCGGACGTGTTACCCTCGGGCATGGCCTCAGAGGAGACCCTCGGGCTGCAAGAGGCGGCCGACGAACTGGGAGTCCATTACCAGACGGCGTATCAGTGGGTGCGCCGCGGCGAACTCCCCGCCCATCAGGTGGGCCGACAGTACGTCATCACGGCCGCCGACCTCGAGGACTTCCGCCGAGTTCGTGAGGCGCCATCCCAGCCGGTCTCTCGGATCCCGCGCGAAGGATTCGCGACCGCACTCCCCCGCTTCCTCGCCGCGCTCACCGAAGGCGACGAGGCCGGGGCTCGCCGCATCACCGCCGACTACACCGAGACCGGCACGAGCATCACCGACATCATCGAAGGCTTGTTCGCGCCGGCGTTGCGCCAGATCGGCGAGGAGTGGGAAGCCGGCACCCTCACGATCGCCCAGGAACATCGCGCCAGCGCCATCGTCGAGCGACTGCTGGCGATTCACCTCCCCCGCAAACGGGGCCGCCCCCGCGGTCGAGCGGCGGTGACCACCCCGACCGGCGAGCAGCACGGTCTCTCTGCGTTCATGGCCGCCGCCGCGCTCAAGGAAGCCGGCTGGAAGGTCCATCACCTCGGCCCCGACCTCCCGACCGCCGAAATCGCCGAGTTCGCCGAGGAGAACGACATCACCGTCGTCGTCTTGAGCGCCGCCTCCGACGAGGGCAGGAAGACGGCCAAGGCCATGATCGCCAGCCTGGCCGACATGGCGATTACCGCCATCACCAACGAACCGGGCATGCGGTTGCCCGAACTGGTCGAAGCCGCCGAGGCGGTGCGGTGATGACCGCCGTCGTGCTCCTCCACACGGCGGCCACCCTCACGATGATGGGCGTGATCTGGTTCGTCCAGATCGTGCACTACCCGTTGTTCGCCTCGGTCCCCGCCCACGGGTTCGCCGCGTATGAGGCCCGCCACACCCAGCTGACCGCCTGGGTGGTCGGCCCACCGATGATCATCGAAGGGGTCACGGCCGTGGTCCTGGCGGCGGCCCCGCCCGACGACGTGTCGCGGGCGCTGGCCGTCTTCAGCCTCGGACTGCTCGGCCTGATCACCATGTCGACCGTCCTGCTGCAGGTTCCGCTGCACGGCCGCCTGTCGCAGCGCTGGAACCCCGACGACGGGGCCCGACTGGTGCGCACCAACTGGATCCGAACGATCGGATGGTCGGTACGCGGGGTCCTGGCACTGGCGATGGTGGAGGCACTCGCGTGAGCGCCGTGCCGACCGTTCTGATCCTGGGGGATCAGCTCAGCCGCTTCAACGGCGCGCTCCGAGGCCGTTCGCCCTCGACGTGTCGGGTGCTGTTCGTCGAGAGCGTCGCCGCGCTGACGAGTCGCCGCTGGCACCGCCAACGAGCCCATCTCGTGCTCTCGGCGATGCGACACTTCGCCGGCGAGCTGAAAGAGGCCGGGTTCGAGGTCGACTATCGCCAGGCGCCCTCGCTCGAGGCCGGCATCGCTGCGCACCGACGCGAGCACGAGGTGTCGCTCATCGTCGCCACCCAACCCAACAGCCACCGCGCCGTCGCCCGGCTCGAGAAGCTCGGCGTCGAACTCCTGCGCAATCGGCTCTTCCTCACGACTCCCGACGAGTTCGTGACCTGGGCATACGATCGCGAGTCACTGCGCATGGAGGACTTCTACCGGTGGCAACGGCGACGCCTCCACATCTTGATGGAGGGTGACGAGCCGGCCGGAGGCCGCTGGAACTTCGACGCCGACAACCGGGAACCGCCTCCCAGAGACGGCCGATCCTGGCCCGAGGTCACCGTGTTCCCGCTCGACACGATCGACCAGCGGGTGCTCGCCGACCTCGACGCCGTACCCGAGATCGATCTGTGGGGAGCCGACCCGACCGGATGGTGGCCGGTCACGCGGGACCAGGCGCTCGTCCGGCTCGACGAGTTCGTTGAACACGCCCTGCCCGTCTTCGGCACCCACGAAGACGCGATGCTCCGGTCGGATTGGAAGCTCGCCCACAGCACGCTCTCCAGCTCGCTGAACCTCGGTCTGCTCCATCCCGGCGAGGTCGTCTACGCCGCCGAGGACGCCTACCGGCGCCGCGGCCTACCGCTCAACTCCGTCGAGGGCTTCATCCGTCAGATCATCGGCTGGCGCGAGTACGTCTGGGGGGTCTACTGGCTCTGGGGACCCACCTACCTCGACTCCAACGAGCTCGACGCCCACGCCCCGATCCCGCCGGCCTTCACCGGTGAGGCCAGCACCGACATGGCGTGCGTCGCCCACACCCTCGAGTCCCTGCACGACCGCGCCTACACCCACCACATCGAACGGCTGATGGTCCTCGGCAATCTGGCGCTCTCCACCGGCATCGATCCTCGAGCGATGACGGAGTGGATGGGTGCGTCGTTCATCGACGGCGCCGACTGGGTGATGGCGCCCAACGTCGTCGGGATGGCCCTCCACGCCGACGGCGGCCGGATGGCGACCAAGCCCTACGCCTCCGGCGGCGCGTACATCAACAAGATGAGTGATCACTGCCGAGACTGTCGCTTCGATCCCAAGCAACGCACCGGCCCTGACGCCTGCCCCTACACCTCGCTCTACTGGGACTTCCTGGCCCGCAACGAAAAGCGCCTCTCGGGCAACCACCGCATGGGCAACCAACTCGGCGGCATGCGCAAGCTCGCCGATCTCGGCGCCACCCGCGACCGGGCGCGGGAAGTCACCGTGCTCCTGCAGGAGGGGCGCCTCTAGCCGAGGGGCGGGCGGTCGGACAGCACCCGGTCGAGCGTCGCTCGACCGACCGCCTCGAGCACCGGGTCGTCGTCGGTGTTCTGCAGCACGAGTACACCGAGGGCGAGCGCCCACCCCTGCGCTCGTGCCCACGTGGCCAGGTCGACCGCTGGCAGCATCGCCTGGAAGTCGGGACGGACGTCGCCGTCGAACGCCATCCACGCCACCGCGAGATCCGAGGCCGGATCGCCCGACGTGAGATCGCCGAAGTCGATGACCGCGGCGAGCGCGCCGTCGTCTTCGAGCAGGTTGAGCGGGTGCAGATCGCCATGCAGCCAGACCGGCTCGCCGTGATGGGCGGGGGCCGGGAGGAGTTCGGCCCACCGGGAGCGCAGCCGAGCCGCCAGCGCTCCCTCGCCCCGAGCCTCGAAGGCGTCGATCCCCGTCTCGACCCGATCGGCACGGAGCGACAGGGGCACCCCTCGCCAATCGTTGACGGGAGCCTCGGCGGGGGCAGGGCGGTGCAGGGCCCGAAGGAACGCGGCGAGGGCCGTGGCGAACTCGATCGAGCCCGGCCGGTCGGCGAGCGGCGCACCGGCGAGCCACCGGACCAGGTTCCAGGGCCGCGGGTGCGCCTCGGTCGGAGTACCCGCCACGACCGGAACCGGGATCGCGACCGGCAGCAGCGGGGCCAGCTCAGGCAACCAGCGCTGTTCGTGCTCGATGAGCTCCACCGCCATCGCGCGGCGAGGCAAGCGCACCACGTGACCCTCGCCGACGCGCCACATCTCGTTGTCCCATCCCGACGCGACCATCGAGAGATCCAGGTCGGCGAACGCCGGTGCCTGGGCCGCCAGCAGAGACCGCACCAGGGCCTCGTCGATCACGAACTCCGCAGCAGGGGTCTGGGCCATGTCGCCACCCTACGAGCGTCGCTCAGTCGAAGAGTCCGAGTTCGCCGGCCCTCGTGATCGCGTGGCTGCGCTTGCTCACCCCGAGCTTGCGGTAGATCGACTTGATGTGGCTCTTGACGGTCGACGCCGCGATGTAGAGCTCATCACCGATCTCTCGTTGGGTCAGATCGCCTCGCAACAGCCGGAGCACGCCGAGCTCGCGTTCGCTCAACGGCTCGACGAGTCCTCCGTTGGGTACCGCCCCCGAGTCGTTCGCAGCTGCGCCGCGTTCGAGCGCGCCCCAGGCCTCCTCGATGCGGTGGAGCAGGGGTTGGTGGCCGATGATGCGCGCGACCGCGCCCGCCTCGTCGAGCAGTTCGGCGGCACCGGATCGGTCGTCCTCGGCGATGGCGAGCTCGGCTCGGGTGGTGAGCGCGGACGCGAGGATCTCCCCCGCCGTCGTGCGCCGAGCCTGTTCGATGGCCTCGTCGGCCAACCGGACGGCGTCGCGCTGGCGCTGTTGGCGGTGGCTGCGTCCGGCGAGTTCGGCCGCGATCATCGAGTGCATGGCGGCGAATCCGCCTCGGGCCATCTCCAACGCGTCTTCGAGGTAGGCGGTCGTCTCCGGGTCGTCGGGATCGAGCCGGGCGAGCGCGATCCGGCCGAGCATGCCCGGGTAGGTCTCGCCCATGTCTGCGGCCAGCTCGATCGTGCGGCGATACGACGACCGGGCCGCCTCGGTGGCGCCGAGCTCGAGATGGGCGTTGCCGCTGGCGAGCTCGGCCAACGCGACGTGGATGTCGTCGTCGGCGACGTGGTGTTGGGCCGCTTCGGCGTAGCGGAGGGCGTCGTGGTGACGGGTGCGGTGGCTGGCGTGGAAGGCCAGCGCGAGCGAGATGTTGGCCCGCCATGCTGCCGGGATGTCGAGGCCGGGGGTGTCGAGCAGCTCCTCCCACTCGGCGGGCCGCTCGCTCGGGACGTAGTGCACGATCCACGGCGCGATCGGCCCGACCAACGAGAAGTACGCCTCGATGTCGCCTTCGGCCCGCAACCGGCGTAGCGCCGCTCGGATGTTGGCGGCCTCCGCCCAGAACCGAGGGAACTCGTTCTCGGGATCGGGGGCATGACGAGCGACATGGATCTGCTCGACGACGCGGGCGCAGTAGGCCACGTGGGCGGCCTGGGCTCCCGCGACCGTGTCCGCATCGAGACGAGCGAGTGAGTCACGCCGCACCGGCTCGAGGATGCGATAGCGACCCGACCGAGGGTCGAACTGGACCAACGAGTGATCGACCAGCCGGCGCAGCGCAGCCGGGTCGCAGTCCGGCGCGACCGCTTCGACCGCCGCGGCCCGAAAGCCACCGACGAACACGGCGAGGCGATCGAAGAGATCGAGGTCAGCGTCGGCGAGGAACCGCCGACTCCAGTCGAGGGAGGCCGCGACCGAACGGTGATGATCGAGCACGTCGCGGCGGGCCGTCTCGACGCCGCTGTCGGCCATCACGTCGCGGATCGCGGCGAGGGGTTGGGTCCGGACGAGCGCCGCCGCGAGCTCGAGCACCAACGGAACCCCGTCGGCGAGGCGACAGATGTCGACCACGACCCGCAGGTTGTCCTCATCGAGATCGAAGGTCGGGGCCACGTTTCGCGCCCGTTCGACGAACAGCTGCACCGAGGCCGTCCCGAGCGCTAGGTCGACACTGATGTCCTCGGCCGGAACCGCGAGCGGCCAAACCGGCCAGATCGCCTCCCCGCTGAGATCGAGCGGCCGGCGGCTGGTGGCGAGGACCCGGACATCGGACGCCTGACGGATCACCGCACCGACGAGGGAGGCGGCCGCGTCGACGACGTGTTCGCAATTGTCGAGCACGAGGAGGTTCGACGTGGCCGAGATCGACGTCACGAACCCCTCGAGCGACAGCTCGGCCTCCTCTGCCAGCGCCGCGGCGGCCACGCGCAGTACCTCGGCGTCGTCGTCGGCGTCGGCCAGCGGCACGACGACGACCTGATCGAACTCTGGTTCGATCTCATCGATCAGCTCGGTTGCCAGCGTCGACTTTCCGACGCCGCCAGGACCGATCAGGGTTACCAACCGTGACCCGGCGACGAGCTCGGTCAGCCCCCGGACCGCGTCGGCGCGACCGACGATCGAACCCCCGGAATGGCCGTTCACGAGCACCCGACCACTGTAGGAACCTGGGCGGCGTTGCGTTCCCCTCTTTGGGGGATCGGAACTCCCCCATCCGGTCCCGACACTTCGGTCAGAACTCGAGACCAGAGGGCGTCCATGTCGACGATCGAACGTGAGGTGTACATCCAGGCATCCCCGGCCGCGGTCACGGCCGCGCTCACCGGCTCGCGCTGGTCCGCAGCGGTCGACATCCGCCCCGAGGGGACCGGGGCGCGGGTGATGATCCGCGCTGACGCCGCACCACGCGAGCTGTCCGACGCCCTGGAGATGGCGATCCTCGACGACGTTTGTGCCGCGAAACGGCAGCTCGAACCCAGCACGGGCGCTCAGCCAGATGTCGCCGTCGGGAAGTCGATGTAGCCCTCGGGGCCCGGGTCGTAGATGTGGTCCGCGTCGGTCGAGGCCAGCTCGATCCCGGCGGCGATGCGTTGGGCCAGGTCGGGGTTGGTGATGTAGAGCCGGCCGAAGGACACGGCGTCGGCTCGGCCGGCGGCGAGGGTCTCGTTCGCTTCGAGCGGCCAGTACGAGTCGTTCACGATCAGCGGACCGGCGAACGCGTCTCGACACAAGCGCTCGGTGTCGAGACCGGTGCTCGGCATCCGGATCGTGTGGCAGTAGGCCAACCCGAGTGGGCTCAGCTCGCCGAGGAGCGCCCGGAAGGTCTCGTCGGGGTCGTCGTCGTGCAGATCGTTGAACGGGTTGCCGGGGCACACCCGGAACCCGACCCGATCAGCACCGTCGACGGCCGCCATCGCCTGGGCGACCTCGACGAAGAACCGCAGCCGGCCGGCCAGGGTGCCGCCCCACTCGTCGGTGCGCTGGTTGGTGCCGGTCGAGAGGAACTGGGCGGGGAGGTAGCCGCTCGTGCCGTGGAGTTCGACGCCGTCGAAGCCGGCGGCGAAGGCCATTTCGGTGCAGCGGGCGTAGTCGGCGATGACCTCGGAGACCTCGCCGGTCGTCAACGCCCGCGGCGACTCGCAGGGCACCATCGAACCGCCGTCGACATCGGTGTACATCTTCCAACGAGCGGCGATGGCGGACGGGGCGACCGTCTCGGCCTCCGCCGCCTTGTTCTCCGCGGCAGCGATCCGACCGACGTGCATGACCTGCATGACGATGGTGCCGCCTTCGGCGTGGACGGCGTCGGTCACCCGGCGCCAGCCGTCGACCTGCGCCGAGCTGACGAGGCCGGGCGTGCGGCAGTAGCCCTTGCCCTGCTCGGACGGGTACACCCCCTCGGTGATGATCAGGCCGGCGCCGGCCCGCTGCCGGTAGTACTCGACCATCACATCGGTCACGTCGCCGTCGGCGGTCGCACGCGACCGGGTCATCGGCGCCATCACGACCCGGTTGCGTAGGTCGAGTCGCCCGAAGCGAGCCGGGCTCATCAGGTTCACGAGCGGGCCGCTCATCGGCGGAGGAGGTCCTCGATGAGCCGAGCCATCTCGAGCGGCTTGTCGCCCTGGATCGAGTGACCGGCACCCTCGACCACCAGATGCACGGTGTCGGGTCGCCGGCGCATCCACTCCGCGACGTCCTCGTCGCCGATGACACTCCACTTGCCGCCCTGCCAGAGGGTGATCGGGACCTGGACGAGATCGACCTTCCCCCAGAGATCCTCGAACGACGGCGCATCGGCACCGCTGACCTTCCAGTCGCGCATCCGGTCGTAGCGCCAGGTCCACCGGCCGTCGGGCAACGCCTTGGCGTTGTGGAGAATGCCCCGGCGCAGACTCGTCTCGCTCCGGCCGGGGTTGAACTCGATCGTGCGGTCGAGGATCGCCTGGAAGCTGTCGAACTCCTCGGGACCGTCGACGAAGGTGATGATCGGTTCGGCTTTGGCGTGGTCGGTGCCCGGGGTGACGTCGACCACGCCGAGGCGCCGCACCAGGTGCGGGTGGTCGGCGGCGAGACAGATCGAGGTCATGCCCCCGAGCGACATGCCGACCACCGCTTCGGCCTGCGGCGCCAACGCTTCGACCGCGATGGCGACGTCGGCGGCCATCGACGTCGGCGTGTAGTCGTGGGCGGGACGGTGGTCGCTGTGGCCGTGCCCGGGGAGGTCGACCGCCAGCAGGGGGCGGCCGAGGGCGAGGGCGACCGTGTCCCACGTGTGGGCGTTCTGGGCACCGCCGTGCACGAGCACGAGTTCGGGTTCGGCCTCACCCCACCGGAGCGCGCTGAGCTCCAGCCCCGAGGGCAGCGACACGGTCTCGCGGCGCACCCGCGGGGGTTCGTCGAACGGAAGGTCGTACTCGGCGGCGTTCTCGTGGAACAGGCCGAACTCGTCGTAGGCGCTCACGCGCCGATCGTAGGCGGGCCCTCGGGCCGGGACCGCTTCGGTGTGACCGTGCCGCTACGGGACGTCGACGACCAAGAGCTCGGTCGGCGCCGACACGTTGCCGGCCGCATCCTGGGAACGGACCTGGTAGCGGTACCGAACGCCTGCTTCGACCGCCGCGTCGGTGTAGGCGGTGATGTCGCCGGTGACGAACGCGTAGAACTGCCAGTTGCGATGGATCAGGTAACCGGTCACGCCGACGTCGTCGACGGCCGGATCCCAGGTGACATCGACCTCGGCGCCGTCGAGCACCGCGGCCGCGTTCGGGGGTGTCTCCGGCGGGGTGTTGTCGGGGCCGTCAGGTGAGACGGTCACCCGGGCGAGCGGGCTCGGCGCCGAGAAGCTGCCATCGGCCGACTGGGCCCGGACCTGGTACCGGTAGGTCTGTCCCTGCACGACGGTGTCGTCGACGTAGGACGACTCGGTGAAGGGCACCCACTTCAAGAAGACGTAGTCACGGTGGATCAGGTAGCCGGTCGCGTCGTCGACCTGGCCCCATTCGATCGAGACCTCGTCGACCCCGTTGGTCTCCACGACCACGTCGGGCGGGGTGCCGAACGGCGGGAGGCCGCCGTCGTCGAAGACGGTGATCGTCTGCAGCGGCGACGGGGACGAGAAGTCGCCGTTGGAGACCTGCGACCGCAGTTGGTAGCGGTAGGTCTCGCCTTCGACCACGGTGGTGTCGGTCCAGGTCGTGGTGCCGGCCGGTACCCACTTGGCGAACACATAGTCGCGGTGGATCAGGTAGCCGGACGCCCCGGGTACGGGATCCCAGGTGAGGGTGACCTCGTCGACGCCGTTGGTCGTGACCACGATGTTGTCGGGGGCGACGAGTTCGGCCGCTTCGATCGTCCACGAGAACGCCACGTCGACGCTGTCGCCTTCGTCGTCTTGCACGGTGACGACGACCGCCGCGTTCTCGACGGGGGTGTTGGGCGTGCCGGAGATCAGACCGGTCGTGGGAGCGATCGACAGACCGGCGGGCAGACCGACGGCGGTGAAGCCGACCGTGCCGCCGTCGGGATCCGACGCGGTGATCTGCAGTTCGACCGGCTGGAACGCGGGTGAGGTCTGGTCGTCGACGGGAGCCGCCACGGGCGGCGAGCCGACGGCGTCGTTGAGACCGAGAGCGACATCGGTGATGTGCGCCATCATGTTGCCCAACATGGCGACGCCGGTCTGGGACTGCAGGACGTTGCGGGTGGCGAGCGCCACGATGTAGCCGTCGCCGTACGGACCCGCGACCATCGTCGGCTCGCCGGCCGAGTTCCGGAACAGGGTGGTCCAGTTGCCGGGGACGTCGGCGGCGTCGAAGCGACGCCCGCTGTAGCCGGTCAGCGCCACGGGGCCATACACGCCATCGAGCACGGGGTGGTCGCTGTTGGCACCCACCGCGAACATCTGGCCGCTCGAGAGGCTCCCGATCAGCGGCAGGCCGAAGTGGTCGAGCACCGTGTCGTTGTTGGTGGCGGTGCCGTAGGCGACCATCACGCCGCCGTTGTTCACCCAGTCCTCCAGCACACCGAGTTCGGCGTTGGTGTACTGCGAGCCGCTCGTCGGTGCCATCCACATGATGTCGACCCCGTCGAGATCGGCGGCCTGGAGATCGGTCTCGTGGTCGAGCAGCGTGGTCGAGTTGACCGGCACGAAGCCCTGCGGGCCGAACATCGCCGGATCGTTGAGCTGACCGCGGACCCACTTGCCGCCGTTCTGGTCGAAGACGTCCCAGCTGTTGTTCGAGGGCTGGCCGGTGCCGATCACCAGATCGTCGAGGGCGGCGACGCGTAGACCGACCGTGGTGGTGTCGGTGCCCGAGGCGCCCGCGCCGGTCACCTGGAGCTGGTAGTCGCCCGCCGGAAGGACGGGCAGCTGGTAGGCGGCGCGCACGACTCGCGACCCGGCGCCCGAGGTCGTCGCCGGCAACGGATCGGCGTTGTTGGTGAACGTGCCGTCGGGACGCAGGTACTGCCCCGCATCGTTCAGGACCCGGAGCTCGATGGTGTTGGCGGCCGACGGGTCACTCACCCGAGCCTCGAACAGGATCGCCTGGTCGTCGCCCACGACCGACGAGAAGGGGCGGTTGACCTCGGCGGTCGTCTCCCCGAACGGACAGTGACGGGCGAAGCCGTCGACGTTGCCGGTGAAGTCGCCGCCGAGCCACAGGCATCCGTTCGAGTCGCCGGTCGCGCCGTAGGGCCCTTCGCTCCAGGTGTAGAGGCTCGGGAACCAGTCGATGCGTTCGCCGTCGGCCCGGTAGGTGTGGATCGGCCGGTTGCCGACATTGATGTCCTCGACGATGTCGGAGGAATGGTGCCCGGCGTGGCAGTGGCACCCGGAGATCACCTGGCCGTCGACGACGGCGAGGAACTGGTAGTCGCCGCCGGCACCGGTCGATACGTAGTCGCCGACGACGGGATCGATCGTGCCCGGCTGACCACTGGTGATGTAGAAGCCGAGGCGCTGGTACGTGTCGGCGTCGAGGCGCTGCAGCATGTGCTGGCTGCCCGCCACCCACGCGCTGCCGTCGAGCACGCCGACGCCGTACTGGTAGTTGGCGCCGAGGTTGTTGAACTCGAACTGCGACCACGGCATGACCGTGGCGTCGGTGATGCTGACCGCCGCCGCGCCGGTCGTGTCCGGGGTGGCCGACACCGAGGTGAAGGTGCCGACCAGGTGGACGGCGCCGCTGGCCGGGTCCGGAGCGATGTCGAAGATGCCACCGCCGCTGACGAGAGGACGCCACGAGCCCTGGAGCCGACCGGTGCCGAGGTTGACCCGCCCGACGCGGTAGACGCCGTGCGCGAACTGATCATCGACGATGCGGTTGAAGTCGCCGGCGAGGTAGACGGTGCTGCCGTCGACCGCGAGCGTGCGAACCATCGGTTCGTAGTCGCTGCCCACGTTGGCGACCGTCGTGACGAAGCCGGCGTCGATGGAACCGTCGGTGTCGAGCAGGACGAGTCCGCTCCGGGCTTCGCCATTGACGGTGTCGAACTCCCCGCCGACGAGCAACCGGCCGTCGTCGGTGGCGGCGATGTCCCACACCACGTCGTCGAGGGTCGGACGGAAGGTCGAGATCCAGTCGCCGGTGTCGACGTCGAAGGCCGCGAGATAGGCCTGATCGTGGACCGCGCCACCGTTCTCTCGTACCTGGAGGAACGATCCGGCGACGTACATGGTGTCGCCGATCTGGGCGAAGCCTCGAACCCGCCAGTTCTGTGAGGCGACCTCGGGCTGGGTGAAGCCGATCACGCCGTCGCTCGACTCCGGGGTCGGGTCGAGGGTCTCGATGACGACGGGAACGTCGTCCTGGGCCTGCACCGGGCCGGCGAAGACCGCCAAACCTGCCGCCAAGCCGCCGAGAACCGCCAAGATCAGCAACGACCGCCCAGTCGTCGCCCGGGGGAAGATCGCCATGTCCACTCCAAGTGCGCGTATCGACCACTGAGGGTAGTCGCGCCGTGAGGTGGAGACCTGAGTCGATCGACCCGGGCTGACCGGTGACTGACCGCCGTTCTCGTCGGCTCAGGCGTGGGCTTCGCCGGTCGCGGTGAAGCTGAACGTCTTGGAGCCGCCCAGCCCGTTCACCGTCACGCTGAACGTCTCGCCCCGCGGCGCACTTGGGAACTCGACCTTCGTCGACCAGTGGCCCGCTTCATCAGCCACGGTCGACCCGGAGCCGTACGGAGAGCTGATCGAGATGGTGGAGCCGGGCGTCGCCGAACCGGAGAAGAGGTCGTAGGGCACCGCCTCGCCGCAGGAGCCGTAGGTCTGCGCGGCAGCGAACGCGACCGTCACCGCAGGGGCGGGAGCGGCCGTCGTCGTCGGGGGCGCCACGGTGGTCGTCGTGGTCACGACCGGCTGAGGCTCGGGAGTGTCGTCGACGATCGGCGCGAGATGGTCGGGTTCGCCCGGATCGGCGACCTCACCCGTCACCGCGACCCCGATGGTCGTCGTGGTCGACTCGGCCGGCCGCGGGGCGGGCGCCGGCTCGGCATCGACCGATCGCTCGGTGGCGGAGGCCAACGCCGGGACGGTCACGTCCGGCGCAGCGACCTCAGCGTCGGCGACGACAGCCGGCGCGGAACCGCCCTGGGTCGGGACCGCCCACGCACCGACGGCGACAGCAGCGCCGACACCGATGACGGCACAGGCTCGAACGGCGGTGAGGGAGAGGGTGGACATCTGGGGGACTCCTGGATCGGACCGATGAGCGCCCATCCCGGACCATCCGGGCATCGGGTCGGGGCCTACCCGACAGCCCTACAGATGCGCCGACCCCCGTTCTCTATGACACCGATCGCGAGAAATCCGATCAGTCGTCGTAGGTGGGGGCGTCGAAGAAGCCTTCGAGTCCGTAGGGCCGGTATGGCCCGAGGATGTTCTGTTCGAGCACGCCGATCCCGACCCGCTCCACGCCGGCGCCGTCGACGTGGGTGGCGCGCACGAGATGCTGGCAGTGCTGGTTCTCGTACGCGGTGTCGTCGACGGTGTCGAGATCCCATGACTCGCTCGCGACCGCGAGCTCGTCGTGCCACCGTCCGTGGACCCACTCCGGGTGGCTGTAGCCGATGCCCTTCATCCGGAAGGTGAAGATGGGCTCGAGCCGTACCTCGTGGCGGGCGCCGTCCTCGACCGAGGTCATCGCGATCGTCGCGCCGGTGATCATGCGGTTGCCCGACGCGAAGGTCACGTCGTGCTCGAGGTTGCGCATGTGTTCGACGGTCGGATCCTCGACGCCGGGCAGCTCGGCCGGCGAGCCGTAGACGGGCAGGCGAGCGCCGACCTGGAAGAGCGGCCGGCCGACGGTGTCGTCGAAGAGTTGGTAGTGCAGGCACAGGTCCTCGAAGTTGAGCGGCGCCCAGAGGAAGAAGATCCCGCCCATGCGCTCGGTCGCCGGTGCGCCTCGGGTGTCGCCGCCGATCAGCGGCCGCACGCCCCACGAGCGGTCCTTGGTGCCGACGATCTCGGCCGGGTCGAGTTCGATGCGCGTGTCGCCGAATTGCAGCCAGCCCGTCCACCGGCCGAGCTGGGTGAACCGGGTGGTGTCCATGAGCTTGCGCAGCCCCCGCCCGAGGTGATGGCGGGGTTCTTCGACGTTGCCGGTGCGGCCTTCCCACAGGAGGTCGCAGGTGAACTCGGTGTCGTTCTCGGCGACGACGATGCGACACGAACGCATCGGCTCGATGATCTCGAGGGAGTACGGCCCGATGGTGAGATCGCTCGGCTCGTCGCTGCGCCGCCCTGACACATGGAAGGCGTACTGGCGCCCTTCGTGGATGAAGGACACATGGGCGTCCTTCACCCCGAGGTGTTGGTAGAGCGCGGCGCCGGCGCCGAGGTAGAAGTCCCCCGCCGTCGAGTAGCCGTTGAACCAGTAGCGCTCGTAGACGTCCTTGTCGCTCGTCGCTGGGTGAGCGACCGGCTCAGGCGTCTGGTGGATCGGGAAGTCGTCGAACTTCGAGAGCATGCCCCGAAGTGTGACCGCTAGGCGGCGGCCCGTCGATTCCGTCGGCCCCGGTTTCGGGTGCCTCCGGGAACGGGTTCCCAACGGAACCGTCGCACGGCGACGATGATGCCGAGCACCATCCAGCCGACCATCACCGCGATCCGATCCCACTCGAACGCGGGCGCGTCACTGAAGGGCGACATCGCCTCGGTGAAGGCGACCGCGAACGGCTTGAGCGGGAAGATGTCGCCGACGACGGTGAGCCACTGGGGCGGATCCTCGAGCGGCACGAACACGTTCGACATGAAGCCGAGCGGCAGGATCGTCGCGTTGGCGATCGCGGGTGCCGCTGCCGCCGTCTTCGACACCGCCGCCAGGGCGACGCCGAGCGTGGCGAAGCACGCCGTACCCGCCAAGAACGCGACGATCATCGCCGGGAGCTGGGCGGCCTCGACCTCGACGTCGTAGAACACCATGCCGACACCCACCATGAGCGTGGTGGCGAAGGCGGCGATCCACATGCCGGAGAGCACGATCGCAGCGAGGAAGAGCCACGGCGGGATCGGGGTGCCGCGCACCCGCTTCAGCACGCCGTCGTCGCGGCGCATCGTGATGTTGATCGCGATGTTCGTGTAGGTCGCCGATGCGGCCGCGAACACGCCGAGGCCGGCGGCGTAGAACTGGGCGGTCGCGATGTCGCCGTAGCTCGTACCGATCGGATCGTTGCCGAACAGGGCGACGAACAGCACGAGCATCACGAGCGGGAGACCGATGGTGAAGAAGGCGCCGATCGGCGTGCGCCAGAACAGCCGGTTCTCCGCCCGGATCGAACGCCACAAGAGGGTGAGATCGCTCATGCGTCCTCCCCCACCAGCCGCAGGTAGACGTCTTCGAGGGTGACGCTCTCGACGGTGAGGCCGTCGAGTTCGATCCCCTGGTCGAGGGCCCAGCTGGTGACGTGGGCGAGGTCCGCAGTCGGCTTCGGGGTCGAGATCTCGATGCGTCGATCTCTGCCGCTCGCGTTGCCGTGGAGCGGATCGAGCAGTCCGGTCAGCGGCGCGTCGACCAGCGGGAGTGCGAAGCGGATGACCGTCTCGGTGCCGGCCTGCTCGCGCAGCTGCTCGGGGGTGCCTTCGGCGGCGATGCGTCCGCCGGCCATGACGATGAGTCGGTCGGCGAGTTCCTCGGCCTCTTCGAGGTAGTGCGTGGTCAACACGACCGTGGTGCCATCGGCGGTCAGCCCGCGGACGAGATCCCAGCTCCGGCGGCGAGCGGCCGGGTCGAAACCGGTGGTCGGCTCGTCGAGGAAGAGCAGTTCGGGGGTGCCGATGATGCCGAGGGCGAGGTCGACCCGACGCTGCTGCCCGCCCGAGAGCCGGGAGATGCGATCGTCGAGCTTGTCGGTGAGCTCGACCAGCTCGATGACGTCGTCGATCGAACGGCGCTTGGTGTAGGCCGTGCTGTAGAGATCGAGGGTCTCCCGCACGGTGAGTTCCTTGTCGACCCCGGCCTCCTGCAGCACGATGCCGATCCGGTCGCGGAACGCCCGGCCGCCGGTGTCGGGGTCGACCCCGAGTACCGAGACGTGGCCGCCGTCGCGGCGACGGTGGCCTTCGAGGATCTCCACGGTGGTCGACTTGCCGGCCCCGTTCGGACCGAGGATGGCGAACACCTCACCGGGTTCGACCGAGAAGGACACCCCGTCGACGGCCCGGTTGTCGCCGTAGGTCTTGGTGAGGTCGGCGACCTCGATCGCATTGGTCATGAGAGCGGAAAACTATCGGAGCGTCGCCCGGGTTGGGGTCGGTACGGTCGGGGGATGTCGCCTCCCGCCCTCGATCTTCGGCTCGCTCGCCCCGCGGATCGTCCCGAGGTCGAGGCGGTCGTGAGCCGGGCCTACGCGCCCTACCTCGAACGGATGACGGCGCGGCCAGCGCCGATGCTCGACGACTACGCGGCCCTGATCGATCGCGGCGTCGTGCACGTGGGCATCGTCGACGCCTCCGTCGTCGGCGTGCTCGTCGGATGGCCGGAGTCCGACCACTTCTTCATCGACAACGTGGCCGTCGACCCCGAGCGTCAGGGAACCGGCGCCGGCGCCGCCCTCCTCGGCCTGGCGGACACCCTCGCCCGTGCCGCTGGCCACGACGAGATCCGGCTCTACACCAACGAGGCGATGACCGAGAACCTCGACTACTACCTGCGGCGAGGGTTCGTCGAGACGCACCGGGCCAACGATGCGGGCTACGACCGGGTCTTCTTCCGCCGCCGACTGACCTGACCGGGCGGCGAGTGCGCTCAGGGCAGCCCTCGGGGCAGACTTGGGCATGAGCCTCATGCCGGGGATGCGCGTCGTCGGGATCTTCCCGCGTCGGTTCGACGCCGACCTCGCTGTCGCTCGCCTCGAGTCCGCCGGCATCGAAGGCGTGATCCTGAGCGACACCAACCCCGAGACGGGCAACCTCTCCCTCGGCGCTCGCGGCTACCGAGTCGCGGTGCGCTACGAGATCGCCGAGGATGCGTCCACCGTGCTGTCCGGGGAGGATCCCGCGACCACGGCCGAGATCGACGAACTCGACGCGCTCTACCACGCCCGCCGGTTCCAGGACCGGCCCACCTGGGTGCGGTGGTCGACGATCGCCGTCCTCGCGGCGATGGGCGGTCCCGTGCTGCTCGCGTTGATGTTCCAGCTCGAGTGGCTGGTCGACGGCGTGTTCCCCTGAACTGCGTCAAGCGGCTCCTCATGCCACAGCAGGACCCGCCGAGACTGCCGGTGTGGCTTCCGTCATCCCTGCCGGCGCGGCTTCGAGCCGTCCTGCCCACCTCCCCGAGGTGCTGGCCGGCGCGGACCTGCGCGGCCTGGATCTCCGAGGCGCCGATCTGCGGGGGCTGATCTTCGACCGAGCCGACCTCCGCAACGCCAATCTCAACGGCGCGGACCTGACCGGGTCGTCGCTGCGCGACGTGGATCTCGACGACGCCGAACTCATCGGGGCGATCCTCGACACCTGCGATCTCAGCAACAGCCGAGCTCGCCGGGTGGTCTTCGGACGGGCGTCGCTCGTCGGCGCGACGCTGTTCGACACCGATCTCACCGAGACGAGCCTCAGCGACGCTGACCTGACCGATGCGGATCTACGCGCCGCCACGCTCGACGACGCTCGCCTCCTCAACACGAAGCTCGAGCGGGCGGACTTCTCCCACGCCTCGGTCCGGGGGGCCGACCTGGAGGGCGCCGACCTCACCGACGCGACCTTCCGCGGTGCGAACATCCGCGGGGTTCACCTTCGTTCGGCCCGCGGCTTCGACACGACCGATTGGGTCGAGGTCATCGTCGGCGACACCGAATTCGACGGCGCCCACCTCGTCCGCCGAGTGATCCTCGATCAGAACTATCTGTACGAGTTCCGCAACCGCGACCGGCTCCACGCCGTGATCTACGAGATCTGGCGCATCACGTCCGACTGCGGCCGGAGCTTCGCCCGATGGGGCCTCATGACGGCCATGACCGCGATCGTCTTCTCGATCATCTACACCTTCGTCGCCATCGACTACGGCGACTACGAGACCTCGCTGTCGCCGCTCTACTTCTCGATCGTGACCCTCACCACGCTCGGCTACGGCGACGCCCTCCCCGCCTCGATGCCGGCCCAGATCGTCGTCCTCTTCGAGGTCGTCATCGGTTACGTGATGCTCGGCGGGGTGCTCAGCATCTTCGCCAACCGCATGGGAAGGCGGGCTGACTGATGCGCCTTCTCGGCCGCGGGCGGACCCCGGACTTCACCAAGATCCTCGGCGACTACGAGCCGCCCAGCTTCCCCACCTTCATCACCCAGGCGCTCGACGCCCTCGCTGATGCCGATGTCGACATGGCCTCGGTCGCCTCGATCGTCCAGCTCGATCCGGGTGCGTCGGCACGGGTGTTGCGAGTCGTGAACTCGGCGGGCTTCGGGCTGCGGACCGCCGCGACCAGCGTCCACCAGGCGGCCACCATGCTCGGCCGTAACCAGCTCGAAGGGCTGTTGATCTCGATCGGTGCGCGGGCGGCCATCCCGACGCCCGGCTCGGGCGGGGGCTTCGACCACGAACGCTTCTGGGCCACAGCGTCGAAGCGGGCGACGCTCGCGTCACTCATCGCGACCCGGATCGACCCGACCCGCCAGTCCGAGAACTTCACCGCAGCGCTTCTGCAGGACATGGGCATCCCCGTCCTGGTCACCCGAGAGCCGCGCTACCGCGACGTGCTCGGCCAATGGCACGCCGAGGAGAGCAACCTGGCCGCGCTCGAGACCGAGGTCTTCGGGTGGCATCACGGCGAGGTCGCCGCCTGGCTCGGCGGCCGATGGGACTTCCCGGAGCACTACCTCCAGCTGCTCACCGACCACCACGCCGATGAGGCCGCGCCCGCGCTGCTCCCGGCGCAGCTCGTCGCCTCGATCCGTGAGGTCGACGACGGCGGCGACGACGCGGTGATCGCCAAAGCCGAAGCGGTCGGCATCAGCGCCGACGAGACCCGATCGATGATGGTCGAGGCCGCGGAGCGGACCGCGGCGATGGG